>JAYUGT010000100.1:0-12854 GCA_043738315.1 Gammaproteobacteria bacterium
GGCTGGCCTGCAGACGACAGTCCGATGGTGCGCGAGAAGAACGGCCGCGCATTCTGCGTCAGACCGCCGAATTCAAACACCTCGGCGTTGTCGAGAAAGAAATCGCGTTTCTCCGGAAAAAACAGCGAAAAACGGGTCAGGTTGACCAGCCGGTCATCAACTTCAGTCGCGGAAAAATCAGTGTTGACGGTCAGGGCCGCAGTCAGGCTCGGCGTGATGCGCCAGAATGCATCGATCGAAGGCTTGGCGACCAGGGCGGAATTTCCCGCCGTGAACCTTTCACGCTGCGACACCGCCAGGCTGGACACGACATCGAGGCCCCAGCCCTGGCGCCCGCCCCGCATGCCGCGCAGTTCGCCGTTGATGTCCATGGTGAAGCGGCGGTGCTGATGCGACCACGCAAGCTCCTCGCGTTTGCGGCGGATCGAGCGCATGACATTGATGCGCCAGACATCGTTGTCCGGCTTGAAAAGCAGCGTCTTGAACGGCAACGCCACCTCGGCCACCCAGCCCTGGGCATTGATCTTGGCATCCGCTTCCCAGATGCCGTCCCAGTCCATGTTGAACGCCATGCCACCGAGTGCCAGGCCGTCGCGCTGCACGCCGTTAGGATTGACGTAGAAGATGTAGCCCGTGCGCTTGCTGTTGTAGGGATCCAGGATGATCTGGAAGTAGTCGTCGTTGATAACCTGCGAACCCTGCACCAGCTGTTGCGCCTTGATACCGCCTGGATCGGAGTCGCCGAAGCGCGCGGCGATATACAGGTAGTCGTCGTCGCGTGCGATCAGCACCTCGGTGGGCTCGGTCGCCGGATCGCCATCGCCCGGAAACCATTGCGTCAGGTCCGTAATGCGGGTTGCTTCGCGCCACATCGGCTCGTCGAGGACGCCATCGATGCGCGGCCGCGATGTCACCCGCGCTGCGGTTGCGACCTTGACGCCGCCGGCAACGAAGGTTGCGGGTTCCTGTGCCGCCAGAACGGCCTGGGCCAGGCCCAAAGCCAGCAGAATGACCAGTCCCTGTCGTGCTTGTGTCAGCATTCGGGTGCAAGGTTAAATTGCGGCTGTGGTGGACGCAGCAAACTTGATGGCAGGCGACCGTTCAACCCATGAAAAAACTGCTGTTGATCCATGGCGGCCATGCCGGCGGCCGCACCGAGAAGCTAACGGCTGAGGTCGTGGCCGGTATAGCGGCTGCTGAGGACCCGGTGGAGCTGCGGACCCGCCCGGCACTGCAGGCGGGTATTGGCGACCTGCTGTGGGCCGACGGACTCCTGATCGGCACGCCCGAGCATTTCGCCTACATGTCCGGAGCGGTCAAGGATTTCTTTGACCGGACTTTTTATCCGGCCGAGGGCAAGCGTGAAGGTCTGCCGTATGCAGTCTATATCAGCGCGGGTAATGACGGCACCGGCACCGCGGCGGCGATCGCCCGGATTGCGACCGGCTACCGCTTTCGCGCCATCGCCGAACCGCTGATCGTACGCGGAGCGCCGGACGATGCGGCACTGGCGCGTTGCCGCGAGCTGGGCCTGACATTCGCGAGCGCGCTGGCGCTCGGCGTTTTCTAGCTGCGCGGCCGAAGCGCTCGCTGCGCCGCCGCGAACTCCGGCGCCAGTTTCAGCGCGGCCTCGAACTCGCGGCGGGCGCCGCCCGGATTGTCCGCATCTAACAAACAACGGCCAAGCCAGAAATGCGCCTCGGCCGGGCCCCAGCCGCCCGACGCTGCTGCGCCCGCCCGGTCGAAGGCCGCGCCGGCCTCGCGGAAGCGTCCGCAGGCCTTAATCTTGTCGCCGCCGGCGATCTTGGGCCGGAAATAAAGCCCAAACGCATCGACCAGCACGACGCGCGGATTGCCTGCATCCAGCGCCAGCGCCTGCTGCATCGCCGTGCCGCTGGCGCGGCCGTTGCGGATACCTGCGAACATGCCGCCGAGGCCCGCCATGTATCCATAGCAGGCGGATTGCAACGCCCAGGATTCTGCGGCCAGCGGACCGGTTTTGGCCGCCGCCGCAGCTTTGCCGGCGCTCGCGGTACAGGCCTCGCCGGCCCGGGTAGCGGCGCCACTGTCTTTCCTGATCGATGCCAGCTGCAGGGCACGGAACTGCATGAACGCGAACGCATGCAGTTCCGGCGCCGCAGCCGAGTTGGCCCAGCGTGCCTCGGTGGTCGCGAGCTGCACGAGTTCCGGTTCTGCGCCACGCAGCCAGGCCGAATGCGCCCTGGCAACGACCGCAGCGGCATCATCCGCTGCAAGCAACGGTGACGACAAGAGCATAGAACTAACAAATATCAGCCGGCGCATCCGTGCACTCCCTGGAAATAATTTCCGGGCAACAATTTCTGATTAACCATCACGCCAGGTACTTGGCGGTCAACTCGGTCGACTTGTCCCAGAGTTTTTGCGCCAGCACCAGATCGTCCATGTGCTTGCCCGCCACCGGCACGACCGGATTGCAGTCCTCGAAATAACAGCCGCTGACGGTCGCGAGCGCGGGGGCGGTGGCGACATAACAGGTGGTCGCGGCGCCCTGCTCGACCGAACGCATGAAAGTCCAGCCAATCAACGGCGTAATCGCGCGCGTCCATACCGACATGTGGCGGCCGAGATTGGTGTTGATGATGCCGGGATGCACCGCATTGGCCGTGGTCGCCGTGCCGCGCAGCTGCTGCGCGAGCTGCAGGGTCATCAGCACGTTGGCCAACTTCGACTGCCCGTACATTTTGTTAGGCTTGTAGTCGCGATCGCCGCCCAGGTTGTCGAACTCGATGCCGGCCGCGGGCGCCCATTGATAGCCGCGGCTCGACACCACGACGATGCGTCCCTGTGCCGCAGCTTTCACCTGATCCAGCAGGCGATTGGCCAGGATGAAATGGCCGAGGTGATTGACCACGAAATGCTTTTCGATGCCATAGACTTTTTCCAGCGTCGGCAGGGCCATGATGCCCGCGTTCAGCACCAGCATGTCGATCGGCATGCCGAGCGCGCGGACCTGGTTGCTGGCCGCAACGATGGTGTCCCACTTCTCAAGCTCGAGCGCGACCGGCGTGGTCTTGCCCTTGACGCTGGCGCAGGCCTCGCGGGCCTTGTCGAGCGTGCGGCCGGTGACGATGCAATGCGCGCCACGCATCGAGAGTACCCGCAGCGTCTCGAGGCCAAGCCCGGAGGTGGCGCCGGTGATCAGCGCAGTCTTGCCCGTGAGGTCTATGCCCTGGGTCACCAGCTCCGCGGTGGCATGCTTGTCGAACTTGCTAACAGGTATGCCGGCCGGCCGTTCCACCGGACCGTCGAAGCGGCGCCGCGCGGCCAGATAGGAGCCGCCCACCACCACCAGCGCACCCCCGCCCAGAATGACTTTGCGTCTTGTCGTTGCCATGGCGGGATCATCGCAGGAATTGGATTTTCCGCCAGTTGTACCGGTACGACGCCGGAACCCTATCCGTGGCTCGGACACCGCACGGTGCCTTGCTGCACGGCACGGCGCATTGCTGCAATGCTTGGTCCCATGAGCGCCAAACTGGACATCAAGACCATCACCGAGTTCCTGGCCGAGCAGCCTAACGTCGATGTCAGCGCCGCCTGGCAACGCTGCTGGGGCATCCATTCCGGCATCGTCGAGCGCATCAAGGCGCGTTTTGCGGTCAGCAAGCACCCTTCCAGCAACGGCCGTGAGTACTACACCTCGCTCGACAAGGGCATGGAAGGCTCATTTACCGCATACACGGGCCAGGGCATGGACTGGCTGGTTTATTCCTGGCTCGGCAACCGCCGCGCCAGCCTGCTGGACATGAACGCTACCGCCTTCCTGTCGCAGCAGAACCGCGTGCCGCACCTGGTGATCATCTTCGGCACCGTGCCCAAGCTGTTCTTCTACGCTGACTACACGCCGCGGCTCGACCCTCGCATGCACCTCGACTACGTACGCAAGTACTACGAGCCTGCCAACGCCAGCGCGATAAAATTGCGGGGCCACCCGAGTTTCACCTGGAACTGGAGCCACGGCACCTACCTGCGCGGCCTGATGTCGCCGGTCGCGACCAGCATCATGGGCGAACTCAACGACGCTAACATCGACGTCTGCGAGGCCTATCTCATGGAGTTCGTCGATCGCTGGTTTGGCTGGCTGGACGAAGCGGATCAGCACCCGCTGCCAGAATCCGAGCGCAAAACCCAGCAGCATTACGATTACTACGTCCGCGAAACCGGCTACCGTGAAGATCCGATGAACGTGCTGGCACAGCGCTTCTTCGGCGAAGAGGAGTTCAGGCGCATGCTGGATCTGCGCATCGGCATGCAGCAGATTCGCGACACGCGGCGCTCCTAGCGGCGTGTCGCACTAACACCAGGGCGGGTTGACAGGTCAGATCGCGATCGTCGGGCGAGCGCGATGGGCGCGGCCGCGCGGCGAATGGGCGGCGCGGCCGCGCCCATTGCGCTTGACCGGCCATCTCAAACTGACGCGCGCGCCCTGCCTGTCAGGGCGCCCGAATTCGCCACAATTGCAACACTTGCGGCGCCACAAGTAGCCCTAGAATTTGAGGCCTGAACTCCCAAAAGGTCTCACCCATGCGCAGCCGCATCCTTCTGTCTGTCGTTCTCGCCGCAACTCTCTGTTTCACCGGCTGCAAGCCCAGGGCAGAACAGGCGGCCGCCGACGCGGCAACCGCAGCCACCTGGAACAGCATCATTGCCGGCCACACCAACGGCAGCGTGTCGCGCAAGTCCGAGATCCGCGTGTTGTTCCAGGCGGATTTCGGCCCGGATGCTAACAAACCGGGCGCTGACAAGGCTGCGGTGCTGGAGTTCGAACCCGCTGTTAGGGGCAGCATCGAATTCATCGGCAAGCGCGAGATCGTATTTCACGCGGCAGCAGAATTGATCGCCGGGCAGACCTACACGGTGCGCTTGCTGCCCACCGGCCTCGCCAACATGCCCGCGGGCCTCGCGCCGTTCGAATTCCACTTCAGCGTGCAATCGCCGCAGTTCGACGTCAGCGTGCAGGCACTCGAATCGGATCCGGCGGACGATGCGCGCATGATCCTGCGCGGGCTGCTGGTTACCGCGGACGCCGAAGATCCGGCGCGGGTGGAAAAGCTCGTCACGCTGAGCCATCTCGATGCGCCAGTCGGCCTGCAATGGACGCACGACGCCGACAACCTGAAACACCGTTTCAGCAGCGCCGGCCTGTCGCGCCAGAAGACCGAGTCCAATGCGGTGCTGCGCTGGAGTGGCCAGGCCATAGGCGCCAGCAACAGCGGCGAACTGACCGCCGGGATCCCGGCGCGCGGTGCATTCACGGTTGCGGACGCGCAGGCGCTCGACACGGAAGGCCGCCGCCAGATAGTCATCACCTTTTCCGACGCGCTGGCGCGCAACCAGAACCTGAGCGGCCTGGTGCGACTCGGCGACCTGCAGTTCACAACGCGCGTTACTAACAATCTGCTGACAATGTATCCTGGCAGCGAGGTGGACGGCGCGGTGACCGTGACGCTGGAGCCCGGCATCCGCAACCAGCGCGGCCAGCCGCTCGAACAGCAAGCGAAGTACCAGCTCGAGTTCACCAGCACCAAGCCGCAGGTCCGCTGGGTTGGCAAGGGCGTCATCCTGCCGGACAGCAGCACGATTTCAATTCCGTTCGAGGCAGTCAGTGCGCGCTCGGTCAACGTGCTGGCGACGCGCATCTATGAAGACAACGTTGCGCAGTTCCTGCAGGTCAACGGCCTCGATGGCGAACAGGAAATGGGCCGGGTCGGCCGCGTTTTGTGGCGCAAGAAGATCGACCTGACCGGGCCGCGCACCGGCCGCTGGCAGCGCTACAGCCTCGATGTCGGCGAATTGCTGCGCAAGTACCCGCGCGGCATGTTCCAGCTGACGCTGCAGATCACGCCGGCGGACAACGATTACCGCTGCGACACGCCGCTGCCCGAAACTAACAGACCGGCGCCGCCGAGCCCTGCGAACCAGGAAAATGGCGACACCGCCACGCAGAGCAACTGGGACTTCGTCCAGCAGTACTACGGCGGCGGTCAGTGGGAAAAACGCAATGACCCCTGTGATATCGCCTATTTCCAGTTCGCCGAGGGCATCACGGCATCACGCAACCTGCTCGCCTCCAACATCGGCTTGTTAGCCAAGCGCGACCAGCGCGGGCAGCTGCTGATCATGGCCACTGACCTGCGCAGCGCCAAAGCGCTGCCCGGCGTGAAATTGTCGGTGCGCAATTACCAGAACCAGGAAATCGGCAGCGCCACCTCCGACGGCAGCGGACTTGCGACCCTGGCCACCGCGGGCACGCCCTACCTGCTGGTCGCGGAAGCTAACAACCAGCGCGGCTACCTGAAACTCGCGGCCGGCGCGGCCCTGCCCGTCAGCCATTTCGACGTCGGCGGCGAAACCGTGAGCCGCGGCATCAAGGGCTTTATTTATGGCGACCGCGGCGTCTGGCGTCCGGGCGATACGCTGTACCTGACTTTCGTGTTGCAGGACAAGGAGCAGAACCTGCCGGCCGATCATCCGGTCACGCTCGAGCTCTATGACCCGTCCAGCCGGCTGGTGCAGAGCCAAGTCAATACCAGGCCGGTCGGCGGATTCTATGCATTCACGATGCAGACCAGCCCGGCCGCGCCGACCGGCAACTGGACCGCCAAGGCGGTGCTGGGCGGTTCCAGTTTCAGCAAGCGCCTCAAGATCGAGACCGTCATGCCTAACAGGCTGAAGATTGCGCTCGATCTTGGCGAGGCGCGCCTCGGCGCCGGCAAACCGATCGCCGGCACCGTCAGCTCGCAGTGGCTGTCAGGTGCGACCGCGGCCGGGCTCAAGGCCGATGTCAGCGTGCGCCTGACCCCCACGGCGACCGCATTCTCGAGTTTCAGCGATTTCAGTTTCGACGATCCGGCACGGCGCTTCGCGGCCGAACCGATTCCGGTATTCGAGGGCGCTCTCGACGACAGCGGCAACGCGCGCTTCGACAACAAGCTCAAGCTCGACAGCGCGGCGCCCGGCATGTTGTCCGCCACGTTTACAACCCGTGTTTTCGAGAGCGGCGGCGCGTTCAGCATCCTGCGGGACATCATCGCTTACGCACCTTACGAAAATTTTGTCGGCGTGCGCCTGCCGAAGGGCGACGCCACCCGTGACATGTTGCTGACGGACCAGGATCACACGCTTGAGATTGCGAGCCTGGACGCCGACGGCAAGCCGGTCTCCATCAGGGAACTCGAGGTCACGCTCTACAAGGTCGAGTGGCGCTGGTGGTGGGACAAGGGCGCGGATTCGCTGGCGCAGTATGTCGAAGGTCAAAGCAATTCGGTGGTGCGCACCGGCAAGGTCGCCACCAGCAACGGCCGCGGCGCCTGGAAATTCCGCGTGAACTATCCGGACTGGGGCCGCTACCTGCTGCGCGTCTGCGATCCCGCGGGCGGCCATTGCTCCGGGCGCACTTTCTACATCGACTGGCCGGCCTGGGCCGGCAAGGAACGCCAGCAATCCGGTCCCGCAGCCAGCGTGCTGACCGTCACCGCCGACAAGGCCCAGTACCAGGTCGGCGAGACCGCAACGCTGCAGTTGCCGGAAAGCGCGCAGGGCCGCGCGTTGATCACGATCGAGAACGGCACGCGGATCCTGGAATCACGCTGGCTCGAACCGAAGGCCGGCACTACCCGTTTCCAAGTCCCGGTCACCGCAGCGATGACACCTAACGTGTACGTCGCGGTGACGCTGGTGCAGCCGCAAGCCGACCGCAACAATGACCGGCCGCTGCGGCTGTACGGCATCGTGCCGCTGCTGGTGAATGACCCGGCGACGCGGCTGTCGCCCAGGCTCACCGCGGCTGACGAATGGAAGCCGGAGTCCAAGGTCAGCGTCGACGTGGCGGAAGCGAACGGCCACGCCATGACTTACACGGTCGCGGTGGTCGACGAAGGGCTGTTGTCGCTGACCAATTTCAGGACGCCGGACCTGCACGGCGAATTCTACAAACGCGAGGCGCTCGGAATTTCGACCTGGGACCTGTTCGATCAGGTGGCCGGCTCCTACAGCGCGCAACTGGAACGGTTGTTAGCACTTGGCGGCTCGGACACGGCGCCGACCAGCAAACCCGACGAAAAGAAATCACGCTTCCCGACGGTGGCGCGCTTTCTCGGACCCTTTCAGCTCAAGGCGGGCGCCAGAGTCAGCCACTCGATCGAATTGCCGCAATACGTGGGCGCGGTGCGGGTCATGGTAGTCGCCGGCGACCACGGGGCCTATGGCGCCGCGGAGAAATCGGTGTTTGTGCGCCAGCCGCTGATGCTGCTGCCGACCCTGCCGCGGGTCGCCGGGCCGGGCGAGGAAATCGTGGTGCCGGTGTCACTGTTTGTCACCAAACCCGGCATCAAGGACGTCACGCTGAGCATCGATACCGACGGACTAATGCAACCGGTCGGTGATCGCGCGGTGCACGTGCTGTTCGCCAAGCCTGATGAGCGCATTGGCCTGCTGCGCGTGCGGACCGGCGACAAGCTGGGCCAGTCGCGGCTGCGCTTTGCGGCCAGCGGCGGCGGCTTCAGCGCCCGCGGCGAGGTATACATCGAGATACGCAGCCCGAATCCGCTCAGTACCCGTTACCAGAGCCATGTGTTGCAACCTGGCGAGATCTGGTCAACCACGGCGACGCCCTTCGGGCTCGCGGGCACTAACAAAGGGACGCTGGAACTGTCCGCGGTGCCGCCGTTGAATCTCGACGCGCGCCTGCGCTACCTGATCCAGTACCCGCATGGCTGCCTGGAGCAGACCACATCGGCTGTGTTTCCACAGCTCTATCTCGGCACGCTGTTAGCCCTGGAGGATGGCCGTAAACGCGAGATCGAGGAAAATGTGCGCGCCGCCATTGAACGGTTGCGATTTTTCCAGCTGGCCAATGGCGCTTTCAGCTACTGGCCGGGCGCCAATGGTGGTTTTGCGGCGCCCGACAGCTATGAGTCCTGGTCCAGCAGCTACGCGACGCACTTCCTGATTGAAGCGGAAAAGGCCGGCTACAGCCTGCCCGGTTCGTTGCGCTCAGGCGCGCTGCGGGCCTTGAAGGCACAGGCCTCGTCGTGGACTGCGCCGCGCTGGCAGCAGGCCCGGCAGGGCTCCGATGGCGGTCGCGAGGCGATCGTCAGAGGCGCCGCCATGGGCCAGGCGTACCGGCTCTACGTGTTAGCTCTCGCGGGCGCGGCGGATGTCGGCGCGATGAATCGCCTGCGCGAAATCCGTGGCCTGCCGGCCGTGGAGACCTGGACGCTGGCGGCCGCGTACAAGCTGGCAGGCCTCCCGGACATCGCCAGGGCGATGACTGCCGAGGCCGCACTGACGGTCCGCGACAGCAGTGGCTATGAAACTTTTGGTTCGCCACTGCGCGACCGGGCGATGCTGCTGCAGAGCCTGGTCACGCTGGGCCGCTACGACCGGACTGCGGACCTGGTGCGCGTCATCTCGACGCAACTGTCCTCCGAATCCTGGTACAGCACACAGGAGACCGCTTACTCGCTGATGGCGATGGCACGCTTCGCCGGCAACGGCAACGGCCCCGGTTTCACAGCCGAGGTCACGCTGGCGGGTTCGAAACCCGAACGCATCGGCGCGAGCAAGCCGGTGTACCAACGTGAGCTCGGTAATCTGCCCGCCAATGGTCAGGGCATCCGGCTGCGCAACGATTCGCAACGCGTGCTGTTCGCGACGCTGGCATTGCGCGGCATTCCGGCCGCGGGCCGCGACGCTGCGGAATCGGCAGGACTCGCGCTGGAAGTCAGCTACACCGATGCACGCGGCGCGCCGGTCGACGTGAGCCGCGTGACCCAGGGGACCGACCTCGTGGCTAACGTCACGGTGCGCAACCTGACGCCGCTGCGCATCGACAACATTGCGCTGACGCAGATGGTTCCCGCAGGCTGGGAAATCCACAACGACCGGATGGACAATGCCGCGGACGGCGGCGACAAGTCCAATGACGGTGTGACCGAATCGGCCGATGGCGTTCCGGTCACGCGGCTCAACAGCTCCGAGGCGCAGGCGGATCACACCGACATCCGCGACGACCGCGTGCTGCAGTACTTCGGCCTGCGCTCGGGCCAGTCGATCCGTTTCCGGACCCGCGTCAACGCCGCCTACGTCGGCCGGTTTTACCTGCCGAGCGTGTCGGTCGAGGCGATGTACGACGCCAGCAAGTTCGCACGGAGCAAGGGCCAGTGGCTGCAGGTCGCCGGACAGCCGCGCTGATGCGCCACAAGCGCCGCATCATTGGCATCGCTGTCGCACTGGCGGCCGCAGTCTGGTTCTGGCGCCTTGCGCCGGATCCCTTGTTTGCCGAACCGGAATCTTCGGTGCTGCTGGCGCGCGACGGCCAGTTGTTAGGCGCGCGCATCGCCGGCGATGGTCAGTGGCGCTTTCCAGCTGCCGCTGCGGTGCCGCCAAAATACCGGCAGGCACTGATCGAATTTGAAGACCGTCGCTTTGAACACCACCCGGGCGTCGACCCGATCGCGATCGCGCGCGCGCTGCGCCAGAACTGGCGCCAGCGGCGCGTCGTCAGCGGCGCCAGCACGATCACCATGCAGGTGGCGCGGCTCGCGCGTGCACCGCAGCCGAATGGCGCAGGCGGCGACCGGCGCCGCGATCGCGGTCTGGGCGCGAAGCTTGCCGACGCCCTGCTGGCTGTCAGGCTGGAACTGGCCTACAGCAAGGACGAAATCATCGGGCTGCATGCGAGCCATGCGCCCTTCGGCGGCAACGTAGTCGGGTTGGAGGCGGCCGCGTGGCGCTATTTCGGGCGCGCGCCCGAACGCCTGAGCTGGGCCGAGGCCGCGACGCTCGCCGTATTGCCTAACCAGCCGGCGCTGGTAACGCCGGGCCGCAACCGCGCAAGGCTGCAGGCCAAGCGCGATGCGCTGTTGCGGCAATTGCGTGCGCGAGGTCGACTGGACGATCTCGACCTGCAGGCGGCGCTCGCCGAACCTCTGGTGGGCGCGCCGTTGCCGCTGCCCGATGATGCGCCGCACCTGCTGGAAACCCTGCGCTGGCAGTATCCGGCGCAGCATCGCTTTGTTAGCACGATAGACGCCGCCCTGCAGCGCGACGCCATGCGACTGGTTGCGGAACATTCCGCGCAGCTGGCGCGCCAGGAGATTCACAACGCAGCGGCGCTGATCGTCGACAATCGCAATTTTGAGGTGCTCGCATACGTCGGCAACGCCGACTGGTCGGTCCGCAATGAACGCGGGCTGGCGGTGGACATCATCCGCCGGCCGCGCAGCACCGGCAGCATCCTGAAGCCGCTTTTGTACGCCGCGATGCTCGACAGCGGCCAGCTGCTGCCGCACATGCTGCTGGCCGACGTGCCAACCCAGATCGCCGGTTTCACGCCTGAGAATTTCGATCGCGATTATCGCGGCGCGGTGCCGGCCGATGTTGCGCTGGCGCAGTCGCTCAATATTCCGGCGGTGCGCATGCTGCGTGACTACGGCGTGGACCGTTTTTACGACCTGCTGAAGGCGCAGGGCATGAGCACGCTGACGCAGAGCCCCGATCATTACGGCCTGACCCTGGTGTTAGGCGGATCGGAGGGCAATCTCTGGGAGATCACCCGCATGCACGCCGGCCTGGTCGCCGCGGCGCGACGCAGCGATGACCGCCAACGCTCCCCGCCGCCGCAGCTGGTGCTGCTGAAAGACGGAAAGCTAACAGGCGGCAAGACTTTGGCCACCGATCCGTCTTATAGAGCGGGCGGCCTGTCAACCGGCGCCGCCTGGCTGACGCTGCGCGCCCTGCTCGAGGTGCCGCGGCCCGCGGAAGAAAGCGGCGGGCGGCAGATTGCATGGAAGACCGGCACGAGCTGGGGCCAGCGTGATGCCTGGGCGATCGGCAGCAGCGGCGCCTACACCGTCGGCGTCTGGGCGGGCAACGCCAGCGGCGAGGGACGGCCTGGCCTCACCGGCGCAGTTGCGGCAGCGCCGCTGCTGTTCGCCCTGCATAACAGGCTGCCGCCGGCACCCTGGCTCGCGCAACCGTCGCGCGCGCTGAAACGGGTGCAGGTCTGCCGCAACGATGGCTTCCTGGCTAACGAGCTGTGCGACGCCACCGACGACTGGGTCCCGGTTGCCAGTCATTTCGAACGCCAGAGTCCATACAACCAGCTCGTGCATCTCGACGCCAGCGGACGCGCGCGAGTCGACGATCAATGCGAGCGGGTCGGCAACATGCGGCATGACGGCTGGTTCGTGCTGCCCGCGACCCAGGAGTTCTATTACCGGCGCCACAACGCCGCCTATCGCGAACTGCCGGCCTATCGCGCCGGCTGCGGCCCGGCAGCTAACAACGGCCGCGCGCTGATGGACTTCGTGTATCCGGTTGCCGGCGCGGAAGTCTACATCCCGCTGGATTTGGACGGCCGTCGCGGACGGGTCGTGCTGGAGGCGGTGCATCGCGATCCTGAGGCCGCCTTGTTGTGGCATGTCGACGGCAGCTTCGCGGGCGCAACTCGCACCTATCACCAGTTGCCGCTGGACCTGGCGCCTGGCGAACATGTCGTGACCATCGTCGACGGCGGCGGTAACAGGCTCGAGCGTGGCTTCACCGTTCTGGCGCGTGAAACGCTGACGGCCGCCCGGCTTTCGCGTTAAGGCCCCGGATCCCGGCTGGCTTTGGCGTCTGGCACCTGGCGCACCGCCAAAAAAAAGGCTGGACTCTCGTCCAGCCTTTCTTCGTCCGCGCTCGATAGCACGGACTATTTTCCGACAACTTACTTGTTGAGGATCCGCAGCACCACCCGGCGGTTCTGCTGGCGACCCTCATCAGTCTTGTTGCTCGCCACCGGCTGACGCTCGCCGTAGCCGCGGGAC
>JAYUGT010000101.1:0-12770 GCA_043738315.1 Gammaproteobacteria bacterium
ACGGCGGCGATGCTGCGCTCGGTGCCCAGGTAGGCGTTGTAGCCGACGAAGTTGATGAACTGCGTTCCCTGCCCCAGGGTCTGCGCCAGAATTGCATTGTTGTCGCCGTTGCTGGCGAGATGGCAATCGCTGCAGGTCTTGGTTTCGACCTTGCGCTCGGTGTGTGGATAGTGCGCGTTCATCGCCTGCGAACTGTAGCCCGCTGACGAAACAGGTGGCTGCTGCACGTAGATCTTTTCACGATTGGCGTTGGTCGAGGACAGCACCAGCGCCGACGATGAACGCACCGGCGCGATCTTGCCGCCGTCGATGGAGCCGCGGCGGCCGAGCATGAAGATCTCGTCGCGCGCCACCTGCGGATTGTAGGTTGCGAAATTGCGAGTCTCGCCGCCTTCGTAGCGATGCCGCGCGGTTTTCCAGTTGGCCTCGATCGGCAGGTGACAGCCGCCGCAGCTGTTAGTCCAGGACGTATGGCAGGCATAGCATTCCATGTTGTCATCGCCATGCGCGAGCATGGCGGCGGGCGTGGACGGACCCCAGCGCTGCGATTCGGTATCGCGCGACATCAGCTTGGCGCGGGCAGCCTTCGGGTTGTAGTCCGGATCGCCCGGCGTGACGCTGTGCTGGACCAGTTTCACGACCCACTCCAGCCGCGGATTCACCACCGAGCGCTGCAGCAGCCTGCCATCCAGCCATTCGAAGCGTTTGCGGCCATCGGGATTGCGCAGCGCCGCCAGGTTCAGGCCGTTAGGTCCCGCCGCCGGCCCGGAAGTTCGCAGCGTCGGCAGCGAAGTCGCCGTCCCGTGGCAATCCCTGCAGTCGATTTCCACCGCCGCACCGACCTCGCCATAGATATGGCCGTTGCCATGACTGTCCTGTGCGAAATGGCAATCGACGCATTGCATGCCGACGTCGACATGCACCGATGACAGGTGCACCGCCTTGGCAAATTTCCCGGGATCGTCGTTGGCCACGAGGTTGCCGGCCGCGTCGAGCAGGTTGCCGTGCCGATCGCGTTTGTACACGGCGCGGAAGTTCCAGCCGTGGCCGTGATAGTCCGCGAACTGCGTATCCCTGGCCTTCGGGTTGACGTCGGTCCAGACGTTCTTCAGGAACTCGAGATCGGCCCAGTTGCCGCGCGGCGCTGCTCCTTCCGGGTTGCGATCCAGCACGCTGCGCATGCGCTGTGCCGAGGGAAACTGCTGTTGCTTCGGCCACATCAGCGGCGCATCGGATTCGTAGTCCCACATGGTGTAGCCGAGCATGCTGTTCATGAACATGTTCGGCTGGTGCATGTGGCACACCATGCACTGGCTGGTCGGAATGGCGCGGGTAAACGCATGCTGCAGAGGGTGGCCAGATTCATCGCGCGGAATCGTCGGGTCGACGGTCTGCGTCGTGCCATTGTGTCCGAACGCCGCGTACGGCCCCGAGTGCAGCGGATCGCGGTCGTTAGCATAGACCACATGGCAGCTGCTGCAGCCCGAAGAACGATAATCGCCCGGTTGATCATTGGTGCCGAGGAACCACATCAGGGGATCATTGAGCCGCGTCTTGTGAATATTGAGGACCGGAACCGCGATGCGCGCACCCGTGCCCGGGCCGCGCGCGCTCTGCCGGATGTCCGGGCGTCCCGGCTCCTCGAGGCGCTGCAGCTGCCCGGACACATTCGGCAACGCAACCTCGGGAAAGGTGTTGAGGCTGTTGCGGCCGCCGCGCTCAAATACCCGAAACACGTCAGCGGGCGCGAGGTTCTCCCAGCGCGGCAAAGGCGCGAGGGAGCCGACGATGCCATGTTTTTCAGCATCCTCGGCCGGGATCGGTGGGCCATGCAAAGTGGCCGCCGCGCCTTCACGCGTGTATGCCTCGCCAATGATCGCGCTCTTGAACGGCAGCAGTCCGTTGTTATACGCGGCGCCCTGCCAGAACATCGCACTGGTGGCCATCAGGCTGCGCTCAGCGGCTTCCACGATCGGCAAGTGGCAGGATCCGCAGGTTTCGCGCGCGACACGCAGATCACCTGGATTGATGAAGCGGATGAATTCGGGTGCTTCGCGATTCAGCAGCGTGTAACTGCGCTCAGGCGTAGCGCTGTTAGCGCGTCCGGTCTCCGTAAAGCCCCATTCGCGCGCAAAGCGCGGCAGCACATGAGCGGCATCGCGGACGCGCCGAAACTCCGGGTCGCTGTTGCGCGCGGCCGTGTCGAGCTGCTGCGGGCCGCCGAGCCAGTGTTCCCCGGCGTTGCCGCCATGGCAGTCGGTGCAGCCGAGCACGACCGCCTTGCTCATATGCATCGTCGCCTGTTCGGTGGCGGTGTGGCAGGAGAGACAGCCGCGACTCTTGTCGAGGGCAGCGCCTGCATCCTGGTTTTCAGGCGCGTTAGCCGCGAGCACACCGGCAGCGGCATAGTCGCGAGGGACCGCATGCGGTTTTTCACTGGCGTAGCTCGTGACGCTTGCGAACAGCAACAGCAGGGTGAGGAAATGACGGATGTTAGCCATGGCTAGTACTGCAATACCAGGTTGCCAAGTACGGAATACGCGAGGTCGCCGCCATACAACGCCTTATAACCCGCGCCCGGGATCAGGATGGCAGCGGAGAGCCGGGCGACGACATTCTGCGTTGCGAACGGTCGCCATGTGGCGGCGGCCGAGAGATCGAGCCCGATGCGCCGCTCGATGCCGGCCTGCGCCCGCGCGACTTCCAGCACCGTCGTATCGACGAAGCCTAGTTCGTTGATGTTCAGTGAAACCCGCAGCTGCGGCGTCAGGTCCAGGTCTGCGCCGATACCCAGCAGCGTGGTGCCGGGATTGCTGAAATTTGACTGTCCATATTCCCTGGACGCGCGCAGCGAGTTCAGCAGGCCGTTGCGTGAGGACAGCGCGACACGCCCACCGCCGATCAACGGCACGGGCTGGCGGATCCAGAAACTGGTGTCCGCGCCGGCGAACAAGGGATTCTCGTTGATGGCGTCGAAGCCTGTGGAGACATCATCGAAGGGATTGGCGTCGGCACTGGCATAGAGCAGCGAGCCGCGCACCCGGATCCAGCTGAAATCACGCGACAGCTCGGCGGCAAAAAAAACCGCGCGGATGTCCTGCGCGAGGTTTGTGAACACGCCATGATCTTCACGTCCGACTGCGAAGTAGCCGCTGGCGGTCAGATTCCAGCGCGCAAAATGGCCATCGCCGCTCACTCCGACATAGGTGACACGATAGTTGCGCGGCTGCGCGAGGCCCAGCGCGGCCGGCCGCTGTAACACGCCGTGATCGTCGTACTGCACACGATCACCTTCGCGATTGATGTTATGCGCGAGAGTCGCCTGCGTGGTGAAGGCCGGTCGCGGCCAATCCTGGACGTAGAAATTCGCGACGATCAGGTCATCCTTGCGCAGCGCCGCGAGTCCACGTTGTGTGAAATCGTTGAGCCCGGTGGTCGCGTCTTTATCAAAGCGCCGGAACCAGCCGAGATTGTATTGATAACGATTGTTATTGCGCGTACCAAAGAGCCGCAGGCCCAGCGGTGAATCGTTGAACAGGAAGCCGCGGAAATCCGTGGTAAATGGTTGCACGCCGATGCGTACCGCATCGAAGTCATAGTGCTCCGAGACGTTGCGCAGATGCTTGTCGAGGAACAATCCCTGGATGCCTAACACGGCTTCAGTACGGCTGGTGCCGAAATCGGGATTCGCCTTGACGAGTCCCTGCTCGCGCGCCTGGACACGCGCAATATTGAAAACGGGAATGAAACGAAATTCGTAGTCCGGCGGCTTGAAGACTGTGTCGCCCTTGTAGACGATGAGTTCCGCCAGCAAGGTCTGGGTCGCGATCCACTGCGCGCCTTCGCCGAAGACATCGAGGCTGCCCTGCCGCGCCGTCACCGGCCCGCCGACCGGTACCGGAAAACGCCGCGCCTCAACCAGCGTGTCAGATACGCCCGTCAGGCTGACAAACCAGTCCTCGCCAAACACCGGCCGGTCGCCCTTGAGCCAGTTGTTGCCATGGTAGGGATCGAGCAGGTTCTCGGGATATCCGAGTGCCGAAACGATGCGCCAGCGATCCGGCACGAGCACCGCGCCCGGCGTCGTGGCCGCTGCGGGCGGCGGCAGGCGCTGCGGGTCGCAGGGCGTCGGTTCGAACGCGCCCGGCGTTGCGGTCGGGCTGCGACGATTGGGATCCGCGGGAACTTCACGAGGACACCGGTCCGCAGCCTGCGACTGTGCCAACACCGGCGCCTGCGACTCGAGCAGCAGCAGCGTCAGCAGTGCCAGGGCCAGAGCCAGCCGGCGTTCAGCGTCCATCGCAAACCCCGCTCGCGTTGCTGTCGAGGTAAGGCGCTGCCGGGCAACCCACATAGCGCAAGCGCGAACCTTGCGGCAACAGTCGGTCGGCGCGCAGATCCAGCGGCGCATTGCCGATTCCGGCAGCGCCTGACTCATCAACGCCTAATAAAGCGACCATGTCGTCCTGGTCGACGCCATCGCCGGACACACCCAGTGCGCCCACCAGCTGCCGGCCGCGGTAGATCGGCACGGAACCTGGAAAAATCTGCATGCCATTTGCAACGGCGGCGATGGCGCCGGAATTCGCAAACGCCGTGTCGAAGCCACCGACGCCACTGCAATTCGCCGGCACATCCGGGGCCGCTCCGAGCACGAAGGCGACATGCTGGATGATCGCGTTGTGCACCAGGTCAAGCTGCAGGCCGGTACTGAACGGACTCCAGCTGCTGAAGTTGCGCGCTAACGGCGCCGCGGCGTTGCCATCGACACCATCCGGATAAAACGGCCGTGCCAAGTTGCCCAGCGTCCGTGCCGTGAATGCAATCTGCCCATCCGCAAGCGCTGCGGGCAGCGCGAGAAAACTGCGCAGTTGGGACACGTAGGCGCCGGGCGCCTGGCGGCTGCGCACGCTCAGGCCGCCATTCAGAAACACTGCATCGGGTAGCGCATTGAGTGCCGCCGCGGCCGAGACGCCGGAGAAGAACGCGGCACTGCGCGCTTTCTGCAGTGACACATCGATGCCGAACACCGGCGCATCGCGCGACCGGGCAATGCCCAGGATCACGCCGGCGCTGTCGACCAGCGCGACGCTGACGCGCGCGGGCGTGCCGAGTGGCCGGCGAATCTGTGCCCGCGCACGATTCGCGACCCGCAGGGCGCTGCGCAACACGGCTTGCGATTCGGCAATGCTCAGGGCGCCGCTCGTTTCAGTGCCCGCGCGTGGCCGATAGCGTTCGTTGTTAGCCGCATCGACCAGCACGAACGCGTCGAGTCCGCTGTAGTCGAGCGTGTCAGCCCGAATGCCGGAAGCCGCGCTCGCGAACGCGAGACCTGCGTGACTGGTTCCGTCGCTGTAGCCGGGGACCGCAATCAGCGAACCGGCCGAGGCCGTCAATGTGCCAAATGACGGCGCGTTAGCCGGCACCGTCGCAAGATCCGCAGAGTCTGCATCGCTGAATCGCAGGGTCTTGCCATCGGCCGTAATGCGATCTGCGCGGCGATCCTCGGGTGCGGCAAAACCAGAAGCCGCGGCGAACGCAATCTGTTCATCGAGGTCGCGGTCGCGATCCAGCACATCCGCATCGTAGCCATAGAATCCATCCGCAAGCACGCCGACGCCGCCAACAGGCGTGCCGTCCTTGTAGAGCGGGAACCCGCCGGGATCCGCGGCCAGTCCGAGTGGTGAGCGATGCGGGCCCGGTGTCGGCGCCGCGCCACTGGCGCGCGCGGCAAGATCCGAGCACGGCAACTGCGAGAACTGCGCGCCTGACAAAGGGCCGCCCGGCGTGAGCAGTTCACCGGGATTGAAATGCTCCTGCACGATCTGGCTGGCGGTGCGCGTACTGAACGCGTTGCCCTCGCTGGACAGATACGCGCCGGTGATCGCCTTGGCGATGGCGCCGAGGCTCGCGGGCACGATGTTGACGCCTTCGAGGCCGCCGCTGACGGCGCGCCCACCGCCGTTCGCCTGGATACTGGAAATAGTCATCGTGTTAGCAGCGCCGGCCATGCGATACACCGCAAGTACATTGCCGACCCGGTCGACAACCGCGATCGTCGCGCGCACGTTGCGCGCCTGCGCTTCGGCCACCGCTTGCGCCAACACGCGCTGCACATCGCTCACGCTGAGAAAGCTCGCGGCACCCGCGCACGAACCGCTGCATTCCCGCGCCAGCGGTGCCGTTGCCGGATCGACCGGCGTACTGCCGCCTCCGCAGGCGGCCAGCAATGCAGCGGCGGCAACGAATCCTGTCAGCAACGAGCCATGGCGTCCGTCGGAAGTCATTGTTGCCGCGCTTCCGCTCGAGGCGCAGCAGGCACCAGGCCTGCCTGCCAGAGCGGGTACCGCGCGCTGTGGAAATCGTGGCAGCTGGTGCAGCTGCTCGCAATTTGTGTGGGCGCGGCCGAGTGCGAACCGGCGTGGCATGTGCGGCAGGATTCGATCGCCGGCATCAGCATATCGGCTGCGCGCTTTGACTGCTCCGCGGCGTGACAAGTCTTGCAGGGTGTCAGGCTGGTGGCATGGGCGGCGTGACTGAACCTCGCCTTCGGCATCCAGACCGCGCGCAAGCTCACCGGTGTCACAGTCCAGGTCGATGCGGCCTTGCCGCGCTGCACCTCATGACATACGACGCAGGCCCGGCGTTCCAACAAATCGCGCGCGGTGATCTCGGCCTGCGTGCGGGCGCGCGCCAGTACCCGCTCGCGTTGCGCCGCGCTCAGATCGACTCCCGGTCGCGCGACCTTGCGAACGGGGCGTGCAGTGTTCAGCGCATCCGGATAGCCCTGCAGGTACTCGGACGAATAGTACTCAAGCAAGGACTCAAGCACGATCTCCGGCCTGGCGTGCGGCACAGCGCGCTGCGGTGCGCGTGGATCGAACGACAGGGAGTGGCAGCGCTGACAGTGACGCTGCATCGAAATCGGCTGAAAACGCGCGCCGCCCGCCTGCGGCTCGTGGCAAGCGGCGCAGCTCATGACTTTGCTGCCCGTGGTTGTCTTGATGCCTTTGGGATTGAGATGCACATCGTGCGGGAACTTCACATGCGATT
This sequence comes from Gammaproteobacteria bacterium, assembly GCA_043738315.1. GTDB lineage: Bacteria > Pseudomonadota > Gammaproteobacteria > Steroidobacterales > Steroidobacteraceae > UBA964. Next base: position 7,054 of record JAYUGT010000101.1, read on the forward strand.
CATCACGAATGCCTGCCGCTGCGAATGCCGGATGCTGGCGCAGGAAATCCGTGGCCGGCGCGGGTTTCTCTGTTAGCTTCGGGTTTGCGTGGCAGCTGACACATACCTGTTCGTCGTTGCGCGCCAGCGTCGAGGGCTCGTCGTGTTCGCGATGACAGCTGGCACAGCGCGTCACAGCTGACACGGGCAGCTGATGATTGCCAGGCGGCACGTGCCGGTGCAGTGAGGCCGCGTGGCACGCGAGACAGGCCTGGTCGGCGACGTGCGCGAATGGCCTCTCATGGCAGGACTCGCATTTCGCGCTGAGATTGCCGTGGGCAGCGTGCAGCGGGCCGGCCTGCCAGGCGTGATCGCTCGGCAGCAGAGTCTGGCGGGTCGGCAACAGCGCGCCGGATTGCGGTGAACTCAGCCAGGGCACCAGCAGCGCTCCAACCAGCACCAGGATGGACAGCGCCCAGGCCCATGGCTGCATGCGCGCGCCCACTTCCGACAGCGTGAGCAGCAGCGCCGGCGCCTCGACCGCGCGCGTGTCGACGCTGTCATCAAGTTCAAAGGTGAACGCGAGATCAAAGCCCGCGGGAGGCGCGATGAGCCTGAGAACATTGGCGCCGATCTGCAGCACATCGCCGACCGCGAGTGGCGCATCCCGGCGCACCGTGCCATTGACCAGCACACCGGTCAGTGCGCGGCTGCTGACCAGACAGCGACCGCCGACGCGCACGATACGGGCGTGTTCAAGCTCGACGCGCCGATCCTTCAGGTTGATGACCTGGTCGGTCGCGCGGCCCAACGTGATCACGTCGCCATCGAAGATCCGGTCGCGCTGCAGGGCGGCGCCGCCTGGGCCGCGACTGACAAATCGGATCAGAGCACGCATGCGGGTTGCTCCTGCCTCACCAGTACAGGAACACGCTGATCACGTGCGCGATCAGCGCCGCGAGCAGGCCGAATGTCACGGGCACATGCACGTACAGCCAGATCTGCAGCCAGGCCTTGAGCTGCGCGTCGCGCCGCAGCTGTTCAAGCAAGACGCGCCGCGCAGCCGCCAGCGACATCAACTCGGTGAGTGCCTGCGTCTGTGCGCCATCGGTGCTGCGCGACAGGCGATCCGACAGGAAATCGATCACGGCGCGTTGACCCGGATTCATGACAATGCTGGCACCACCGCCCGCGGCACCCGGCAGAAGCACCTGCGAGCGATCGGCGCCGCGCAGCAAGGCCAGGACGCCGTCGCCGAGCCGCGTACGATCGCGTGCGCTCTGTGCCAGGTCGCGATATTCCGGCGGCAAGCGCGACGCGACCCGCAGGCTGCGCGCGTCGATCTCCGCGAGCTGCTCGGTCAGCTGATCGCGCGTCAGGCTGGCGCGGTTGGCCGACAGTTCGCGCGGGGAACGCAGGTACAGCACCACGCCAACGCCACCGCTGGCGATCACGAGGCACATCAGCACGTACGCCAGCGTGTGCACGTTCCAGCCAAACTGAAACCCGGTGTGCAGCGTGACGATGACCAGCAGCGCGAGGCCGAGATAGACATGCGCCGACACCCAGCCCTGCAGGCTGCCTAACGTCGAGCGATAGCTGCGCTTGCGCACACCCAGGGCCGTGAGCCATAAAATCAGTGCGGCGCCAACGCCACCGAGTGTGTAGCCGAGCCAGGTACCGCCGTCATGGGGTTCGGCATCACCCTGCAGCGCGTAGGCGAGCACGGCCAGCAGCGCCAGGGCGACCGCGATCCACAGGAATCGCTTGCGGCGGTAAGCGAGCAGTGACTCGTGCATACGCTATACCGGCCGCGCCGCGCGGCTGACGAACTCGACGAACTTCTCCGGACTGACGCGAATCGCCGCGCCGGTCGGACAGGCGCGCACGCAGGATGGCCCGCCCGCCTGCCCGGAGCACATGTCGCATTTGACCGCTTTCTTGGCATCGTCCTTGCTGCCGGATGTTTCCATGTGAATAACGCCGTATGGACAATTGCGTTCGCAATTTCCGCAACCGATGCAATTGTCGCCGATGAACACCTCGCCGTTAGGTGCGCGCCGGATCGCATCCGGCGGGCAGTCCTTCATGCACTGCGGATTCTCGCAATGCCGGCAGGAAGTCGGCACGTGCACATGCGCGAACGTGGGTCCCGCCTCCCGGCCGAGACGCGAGGTTCCGTCATGGGTCGCGGCGCAGGCCTTCTCGCAATTGTCGCAGCCGACACACAGGGTTTCATCGATCAGCAGGACATCGGTCGCCTCGCCCAGTCCCTGCCGCAGCAGAAACGAAATCAGGTCGCCCGCCTGGGGCTGGGCCTGCATTTCGACATTCGCCGCGATGCGCTTGCGCGCGGTGGCCTGTACGGCGTCACGCAGCCGCGGATTGCGCTCGAGCAACTCGGCAAAACTCGCCGCGTCGAGGCACACGGTCTCGGTCGGCACCGTGGCCTTCACGGTCGCACTGCGGCGCGTGCCGCCCATCAGTCCCATTTCGCCGACATAATTTCCGGCCGCCAGGTACGACGTGACGACTTCACGGCCCCCTAACATCCGCGAGATGGCAACCGACCCGGAGCGCACCAGGTGCAGCGTGTCGGCGCTGTCACCCTCATGGAACAGGGCTTCATCGGTCTTGTAGCGCTTCAGCTGCGCACGATCGGCAATCGGCTTCAGGTCCTCCTGGCTGGCCTGCGGTGCAAAGGCGGCGCGAATCGCGCGGGCGATGAACTGCTGATCCAGCACGCGCTTGACGGCCTCGACCGAGGACAACAACTTGTTGATTTCCCGGCGCGGCGATTCCAGCAGCACGCAACCGGGGCCCGCGTAGACAGTGCCTGACCGGCGACGACCCGAGAGCAGCGATATCTCGCCAAAAAATTCGCCTTCGCCGAGTGTCAGGCGATACTTGTCGTGGTCGCCCAGTTCGATTTCAACAGTGCCCTGCACGATGACGTAGAAACTGTTGGTGTAGTCGTTCTTGCGGAAAATCACGGTGCCGGCCTGCGGCGCATGTACCTCACTGCCGAGCGCGAGTTCGCGGAACAGCAGCGTGTTGAGGTCGCGGTACAAGGGCACGCGCTGTTGAATGAATGCCAGCGTGGCATCGACGTCCTGCGGCAGTGGCAGCTTGCGAAATTTTTCGACGAACAGCGGATGATCCGCTGGCTCGATCTTGTGGCCGAGGATGTACTCGACCACCTCGTAGCCCTGATTCATGGCCTGCTTGATCAGCGGATAGCCGCCCAGCGCGCCAATCACATAGAGCCCCTGCACATTCGATTCGTACTGCGACGACAACGCCGGCAGCGACGCCGGATCGGCATTCGGAAACACGATGCCGCAGCTCTCGACAAATTTTCGCGGTGCAACGGCACCGATGCGCGCGATGACTCGATGCGCCGGCAACCGTGCCTGGCCGGTCGGAACATCGATGACGAATACGTAAGGCGCGTGTGCCCGCTCTGCTTCGCTGGCTACTTCAACCGCGACGGCCCTGGAACTGTAATAACAGCTCATCGCGCCGGCATCGATGGCCTGCAGCACTGCGTTGCGATTGCCTTCCTTGGCGCGGTCGAATTCCGTGCCGGTATTCAGCAAGGTCACGCGATTGTGGCCGTGCAGGCCGAGCGCATTCTCGAGGCCGGCATCGCCGACACCGACCACGATGATCGACTCATCGCGATACTCGTCCGGGTCGTCGAGCTGGTACTGCACACAGGGCAGCTGCTCGCCCGGAATGCCAAGCTGGCGCGGATTGCCCTGCAACCCGATCGCAAAGACCACGGTCTCCGCGAAAATCTGTTCGCCGTCCGCCAGCGTGATGACGAACTCGGGGCGTGCGCCGCTGATCTTGGTGACCCGGGCGTTGTAGCGGACATTGACACGGTGTTGCGCCAGGCCTTCGGTCCACGCGGCCAGCACCTCCTCGCGACGCGCGGGGCCGAAGGCCAGCGGGCTGCGCAGTGGCAGCACGCCGGGTTCGGCCATCACATGCTTGCGTTTCTGGTAGCGCTGGATCGTGTTTGCCGGCGCACCGCTCTGTTCGAGCAGCACGTGTGACACACCGAGCTCGGCGGCATGTGCGGCTGCCGAGAGTCCGCCGGGGCCTGCGCCTACGACGGCTATCTTGAAGCGCTCGCTCATCTGCGCGGCGTCATGGACGGGCGACGAACGCGGCGACTCCGTTGACCGAGCTCTGAGTCTGTTGCTCAGTCATCTCGAAACTGAGACCGACGCCGTTAGGTACGCCCGCCGGATCCTGCGGGCCGGTAAAGAACCCGTTGAACGAACCGCTGGCCGGCAGCGAGAAACCGGCCTGTGTATCCGTGAATGTGCCATTCAAATTGCCCGAGAACAGGTTGGTGCCGCCGGCAATAGTGCCATTGCCGGCCCCCGACCAGGTCGAATTTGCAAAGCTTGCATTGATCGACGCTGCAACCGTGGCATTGGTGAAGTTCGCGGCAAAAGTCGCGCTGTTGAGAGTACCCGCCTGGTTCTGCTGGTTGGTCGGATTGGTGTTGCCAATCCAGGTGTAGGTGGCGCTGCCCGTGTTAGGCAGCAGCGGCGCATTGGCGCTGTCAGCCGACATGATGTAGTGCAGGCTCTGCTGGGAAAAATCGAGCGGTACGGCGTTGCCCGAACCCGGTGGTGTAGTGACCGTACCCGCGCCTCCCGCCCATCGGCCCCAGCGCAGCATGCCGCGCAGGTCAAATCCAGCATCCGCGGTCGAGGCACCGGCAATATCGAATTGGCCTGACAAAGGCACCGAACCCGCACGTGGCACGAACACGCCGCGGAAACCTGTGAGGTTGAACCCGCTGCGGACATAGTCGGTTGCGGCATTCGGCGTAGCCACCGGACCAGGCAGGTTCGCGATCGAGAAAGCGATATCGCGCCGCTGCTGTGCCGGCGGCGTCAGGGCGTTACCACCGCCTGCCGGGAAGCCACTGCCGGCGGCAGAGAACACGGCCGCGCCGCTGACATTGCCGATCGATGCGACCTGGGGATCGATATACCACGTGACTGCAGCGCCCAGACTGGCGGGTCCCGTGGCGCCCGGTACCACGATGAAGCCGGCGTAGGCCCCCGCGACCGCTGCAATATTGCCGACCACAACGCCCTGCAGACCGCCGCTGAATTCACGGCTGCCCGGGACAAAGACGCCGCCGTTAGCTGCGTAGTAGCTACGGCCATCGATGGTTGCCAGAACCGCGAAGTTGAAGATCTGCCGGGTAAAGTCCACCAGGAAACTGGCGCCGCCTAACAAACCGGCGTTGCCGCGTGTATCCGTCGGCGTGGTATTGCCGGTCAGCGTGAGATAACCGGAACCGGTCGTGGGCAGCGTCGGCGCGCCGAGGTACTCAGGTCCGACGATCCACGGCAGGCTTTGCTGCGCCAGGTTCAGTGTCTGGGGCGCGCTACCCTGCGTCGTGACAGTCGCATTGCCGGCGGTCCAGCGACCCCAGCGAATTCCAGTTGCCACATTGATGCCAGGATTGGCCTGCTGCGCCGAGCCAATCGCGAAATTTTGCAGGCTGCCGTTCGGTGTGGCGAACCCGATCAGGTTGCCATTCGCATCAAACAGCATCACGGATGAGAGCGTGCTCCCGGTATTGACCAGCGGCGCCTGGCCGCCGCCAAATGCATATGCCAGCGAACGCTGCGGCGGGTTGCCGCCTTTAGTCAGATCGACGGTCGCCCCGCGCGGTCCCTGCGCGCTGACGGGCTGGTTCACCT
>JAYUGT010000102.1:0-5062 GCA_043738315.1 Gammaproteobacteria bacterium
ATCGAAGTGGTCTCAGGCATCGAAGAAGCGCGCCTCATCTATTCCGGGGTCGCGCATGTGTCACCGCCGGTGACCGGGCGGCGGCTGGTGGTCGACATCGGTGGCGGCAGTACCGAGCTGATCGTCGGCGAAGGCATGGCGCCGCTCGAGATGGCCAGCCTGCAAATGGGCTGCGTCGGCTACAGCGACGAGTTTTTTCCTGGCGGCCGCAGCACCCTGAAGCGCATGCGCCGCGCGCGGCTCGCAGCCCGGCAGCAACTCGAACCGGTCTTCGCGCGCTTGCGACGCTGCGGCTGGGACCAGGTGTTAGGTAGCTCCGGCACCATCAAGGCGATCGGCGAGGCGCTGGCCGAAACGAATCCCGGCACGTCGGGCATCGAGATCGATCCGTTGCTCGACCTGACCGAGCGCATCGCCAATGGGCCCGATCTGCGCGAGCTGGCCATCGAAGCCCTGTCGCATGAGCGGCGCGAAGTGATTGCCGGAGGCATCGCCATCCTGGCCGAGACCTTCGAGATGCTGGGCATCGAGCGCATGTACCCGACCGAGGGTGCAATGCGTGATGGCCTGCTCTATGACCTGATCGGGCGCATGAGCGACAGCGACGATGCGCGCGAGCGCTCGGTGCGCGCGATGCAGCAGCGTTATCACGTCGATGTCGCGCAGGCCGCGCGGGTCGAGGCCACGGCGCAAAGCCTGTTGACGCAGGTTGCGCCCGCCTGGGGCCTGGAAGACGATCTCAACCGCCGGCTGCTGTCCTGGGCCGCACGCCTGCACGAAATTGGCCTGGACGTCGCGCACTCCAAGTTTCACCTGCATGGCGCGTATCTGCTGGCGAACGCCGACATGCCGGCCTTTGCTAACGACGAACAACGGCTGCTTGCCATGCTGGTTGGCAATCACCGGCGCCGGCCGTTGTTTGAGAACCTGGACCAGATCGCTGCGGACTGGCAGCAGCGTGTCGTCTGCCTCACGGTGCTGCTGCGCGTGGCCGCGGTCCTGCATCGCGGCCGCAGCGACGATCCGCTGCCGAAGCTCGATATCGAAGTGGGCGAGAAACGCGCGGTGCTGTATTTCCCGGGTCGCTGGCTGCGCGCCCATCCGCTGACGATGGCCGACCTCGCGGAGGAGGAGAAATTGCTGCGCGGTTACGGCTTCCGGCTGAAAGTCTTCAGCCGCCGCTGACACCGCTGTGCAGGGCGAGCAGCTCTGCCTGAAAATCGAAGCGCTCCGCGTCCTTCGGGCTCATGTGGAAGTAGCGGCCATCGCCGTCCATGATCCACGCGCCGCAGTCGTCGCGCAGCGCCATCGACAGGTCCTCGACGACGCGGTCATGCAGCTCGCGATCGAGAATCGGGAAGGCGACCTCGATGCGGCGGACGAAGTTGCGCTCCATCCAGTCCGCGCTGCTGCACCAGACCTCGTCATCGCCGTTGTTAGCAAAGCGGAAAACGCGCGAATGTTCCAGGAACCGGCCGATGATGGAGCGCACGCGGATGTTTTCCGAGAGACCCGGCACCTGCGGCCGCAGGCAGCAGATGCCGCGCACGATCAGGTCAATCTGCACGCCGGCCGCCGACGCGGCGTACAGGGCGTCGATGATGCCAGGCTCGACCAGCGCATTGAGCTTCGCGACCATGTGCGCCGACCTGCCATGCCGGGCATGGTCCGCTTCGCGCTCGATCTTTGCTAACAGACCGGCATGCAGGGAAAAGGGCGACTGCAGCAGCCGCTGCAGCTTCGGGGCGCGCGCCAGGCTGGTGAGTTGCAGGAAGATCTCGTGCACGTCCTGGCCGATCACCGGGTCCGCGGTCAGCAGGCCGTAATCCGTGTAGCCGCGCGCGGTGCCGGGATGGTAATTGCCCGTGCCCAGGTGGCAGTAGCGGCGGATGCCGTCCGGCTCGCGCCGTACGATCAGGCACATCTTCGCGTGCGTCTTGAAGCCGACCACGCCGTACAGCACGTGCGCGCCGCCTTCCTGCAGCCGCGAGGACAACTCGATGTTAGCTTCCTCGTCGAAGCGCGCCCGCAGCTCGATCACCGCCGTGACGTCCTTGCCCGCCAGCGCCGCCGCTAACAAAGCTTCGGCGACCGGCGAATCGTCGCCGGTGCGATACAGCGTCTGCTTGATCGCCAGCACGTTCGGGTCACGCGCAGCGGCATTCAACAGCTCCAGCACCGGCGCGAAGGACTGATACGGATGGTGCAGCAGGACGTCGCCGCGGCGCAGGCGCGCAAACAAGTCACTGCCGCGTTCCGGCACCGCGTGGTTGCTGGGGGCAAACGGCCGGTATTTGAGGTCCGGACGGTCGACCATGCCGTACAGAGCGCTTAGCCGATTGAGGTTCACCGGTTCCGGCACCCGGAAAATCTCGGTCTCGCCCAGTGCGAACTCTTCGGCGAGCCGCGCGACCACGTCGGGTGGGCAGTTGTCCTGCACTTCGAGACGCACCGCGGCGCCATAACGGCGCTGCGCCAGTTCACCCTGCAGCGCGTCCTTGAGGTCGTCGGCTTCTTCCTCATCCACGTACAGATCGCTATTGCGGGTCAGGCGGAACGCATGGCAGGACAGCAGCTTCAGTCCCGGAAACAGCGTCTCCGCGAAAGTCTCCATGATCGAAGACAACATCGCGTAGCGGCGCTCGCGCTCGTCCGCTGCGCCAGGCAAGGGCAGGATGCGCGGCAGCGACCGCGGTGCCTGCACGATCGCGAGGCTGACATCGCGGCCGAATCCGCCCTGCCCGGAGAGTCGCACGACAAAGTTCAGCGACTTGTTCTGGATGCGCGGAAATGGCCGCGCCGGATCGAGCGCCATGGGGCTCAATGCCGGTTCAATTTCCGATTTGAAGTGCTCTGCCAGCCAGCTGATTTCATGCGGGCGCCAGTCGCGTTCCGCCACCAGGTCGACACCGGCGCGTCGCAGTTGCGGCAGCACGTCCGCGATCAGGCAACGATACTGCGCGGCGACCAGGTTCAATGCGGCGGTACGTATCGCCGCCAGTTGCCCGGCGATGACCTGGTCAGCATCCCCGGTGGCGCGCTGCTGCTGCAGGCCGGCCACGCGGATCTCAAAAAACTCATCGAGGTTGGCGCTCGAGATGCACAGGAACTTCAGGCGTTCCAGCGGCGGCAGGCTGGCGTCGGCAGCCTGCGCCAGTACCCGCGAATTGAATGCCAGCGCGGACAGCTCCCGGTCGAGAAAGCGGTTCATGCCGCCATTACAGCACGGGCTTTATGACGGATATGTGACGGTCGTCAGCGGGCCGCAAGAACCGGGCTGGCGACCGCGGTCTGCAGGCCGGCGACCAGCGGGCCGGTCTTGGCCAGGAAGTCGGCTAACAGATCGGCGGGCAGGGGCTCGGCATTCGGCAACTGGATCCGCATCGGGTCCTTGTGGACGCCATGGACCCGGTACTCGTAGTGCAGGTGCGGCCCGGTCGCAAGACCCGTCATGCCGACATAGCCGATGACCTGGCTCTGCTCGACCTGCATGCCGCGACGCAGGCCGCGGCCGAAGCGTGACAGGTGGCCGTACACGGTGCTAACACCGTTAGCATGCGTTAGTTCGACGACGTTGCCATAGCCGCCGCGCTGGCCCGCAAAGGCCACGCGCCCGCTGCCGGCCGCATGCACCGGCGTGCCGGTCGGGGCCGCGTAGTCCACGCCCTGGTGCGCGCGGATGCGATTCAGGATCGGATGGCGGCGCGCGCTGCTGAAGCGCGAACTGATGCGCGTGAATTCCACCGGCGTGCGGATGAAGGCCTTGCGCAGGCTGCGGCCGTCGGGCGTGTAGTAACGCGCGGTGCCGTCCGGCGCCACATAGCGCACCGCGCGCAGGATCCGCCCCTCGTTCTGGAACTCGACAGCTAACACCGCGCCGTCTTTGAGGAACTCGCCGTCCTGGTTCTGGCGCTCGTAGGTCACCGTGAAGGAATCGCCGGGCTGCACCGCGAGTGCGAAGTCGATGTCCCAGGCAAAGATGTCGGCAACCGCGAGCGCGGTGGTATCGGAGATGCCAGCGGCATCGGCCGCCTGGAACAGCGATGAATCGATGACGGCGCGCGCGGTGCGCGTTTCAACTTCCAGCGGGTTCTCGGCGACCGAGCTGACAAAACCGGTTTCCTCGCGACGGATGTGCAGCGTCTCGCTCGGACTCAGCTTGCGCTGCAATTCCATCAGCGCACCGTCGTGATGGCGGATGGTCAGCAGTTCCCCCGGATAGAGGCGATCGAGCGCCGCGCGCAAGCCAGGATCAAAACGCAGGGTCGCGAGGTCCGCCAGCGACAGCCCCACGCGCCGGAAAATGGCATCCAGCGTGTCGTTGCTGCGTACGACAATTTCCATGGACGCGAGGCTCAGCCGGGCCGCGATGTCGCGCGGTGCCTGCTGCAGGGGCGTGACGGCGCGCGTGGCGACGGCGGCGCTGGGCGCCAGTGGCACCGTTTCCGGCACCTGGATCCAGGTCAGCGCCAGCAACAGGCAAAACAGCGCCGGCAGCCAGCGCCCGCTGGCTGGCAGGGCGGCAATTTGCATCCGTTTTTTGGAACCACCTATCATCTACACTCACCTTAACTAAGGCCCGCTGTCAGGGTCAACCCTGCGATAGGCGAATTTTCGAGAATGCATACCCCCCGATCTAACAATGGTGAACTGGTACCGGTCGCCGAGCAGATGGTCGAGATCCGCCGCGGCTGCGTCGACCTGCTGGTCGAGGCGGAACTGATCCGCAAGCTCGCCCGCGGCAAGCCGCTGGTGGTAAAGACGGGCTTCGATCCGACCGCGCCGGACCTGCATCTCGGTCACACCGTGCTGATCAACAAAATGCGGCAATTCCAGCAGTTCGGTCACGAGGTGGTGTTCCTGATCGGCGATTTCACCGGCATGATCGGCGACCCGAGCGGCAAGAACGCGACCCGCCCGCGCCTAACGCCCGAGCAGGTCCAGGCTAACGCCCGGACCTACCACGAGCAGATCTTCAAGATCCAGGATCCGGAGAAGACCCGGATCGATTTCAACATGCGCTGGTTCTGCAAGATGACCGCGGTCGATTTCGTCACTATCG
>JAYUGT010000103.1:0-5058 GCA_043738315.1 Gammaproteobacteria bacterium
GATATTGAAGCACTGGCGCTGGCCTGCGAGGCCGCCCAGATAGGCCTGGTCATCGATAACTTCACCTTGCAGGACAACGGCGTCGACCTGTTAGCCCTGCCGGCACTGCGGCTGCTCAAGATCGACCGCGCGCTGACCACTGACCTGAGCGACTCGCGCTATCACCAGGCGGTGGTCTCGGGTATTGCGCAAATGGCACGCCTCGCCGGCGTGCATACGGTCGCCAAGCAGGTCGAGACCACCGAAGAGAACTCGCTGTTAGCCAACCTGGGACTGGACTTCGTGCAGAGCTTTGCCGGCGCGGCGCCAGTCGCCCTCGACGTATTGCAACAGGGCATGATGGACCGCGTGGTAGTCGACAGCTCCGCGTTGATAGATCCGGACCTGCCGGACTTCCTGCGGATCAGGCCGGCGTCAGGCTGAGTCAGCCCCGCCGTCGAGCGACAGCAACGCGCCGTAAAGCTCGGGGCGCCGGTCGCGAAATACAAACCAGTTCTCGCGCTGGCGCGCCGTTTCCTCCAGGTCAAACTGCGCCGTCAGCACCGCCTCACCCTCGCGCCCCGCTTCGGCCACTTTTGCACCCGTGGCATCGGCGATGAACGATGAACCGTGGAAGCGGATGTAGAGATTCTGCGGATCCTGCAGCGAGCGCTCCAGCCCGAATCGATTCGAGGCGATCAGCGGCATCATGTTAGCCGCCGCATGCCCCTGCTGTGTGCGCTGCCAGTGATCACGCGAGTCGACCGGCAAGGCCGGCGGCGGCTCCGAACCGATGGCGGTCGGGTACAACAGCAACTCCGCGCCCATCAACGCCATGACGCGCGCACATTCCGGAAACCACTGGTCCCAGCAAATAGCCACGCCGATGCGCGCGTAGCGCGTATGCCAGACCTTGAAGCCGGTATCGCCGGGACTGAAATAGTTCTTCTCCTGGTAACCCGGGCCGTTGGGTATGTGCGCCTTGCGGTACACGCCTAACACCTGGCCATCGGCATCGGCGATCGCGATGCTGTTGAAATATGCCTGGCCCGCCTTCTCAAAAAAACTGATCGGCAGGACCACGCCGAGCTCGCCGGCCAGCGCCGCAAAATGCCGCACCACGGGACTCTCGTGCAGCGTCGTGGCCAACGCCAGATGCCGCGTGTCCTGCTCGATGCAGAAATACGGAGTCTCAAACAGCTCCTGCAGCAGGATTATTTGCGCGCCCTGCGCGGCCGCCGCGCGCACCAGCCGCTCGGCCGTGGCGAGATTTCCGGCCCGGTCCCAGTCGCAGGCAAATTGGGTCGCCGCGACCTTGACCAGGCGCGACTTCGGTTGCAGGTGCTCGGGTTGTATGTTCATCGGACTCCTGCTTCCACCTGTGCGGTGATGCGCACCGCCGTCTGTAGCGCGCGCAGGCCGTCCTCGCCGGTCACCACCGGTTGACGGCCCTCGCGGATGCAATTCAAGAACGATTCAATTTCCGCACGCAGCGCATCGCCCTGCTCAAACGACTGCTCCTCGATCTGCACCGGCAGCGCATCGCCGGCCGCGCCGACGCGTTTGCGCACCACTGTCAGGATGCGTTGCTGCAAATCGATCGACACGTAGGCGTCGGCATTGAACACGCGCAGCTTGCGCTCGGTCTTGAGGCTGACGCGGCTGGCCGTGGTGTTAGCTACGCAGCCATTCACGAAACGCAGGCGCGCATTGGCGATGTCGATCTCATCGGAAAACACCGGCGATCCGACTGCATCGATGCTCTCGATATCGCTGTGCACGATCGATTCGATGATATCGATGTCGTGGATCATCAGATCCAGCACCACATTGACATCGGTGCCGCGCTGCTTGAACGGCGCGAGCCGCTGGCATTCTATAAAACGCGGCGCGCGCAGATATGGCTCGGCCGCCATCACCGCCGGATTGAAGCGCTCCAGGTGCCCGACCTGCAGCACCCGCTTGTTAGCCAGGGCCAGGTCAATGAGCTCGCGCGCCTGCGCAACCGTCTCGGTGATCGGCTTCTCCACCAGTACATGCGCGCCATGGCGCAGGAAATCGGCGGCGATGGCGTAATGCGCGGGCGTAATGGTCGCGATACTGACCGCGTCGACCTCGCCCAGCAGCGGCTGATGCGACGCCAGGGCCTGGCAATTCAACTCGCGCCCCACCGCCTCACGCGCGTCCGGCCGGGTGTCGACCACGGCCCGCAGCTCGCAGCCCTCAACCGCCGCATATTTTTGCGCATGAAAACGGCCCAGATAGCCCACACCGATCACGGCGGCTCTGATTTTCTGCATGGGTCGGATATTATCCGGTCCATGCAGAATCCGCTGTCCCCCGTCCTGGCCCGGTACCGCGCCCTGACCGTGCGCGCTCGCAGGCTGGTGATAGCCGGTGCCGCCCTGCTGTCCGGCCTGATCCTCGCGCCCTGGTTCATCTTTGTCGCCGGCCGCCTGACGCTGGGCCCTTATGGCAAAGGCGGACCCTTTTCGCTCTGGGCGGATTTCCTGCGCGGCCTGCTGGAACTCAATTTCGCCTACTGGTTTGCCGCGCTCGGGCCGCTGCTGATCGTGACCCTGATTGCCCTATGGCGTAAACTCTGCGCCTAACGATGAACGAAGCCAGCACCCCCAAACCCAAACCCCGCCTGCGGATTCGGCTGCTCGATCGGGCGGCCGAAGCCATCAAGCGTCGCGACGCTGAGCAGGCTGCGGCCAGGGCGCAGAAACCGGTCAAAGACCTGGTGGGCTACGACCCCTACGGACGCACCCGTCACACCGGTCGCTATGCGCCCGGCGAGCGCGGCCGTATCGACCCTCCGGCCCTGGGTGGTGACAAGTTCCAGCCCAAGAATCCCTTCGGCGGCGTTGGCCGCCGCCGCGGCTAACAAGCCTGCCGCTAGTGGATGGCGCGCATACGATCGCGCGTGGCCCGGAATTCGTTGCCCGGCCGCCAGTTTGGCCAGCTCCGTTCGTTAGCGAGCTTCTGACCCACCGCATATAACAGCTGCAGATCCTCGGCGCCGCCGCTGAGGTCAACGCCCGGACGATACTCGTCGCCCGGCTTGTGGTAGCGAACCGCGACGTATTCGTCGCGGCGCGCCTGGCCCGCCGCCTTGCCGCCGATCAGCTCGTCGACGCCATGGTTGATGTACAGCGCCGGCACGCCTGCCTTGGCAAAATTGAAATGATCCGAGCGGTAATAGAAGCCCTTCTCCGGCGTCGGGTCTGGCGCAATGTAGCGTCCCTGGATCCGGGCCGCATCGGCCATGTAATCATCCAGCTCCGACGCGCCGGAACCGACAACGATGACGTCGCGGGTCCTGGGCCCGAAATGCAGCTCGTCGATATTGATATTGGCAACCGTCTGCGCCAGCGGAAACGGTGGATTCGCGGCGTACCAGGCCGAACCTAACAGGCCGGATTCCTCGAGCGTGAGCCCGACGAAGACCACGCTGCGGTCCGGACGGCGGCCGCGCGTGAATGCCTCGGCGATCGCCAGCATGCCGGCGGTCCCGGTGGCGTTGTCCTCGGCGCCATTGGCAATCAGATCGCCACTGCGGCCAAACGCCTTGCCCAGATGATCCCAATGAGCGCTATAGACGATGTATTCGCCCGGGCGCTTGCGGCCCGGCAGATAACCGATCACGTTCGCGGACTTGCCGCGCCGGATCGCATTGTTGACCCCGCCAGACATCGTCGCCGCCAGCGGCACGGCCTTGAAGCCGCGCCTGGACGCGGCTTTCTTCAGTTCGTCATAGGACTGTCCTGCATCGGCTAACAACTTGGCTGCGGACTCGTGCGTGATCCAGCCCTCGAGCGCGACGCGGCCGAGATTGCCGTCAGCCGAATCCATGTCGAGTTTCGGTCCCGCGTTGCTGGCGATGACCGTGTCCCAGGGATAGGCCGCCGGACGCTCCTCGTGCACGATCAGCGCCGCCGCCGCGCCCTGCCGCATCGCCTCTTCGTACTTATAGACCCAGCGGCCGTAATAGGTCATCGCGAGCCCCTTGAACAGATTAGGATCATCGCCGTCCCAGCCCGGGTCATTGACCAGGATGACCGCGGTCTTGCCCTTCATGTCGATGCCGGCGTAATCGTTCCATTGGTACTCCGGCGCGACCACTCCGTAACCGACGAATACCAGCGGGCTGTCCTTGACTTCGATGCTCGGCACCACGCGCTTGGTCCAGATGACCATGTCGGTGCGGTACGCCAGCGTGCGTGTGTTAGCTGCGCTCTTGATGGTCAGCGCGGTGTCGCTGTTGGCGGTGATTTCGATCATCGGCACTTCCTGCAGATAGCTGCCCTGCAGGGCCGGCTTCAGGCCGAGGCGCTTGTATTCCGCCTGCAGGTAATCGAGCGTCTTGCCCTCACCGGGCTGGCCGGGCTTGCGCCCGCCAAAATCGTCGCTGGCCAGCACCGCGACATGTTTTTCGTAGCTCGCGGCGCTAACCGCCGGCTTTGGGCCAGCGGCCGAAACAACGGTCACCGACAACAAAACCAGGCTTGAGGGAACCCACACGCCAGCCTGACGTCCAAGCCTCATAGTGCTATCTCCATTTAACTTTCGTCATTATTGGCTGCGCCACCGCAGCCAGTACCAGGCGACCGTGGACAGGAGCCCAAGCGCCAGAGCGCTGTTCGCGCTACGCCGCCAGGGAAGCCGGCGCAGCTCGCCCACAAATGCCAGCGCCGATACTACCGACAGTACCGTTGCGCCCAGCAAATACCACAGCAACGGCCCAAACTCGCCGCTCAGGCGCTCGCTGTATTCGGGCAGGAACAGAAATACTATGACCGTCATGGCCAGCCCGACAGCGATGGAAACTGTAGAGCCCATCACGATTCCCAGGAGCATGGTCAATGGTTGCATGGTGTTTTGCTTGCTGCGGCGGGCGGTCCGCTCTAGCCTAGCGGGTCAGGCTGCTGTTATTTAAAGCGAAAGTTTAAACGATGCCATCAAATATGGAACCCACAAGTTCCCCGACCTCGAATCGCAAGCTGGGCTTGATCTTCGGCCTGTTGCTCGCGTTTGTGGGCCTCGGCAGTTCCAGTGGCGTACCCGCGGTCACCG
>JAYUGT010000104.1:0-1994 GCA_043738315.1 Gammaproteobacteria bacterium
CATAGGCTTCATCGATAACGACCAATGCCCGGCCACGTGCTGCTGCGATGACCTCCATGATGGAGTCTTCCGCCAGATGCGCGCCGCTCGGATTGTTAGGTGAGCACAACCACACGATCCTGATATTACCGCTGCTGTTGATCGCCGCCTTGACTGCAGCGGTATCGAGCACGAAATCCTGGTCGGCGCGTAACGGCACCTCGATGACGGCGGCTCCCTGGACATGGGCCGCGACGGCGAACATGCCGAAGGTGGGCGGCGTTATAAGCACCGCATCCTGGCCCGCCCGGCAGAAGACCCGCGTGAGGAGATCGATGGCTTCGTCGCTGCCATGGGTCGCGACCAGCTGCGCCGGTTCGACGGCGTAATACTGCGCGAGCGCGTGCAGCAGTTCCGCCGGCTGCGGCTCCGGGTAGCGATTCTGCGGCGCGCCGCCGCCTGGATTGTTAGGCCAGGGCACCTCGTTGGCATGCAACCGGGTCAATTCCGGCGCCCAGCTGGCATGTGCGTAAGGGCTGAGCTCGCGGATATCCGCGCGGGCCAGAGCTAACACGGCAGCAAGGTCTGACATCAGCTTGTCGCCTCTGCGCCGGTGGCGGCCAGGCGGATGTTCACGGCATTGGCATGAGCATCCAGGCCTTCCAGCCGGGCCAGCGTGACCGCGGTGGGGCCGAGCGAACGCAAGCCATCACCGCTCAGTTCCTGCACGGTCATGCGGCGCTGAAAATCGCTCAGACCCAGTCCGCTGTAGGCGCGCGCGTGACCGTAAGTCGGCAGCACGTGATTGGTCCCGGAACAGTAATCGCCCATAGTCTCAGGCGTGTAATGCCCGAGGAACACGGAACCCGCCGTGTTGACGCGCGCCAGCCACTGCCGTGGCTCGCGTGTTTCGATGATCAAGTGTTCTGGCGCGTAATCCTCGGCAATCGCGAATGCCGTGGCCAGGTCCTGGACGTGGACAATGCGCAGCGCGGTAACCGACGCGCGCAACACCGTCTGCCGGGACAGCCCCGGGAGCTGCGCCTGGACCGCAGCCGCGGTGGCCTGCGCGACCTGCGCATTATCCGTCAGCAGTATGGCCTGGGACAAGGGATCGTGTTCCGCCTGGGCTAACAAATCCGCCGCTATCCATTGCGGATGCGCACTGTCATCGGCGATCACCATGACTTCCGACGGACCCGCAGGCATGTCCAGGGCGGCGCCGTTAGCATCTTCGGCAACCAGCTGCTTCGCCGCAGTGACCCAGGCATTGCCCGGACCAAACACCTTGCAGACCTTGGGCAACGGCGCGATGCCGTAGGCCATCGCAGCGATGGCCTGCACGCCGCCCAGCTTGAAAACCGCCGTGGCGCCGGCTAACGAAGCCGCAACCAGAACCGCAGGGTCCGCACTGCCGTCGGCCCGCGGTGGCGTACAGACGACCCGCACCGGGCAGCCGGCGAGAGTGGCAGGCACGGCCAGCATGATGGCGGTCGAGGGCAGGGGCGCGGAGCCCGCCGGCACATAGAGGCCGACCGCCTGCAGTGGCCGTATCAGGCGTTCGCAGCGCACACCCGGCTCGACATCGATGGTGACAGGCGCAGTGGCGGTCGTAGCGTGAAAACGCCGCACGTTGCCAATCGCGCGTTCTATCGCCGTTACGGCGTCCGCTGGCAGCGACTTGCGCGCAGCGGCGAGTTCCGCGTCCGAGACCTGCAGTTGCGACAACTGCGTGTGCTCGAACCGGGCGGTCAACGCTAACAACGCGGCCGCACCGTCCCGCCGTACCTGGTCGATGATGGCCCGGGCGTCGCTGCGTATGCGTTCCGATTGTCCCGATGCCGGACGCGCGAACGCCGCGCGCCTTGCGCCGGCATCAAGCTCCTGCCAATTGAGAACCTGCATGTGCGGCGCCGGACTAGCAGGCTGTTGAAAAAGGCTGTGGATAGTGCACAGTATGGCTAACAGAGTTAGATGCCGGGGAAACGCCATGCGCGGAGCGGATGTTGAGCAAG
>JAYUGT010000105.1:0-5025 GCA_043738315.1 Gammaproteobacteria bacterium
GGCGCTGTCGCCAACCGGCGTCAGTCGGCCTGGCGGCGCAAAAACGCCGGAATATCAAGCACATCGTCGGCCTCCGCATCGTGGCGCAAGCCATCGCCGACTGCGACTTTGCGCTGAATTGTCGGCCGGTCAAGCGACGCATAGTCCGGCGCCGACGACGCCTGCCGTGCACCGGGGCGGGTTGCCGGTGACGGCGCCTTTTCCGGCGCGGCGCGCGCGGCTGCAACCAGCGCGGGCACGAAGCCCGGGCGCTGTGCCGTGGCCGCGGCAATGCGGCCCAGGCCGGTCGCCACCACGGTGACACGCAATTCGTCTTTGAGCTCGGGATCGATGACAGTGCCCACCACCACGGTTGCGTCGTCGGACGCAAACTGCTTGACGATGGTGCCGACTTCCTGGAATTCGCCGATCGACAGGTCCATGCCGGCAGTGACGTTGACCAGGATGCCGTGTGCGCCGGCGAGATTTACATCCTCGAGCAACGGCGACGACACCGCCGCCTCCGCGGCGTCGCGGGCGCGACTTTCGCCGCGACCCACGCCTGAGCCCATCATCGCCATGCCGGTCTCGGCCATCACGGTCCGCACGTCGGCAAAGTCCACGTTGATGAGGCCGGGACGGGTGATGAGTTCGGCAATGCCCTGCACCGCGCCCTGCAGCACGCTGTTAGCCTGGCGGAATGCATCGAGCAGCGTGGTCTTGGGCCCCAGCACCGTCAGCAACTTCTGGTTCGGAATGGTGATCAGCGAGTCGACATGACGACCAAGCTCAGCCATGCCATGGTCGGCAATCAGCGCGCGCTTGGAACCTTCCATCTCGAAAGGCCGGGTGACCACGGCGACCGTGAGTATGCCCAGCTCCTTGGCGATCTGCGCCACGATCGGGGCCGCGCCGGTGCCGGTGCCACCGCCCATGCCCGCGGTGATGAACAACATGTCGCAGCCTTCGATCAGCTCGATGATGCGGTCGCGATCTTCCATCGCAGCCTGGCGGCCGATTTCCGGGTCGGCTCCGGCACCCAATCCCTTGGTGATGTTGCTGCCGATCTGCAGCGCGGTCTTGACCTTGGAGTGCTTCAAGGCCTGCGCGTCGGTGTTGATGCACATGAAATCGACGCCTTCGATGCCGGTGCTGACCATGTGCGTGACAGCGTTGCCGCCGCCTCCGCCCACGCCCAGCACCTTGATCACGGCGCTTTGGCTGTAGGAATCCATTAGTTCAAACATGAGTGGGTCTCCCGGGGGTGTGGGTCATTGCTTCGGGTCTGTCAGTACGAAGTGTCAGCTTCATTTGGCGGTTGTCGTCTTCTTCAAAACTCAAAACTAAAAATTGCCCTTGAACCAGGCGCCCATGCGGTCAACCATCGAGCGGGCATTGCCGCCGAGGGAACGCGCGCGGTTACCAGGGAGCGCGTTTTCACGCGCATACAGCAGGAGCCCGACGCCGGTCGAGTGGATCGCATTGCTAACGACGTCGGAAAGTCCCTTGACGCCGGTAGGAATGCCGAGGCGCACAGGGACGTGAAAGATCTCCTCGGCGAGCTCGATCGCGCCTTCCATCTTGGCGCTGCCGCCTGTGAGCACGATGCCCGAGGCGATGACTTCTTCGAAACCGCTGCGCCGAAGTTCATCCTGGATGAGACCAAATAATTCCTCATAACGCGGCTGCACGATCTCGGCGAGGGTCTGGCGAGCGAGTCTTCGCGGCGGTCTGTCACCCACGCTCGGAACTTCGATCGTCTCATCCGGATTTGCAAGCTGCGACAAAGCGCAAGCATAACGGATTTTTATTTCCTCTGCGTACTGAGATGGCGTGCGCATCGACACGGCGATGTCGTTAGTTACCTGATCGCCTGCAATGGGGATCACTGCGGTGTGTCGAATGGCGCCGTGCGAGAACACCGCGATGTCTGTGGTGCCACCGCCGATGTCAACGAGACACACGCCGAGATCTTTTTCGTCATCGGATAACACCGCCATGCTCGAGGCCAGTTGTTCGAGCACGATGTCATCGACTGCGAGGCCGCAGCGTTGAATGCATTTCTCGATGTTCTGCGCGGCGCTGTCGGCGCCGGTGACGATATGCACCTTGGATTCCAGGCGCACGCCCGACATGCCGATCGGATCGCGTATGCCTTCCTGGCCGTCGATGATGAATTCCTGCGGCAGGACATGCAGAATCTTCTGGTCGGCAGGAATGGCGACCGCCTTGGCCGCATCGATCACGTGCTCGACGTCAGCCGCGCTCACTTCCTTGTCGCGGATCGCGACTACGCCATGCGAGTTGAGGCTGCGCACGTGCGACCCGGCGATGCCGGCGAACACCGAGTGGATCTCGCAGCCCGCCATCAGCTCGGCTTCTTCGACCGCGCGCTGGATCGACTGCACGGTCGATTCGATATTGACGACCACGCCTTTCTTGAGGCCGCGCGACGGCTGCGAACCCACACCGATGATCTCGATGCTGTTATCGGCAGCGATCTCGCCCACCAGGGCGACGACCTTGGAGGTGCCAATGTCGAGGCCCACGATCAGTTGTCGGTCATTTTTCTTGGCCATCTAGGTTTCCGCGTCATCGTTGGCAACAGTTGGAGCAATCGCGAGGCTGGCGGGCATCGCCGTGGTCTGCGCGGAGCCAGTGCGCCAGCCCACGGCAAAGCCGTTGGTATAGCGCATGTCGACGTAGCGGATTTCACCGCCACGCTGCGCCACCAGCCGCAGGCCCGCGAGTACGAAGCGTTCAAATCGTTCATCCACCTGCTTGCGGCCGAGGCGGATCATGACGCCGTTGTCGAGATCGATTTCCCAGGCGCCACGGGCGTCGAGCCGCAGCGAAGTAATGCGCATGCCCGCTTCGACCAGACGGCCCTGGGCCGCCAGATAGCGCTGCGCCACCTTGCGTTCGGAACCAGCGGGACCGGAGAGCCGCGGCAACTCGGTCGGAATATGGCGCGTCTCGCTCATGAACAATTCACCGCGCGAATTGAGAATGCCGTTCGCACCCCAGCGCGCCGCTGCCACCTGTTCCATGACCGTCACACGCAGGCCGCGCGGCCAGGCGCGTTCCACACTGGCCTTGTCGACCCAGGGCAGAGTCTCGACCGCATGGCGTACGGCCCCGAGGTTCACGCCGATCAGGCCAACGCCACGGACCCGGCCGCGGACCGCCTGCTCGACATCCACCGGCTGCACGCGCTGAAAGCGGCCGACGATATTGATGGTCTCGATCGGCTGATCGAGCATCAGGCTTGCGCCCGCGGCGCCCATGCCTAACAACAGCAGCACGCCGAGCGCCGGCAGCCAGCGCCGCCAGCGGATTTGCGGCAACTGCCAGCGGCTGTCTTCCGCCCTGCGCCGATTGCGGCGCGAACCGACACCTAGCATAGCGGTCTCCGTGCAAAACTCGTTTCCAGAATTTTCCAGGCGAGCGTTTCAAAATCGATGCCGACCGCCCTGGCAGCCATGGGCACCAGGCTGTGATCGGTCATGCCGGGAACGGTGTTGATTTCCAGCAGCAACGGGCGCTGGTTGCGATCCATCATGAAATCGACTCGTCCCCAGCCGAAGGCGCCGACCGCGTTGAACGCCGCGGCCGCCAGAGCACCCATGTGTTTCTCGGCCTCGGGACCGAGGCCGGACGGACACAGGTAGCGGGTATCGTCGCGAAAATATTTCGCTTCGTAGTCGTAGAAGGTCTTCGGCGTTTCAATGCGGATCGATGGCAGGGCGCGGCCGTGCAGGATACCGACGGTATATTCGCCGCCTGTCAGCCAGGGCTCGGCCATCACCAGCCGGTCGACCGCGCGCGCCGCCGCAAAAGCTGCCGGCAGATCCTGCGCCTGCATGACCTTGCTGATGCCGACGCTGGACCCTTGAGTTGCCGGCTTTACGACCAGCGGCAGGCCCAGCGTGGTCACGGCGTCGTCGAACTGCGCCGGCGACTCGAGCACCACGAACTCAGCGGTCGCAATGCCGATCGCGATCGCCAATTGCTTGGTGCGGACCTTGTCCATCGCGATTGCGGAACCTAACACACCGCTGCCGGTGTACGGCATCCCCAGCACCTCGAGCGCTCCCTGGACGGCGCCGTCCTCGCCACCCGGGCCATGCAGCGCGATCCAGACGCGGTCAAACTTGTCCTGCAGCAGATTTTCCAGCGGCCTTTCCGCCGGATCGAAAGCCTGCACATTGACGCCGCGGCGCTGCAGCGCGGCGAGTACCGCCTTGCCGGTCAACAGCGATATTTCGCGCTCGGTCGACGAACCGCCTAACAAGACGGCGACCTTGCCGAAGTCCGCGGCCGCGGTTGCGCTGCGCTGGTGATCGGGTTCAAAGGTCAGTTTCATGGCTGTGTCACTGTCCGGCCTCGCCAATGATGCGCACTTCAGTAGTCAGCATCACACCCTGTTGCTCGTGCACACGCCGCTGCACCTGCAGGATCAGCGCCTCGATATCCGCCGCGGACGCCTGCCCTTCGTTGATGATGAAGTTCGCGTGCTTGGTGGAGACCGTTGCGCCGCCGATCCGCAAGCCCTTGAGGCCGGTGGATTCGATCAGGCGCGCGGCATGATCGCCAGCCGGGTTGGTAAACACCGAGCCGCAGTTCCAGGAGCCGATCGGCTGCGTGTCCTTGCGTCGCTGCAGCAGCTCCCGCATCGCCTTGTCATCAGCCTCGCCACGCTTGTCAAACCGCAGGCGGGCGGCAATGAACCAGCGCCCGGGCTGCGGCGCCTCGACGTGCCGATAGGACACCTTGAACTCGTCCGGGCCGTGCGTGCTTACCACCCCGTCGCGGCCGATCATTTCCACTTCGCGCACATGGCGCCAGGTCTCGCCGCCGAAAGCGCCGGCGTTCATCGCCAGCGCGCCACCTAACGTGCCGGGGATGCCGGCGAACCACGCGGCGTCATTCAGGCCCCACTTGATGCACTGCTTGGCCAGCCGCGCTGCCGGCACGCCGGCTTCGCAATAGACGGTGTCCTGCGAGATGCGGTCCAGGCGGCTGAGCGAGCCATGCAGGGCGATA
>JAYUGT010000106.1:0-12650 GCA_043738315.1 Gammaproteobacteria bacterium
CGAACTCGGCGTGCATTTCGCGCAGGGCTTCGCGGTTGGCCGGCCCGAGCCCCTCGAGGAAGTGCTGGCCGTGTTGCCCGCGGCTGAAGTCAAGCGCATCGCTTAACACAAGCTCCGCAAACTTGTGCAGAATCCGCAGCTGGATTGGTCAGCGGACACTTGCACAGCATGGAACAGCACCGGTCGCGGCGCGCGTTTAGCGCCTTTTTCAAAGCCAGTTGCTTGTGGCTATTGGTTGTTTGCGCGCCCGCCATGGCGGCATCGCCGCGCGTCGTCGCCAATGGCGAAACCCTGATCGGAACCGCCGCGCCCAGCGCCGGCGTCAGTGCATTCCTCGGCATCCCCTTCGCGCAGCCGCCGTTAGCTGCGTTGCGCTGGAGCGCTCCGGTCAACTATGTCGGCAAGGGCGGCACACGGCAGGCCATCGCGTTTGCGCCCGCCTGCATGCAGACGATGCGCATCCTCGACTGGTATCGCGACATGGCGGAATTGTTTGGCTCCAGCCGCAATGTATTTGCCGACCTGCCGGTCAGCGAGGATTGCCTGTACCTCAATGTCTGGACACCGGCTAACAATCGCGGCGCGCGACTGCCGGTGATGGTGTACATCCACGGCGGCAGCAACAACAGTGGCTGGCCGTATGAGCCCAACTACCACGGCCACGCACTCGCCGCCGAAGGCACGGTGGTCGTCAGCATCGCGTATCGCCTCGGAGTGTTCGGCTTCTTTTCGCACCCGGAGCTGGCGAATGCACAAGCCAAGGCCAATTTCGGCTTGTGGGATCAGCTGGCCGCACTGCGCTGGGTGCAGCGAAACATCGCGGCATTCGGCGGCGATCCAAAGCGGGTCACCGTGTTCGGCGAAAGCGCGGGCGCCGGCGATGCCGCTGCGCTGATGCTGTCGCCCGCTGCCAAGGGGTTGTTGCAACGCGCGATCCTGCAAAGCGGATCCAATTTCGGCTTTCCCGTCATCCACTCGCTCGCTGAAGAGCAGGCGCGCGGCGTCGAGCTCGCGCGCGCCATCGATCCGGCCGCGCCGCCGGACCTGACAGCGCTGCGGGCGATCCCGGCCCAGGACCTGTTGCAACGTGCGGCCACGGTGTTCCGCGACCATTACCATGCGCCGGTGCTGGACGGCGACATCGTGACCGCCCAGCTGAGCGAGCAACTGTGGCGCGCCGATGTGCCGCTGCGGCAGTTGATCATCGGCACCAATGCTAACGAGTTCTATTCGCGCCCACCTGGGGACGCAAATACGCAGGCACTCGATGCCGCTGTCGCCAGGGCCAAAGTGCTGAACACGCCGCAGGTGCGCGACCTGCTGGCGGCCAGTCCCGACATTCCGACCGCGCTGGATCGGCTGTTCACGGCGGAGGCGATGCTGTGCCAGGCGCAAATAATCGGCGCTGAGCTGGCGCGCTCCGGGCGCGGCGTATGGATGTACCGCTTTTCGCGGGTCCGCGAAGGCGCGGCGGCGGCCACGCTGAAGGCGTATCACGGCGCCGAACTACCGTATGTCTTCGGTACGCACGACGCCTGGTTGCCGACCTCCGAGGTCGATCGGCACCTCAGTCGGCAGATGATGCAAGCCTGGGTACAGTTCGCCCGCACGGGCAATCCAAATCTCGATGGCGTGCCGCATTGGCCTGCGTTTACGGGCGCAGCAGCGGCCCAGGTGCTGGACCTGAACGAGCAGGTCCAGCCCATCGCAGCGCCAGAGCAGGAGCTTTGCCGCATCTTCCGGCAACGCCTCAATCCTTAACAAGCGCGTTCAGCGTCCAGTCAGGAATCCGGGCAGATGATCGGACCATGATCGATGCATCACGCACGCTCATGGAGAAGGTTATGAAAACTACTGTCGCGACCGCACTTTGCGTCCTTGCCCTCGCGGGCACGGTGTCGTTGGCTGAACCCGGTCGTGGCGACCGGCACCACGACCGTGACGCCGATCCGCGCGACATGCCCGCGGCCGCAGTTGAACACGGCCGCGGAGGTCAATCGGGCGGTGATGAATCCCGCCACGACGAACGACGCAGCGACCAGCCGCGCGGCGGCAACTTTCGGGGCGCACCCGCCGCCCAGGACGACGGAGGGCACCGCGGCGGGCCACGCGACGAGCCGACGATTCGCGAGTCTCATGCACCTGCTGACACGTGGCGCGGCGGCGCTGAGCCGCGCGCTGTTGGGCCACGCGGCGGCGATGCGCGAGATGACGAATCTCGGGGTCGTGGGCCACGTGGTGACAATGCACGCGGCCATGAGCCACATGGGGACAGTTCCCGCGGCGGTGATTATTCGCGCGGCGACTATTCGCGCGGCGGCGATGTCAGGGTTGCGCCGCCCCGTATGACGAATCGTGACGATTGGCAATCCCATCGTGACGGTCGTCGCGACTACAACAATGATTATCGCCGCGGCAACGGTCGCGACCGCGACGATCACCGCTACGACGGACGTCATGACTACCGTGACGACGATCGCAATCAATACAGCTACTGGGATCAACGCGGCCGTGGCTGGCTCTATGAGCCGCGCTGGTACCAAAGTTATCGCCAATCGCATTTCCGTTACGACGGCGGGCGCTTCTACGGGCGCGAGCGCTTCCAGATCAGTTTCTATTTCATGCCACGCGGCTTCGCGTATCGCAACTGGCGGGTCGGCGAATATCTCCCGTCCACGTATTACGAACGCGCGCGTTATGACCTCGATGACTACTGGAGCTACGATCTGTACGACCCGCCGTACTGGGCCCACTGGGTCCGAGTCGGCAACGATGCGCTGCTGATCGATTTCGATACCCGCGAGGTGATCGACGTGGTGTACGACCTGTTCTATTGAAAATTGCGGCCCCGGTTTGGGCGCGCCACTGCTGTTCGCCAAGCGTGCCACAGTGCGCGCCAGACCCCGCGGCTGTCGACCAGCAGCGCCGCGAGGTACAGGCAAAGTGCTAACACCAGCCAGGTCCTCTCTATCGGCTGACCCGCGGTGCGGGGGGCAAGCAGGGCAGCGACGCCTCGGCTTGGCCAGGGCCTCAGCAGACCCGCCTGCTGCAGCGCTGCAATCGAATTGCTCAGGCCCAGGCCCTGACGTTCGGCAGCGACAGTCCGAAGGAAAAATACACGCCTGGTGGACGAATCAGCGGTAACGGTCAGTCTTAGCAATCCTGTTGCGGTGGTTGTCGCACGCGTGCGAAATCGGCCCGGACCATATTTTTCCGTGGCGAGGGGCAGGTCGTCGCCAGAGGAATTCTGCAGATTGACAACAGGCGGCGTCGTGTCGCGCCATCCGGATGCATTACTGATATCGATGTCGGCCAGAATGTCCGGCTTCGTGGAGTCAATCGTGATCGATATGTTAGCTTCGCCGCCGGCGCCGGATGCCCACGCCAGAAGTCCGGCAGCAAATTTTCCGAACAGTGCCCACCGGGGCCAGGCCGGAGCCCACGCGCCTGCGCCCGCCGTCAAAACGGCCACGCGGCCGTAATCCACATACCGGCTTGCCAGCAGTGGATCGCCGCTCGCCGTACGCAACCAGACTTGAGCATCATCCCGGCGCCGCGTCAGTGCGTATGCTTGTACTTCCGGCCATGAAGTGCTTGCAAGCTGGATCGACGGCGCAAGTGCCACATGCGTTTCGGTTGCGCCGCGGACGATGGCAGCGCGACGCGCGTCCACGCCGGCACGCATGAATTGCGGCAATTCCGCTACTTCCGCGACTCGCAAAACAGCACCACCAATGGGTTCAACCAGTTTGCGCAGTGCTTCAACCCGCGCATCCTGTCCGATCGCCAACGCAATTACTTCAATACCGGCGCGTTGCATGGCCGCGAACTGTGGCGCCAGCGATTCATCCTTTGCAAAGCCGTCCGTTACCAGCACCAGGATGCGCCTGGGTTGCTCGGCCTGGGCGAGCATCGCGCTCGCCTGCCGCAATGTCTCGCCCATCTGAGTGCCGCCGGAGGCTCGGGCATTCCACGCTTTTTCCAGCGCTGCTCCGGCCTGACTGGCGCCGGTCCAGCCTAAGGCCAGTCGCGGCATGACATCGAAGAACATGACGGCGATTCGATCGGTGGCCGGTTGTGCCCGCACCGTGGCGAGCGTTGCTGCGCGGGCGTAGGCAAGGCGGTCGACGCCGCGGGAGCGACTGTCCATGCTGCCGGAGGTGTCAATTGCAAACAGCAGGGCCGCGTCGTTGTTGCGGCCCGGCGGTTCGATCTTGACGGGTAGCAGACCTTCCAGCAGCGTGCCGCGATAGCCGCCGGCCGCAAACGAACGCGGGCCTGCTAACACCAACAATCCCAGGCCCCGGCGTCGCACCGCCCAATCAACATCACTCCAGAACTGCGCGCGGGGTGCGGACGCATGCACATCGTCCAGGATCAAGGCCTGATAGCGTTGCAACCGTTCGTGTGAAATTGAAAAACCCTGGGGCGAATGGCGATCCACCTCCCAGCCGCCGGCACGCAGACTATTCGCGAGCGGTGTCTCGCCCTGCGCCAGAATTAGAACTGCAGGCGGCCCTTCAACATCGATGATCGCCGCCGGTGCGCGTGTGTCTAGCACCCTTCCCGAAAGCGCATCAACCAGTTCCAGATTCAGAACCTGCGTGCCGCTGCGCC
Organism: Gammaproteobacteria bacterium; assembly: GCA_043738315.1. GTDB lineage: Bacteria > Pseudomonadota > Gammaproteobacteria > Steroidobacterales > Steroidobacteraceae > UBA964. The sequence goes on from JAYUGT010000106.1 coordinate 4,618, forward strand.
TCGCCCTGAGATTCGACAGCAGCAATGACGGGCGGTCTGGCGCCGGCGGTGCGCCGGTGGCGACCGTTTCGCCGTCAAGCGCGGCGCGCAGCGTCAGATTACGGGCGCCTGCGGCGATTATTTCCGCTCGCAGGCTGAAGGCCTGATCTTGCTGCACGCTGGCGGGAAGGCTCAGCGCACCGATGTGGGGTTCGATCGGTCCTGCGGTTGGCGCCATATACACCGGCACGCCCGATTCGCGCGCCAGTGTCAGCGCCTGTGCCATCGTGCCGCCGTTGTCCTGCCCATCGCTGATCAGCAGCAGCGCGGCATTGCCTGCCTCGACTGCGTCGGGCAGGGCAGCGCGGATCGCAGCGCCCATATCCGATCGACGCGGATCGAGCCCGGCTGCCGGCGGCGCATCGCTTATGCCTGCGCCAAGCGCGCGCGCTTCGCCGGCAAACACGACCGCGCTCGGCGCTGCGCCCGGGTAACTGCGCGCCTGCTCGCGCACCTCCAGCCAGCGCCGCCAGGCGCGCCCCGGCGGCATGCTGTCGGACAAATCGATCAACCCGATCAGCTGCGGCATTTGCTGTCCCGGCCGCAATGCCGGCAGCAGCCACGCGCCGAGCAAGGCCAGAACCACCATGCATCGCAATGCGATGGCGATGAACGGGTGCGTTGAATCGCGACTCATGCGGCCGCCGTGAAGCGCCCGATGGCGCGCGACTGGCGCGCGGTCGCTAGCAGGTCCCAGGCCAGCACGACCAACGCCGCTGCTAACAACCATGCGGTCAAATCAACGGACTGCGCATTGCGGTGCGCCCGCGCGGGGACCGCAACCACCGGCAGGCTCGCCGGAGCGATCCGGGTCGCGGCGCGATCGAGCGCAACCCTGGCAACTTTGTCGAGTTGCATCTGGCCTGACACGCTATCCAGCAGCGTGGCGACCAGCAGCGCGTATTCGGGCTGCCTGCTGACAACATCGTTGTCGAGGTCGAGGATTGTGCGCACCTGACGGATCGGGCCAGCTGTAACACTGGCGAGTGGCTCGTTGCCTGTCCACAGCAGCACTTGATCCGCCGGTCCGACGGCAAGCTTGACATCGTACGCCTGCAAGCCGGCCGGCAGTGGCACCGCCATCCCGGCGTCGATTGCTGTTTGCGACCACAACATGTCGCCAGTCAGGACATGCGACTTGTCGCCTTGCAGCACCCTGAGCTGCGCCACGCCGGCGGGGGTTGCGGGATCGGCTCCGCAGGCGACGCGCAGCGCGGCGCCACCAGCGGCGACGATCGCGAACTGCGGGTGCGCGGCAATCGCATTACGCAGCGCTGTGCCGCAGGTTGCGGGCACGCTGACTCGGGTGCGTTCGAAACTGGCGGGCTGCAGCGCCAGCGAATCATCGAGTCCCAGCGCATCGCCGGGATTCAATCGCGCCTCGATCGCGGTTTCGGGACGAGCGATGTCGAGGCGTGTGCGGAGTAGTTCGCCGGGCTGCAGTTGCAACGTGCGGCGCATCAGGAGTTCCTTGCCGGTAGACACTTCGAGCGTCCGGGTTGCGGCGCTGGCGCCATTGTTAGCTACCGTGACCTCGAGGGCGAGCCGTGAATCCGCCTTCAGGACCGGGCGCGCCGCAAGTGCTAACAGTGCGACGTTTTCTGTTGTCGATCCGGCAACGAACACGCGTGCGATGCCCGCCCTGGCGGCCCAGCTCGCCAGACGGTCATCGGTTCCGTCAGTCACCAGCCAGTGTTCGGAATCCCTGTCGAGTGCGCCTGCGGCGGGCAGATCGCCTTCGTTGGAGCGCGGTTTCAGGCCGGCCAGGCGATCCAATGACCGCGGTTCCCTGGAACCGCCGAGCGTGCGCAGTGTAAATTCCCGACCGGGCCCTCCGGACGCGGCCTGCTGCACCTGCTCCATGCCGAGCTGCCAGCGTTGCTGCCCGTTCTGCTCGCGCGTCATCATGCTGAGGCCGTCATCCAGCCAGACGGTCACCCGCATGCGCTCGACTGTTAGCAACGGAGCCGCCAATGCGGCCGACAGCAGGGCAACGAGCAATGCCCGGCGCCGCCAGGCGGGATCCGCGTATTGTGCCCGATCAGCGGCCTGACCCGTCTCGTGATTCGCCTCCCACAGCATGAGACTGGCGACCGGCAGCGGAGCGCCATGTCCGCGAGTACGATGCAGCCACCAGACTGCGGGAACGAGCAGCAGTCCTGACAACCAGGCCGGGTGCGCGAGTGCGATCAATGCCGGGGCCTGCTGAGCAGATGATGCACCAGAGCACCCCGCCAGCCTGCTCCGGCATCACTCGCGCTGAAATGTATTGCAGCGTTCGCGCAATAGGCACGCAACGCGGCGCCGCGCGCCGCAAATGCCTGCTCCGCCATCCGCTGCTGGGCGGCGGTGGGCACCGCGTCCAGTTGCGCGCTCGTCTCGACGTCAACCAGCGTCAGATGCTGATTCAGCGGCAAGCGCAAGTCGCCGGCGCAGGCCAGACTCAGCGCATGCAGGCCCACGCTGCGTGCCTGCAGCATCGCGAGATCGCGCTGCATATGGTCCGCGCGCAGGAAATCTGACAGCACGAAGCACGAACTCTGAGTGTGGATGCGCGCGGCGCAGCTCGCCAGCTGCGAGGCCGCGCCGCGGGCTTGTGGCGCCAGCGTCTGCAGTCGGCGTGCCAGGCGCGCAAATTGCGCATGGCCGCGCCCGCATGGCGCGCTGGCAATGATGTCGTCCGCGAACGCGAGCAAGCCCACCCGATGACCAAGGTCAATCAGTGCATAGGCGACAGCGGCGGCGCATTGCACTGCCCCCCGCCATTTAACGGCGTTAGCCGACGCCATCGACGAGCTGGCATCCAGGCAAATCCACCAGTCGCCCCCGGTTTCCGCCTGACGCTCGCGAACGATCAGCTGCTGCCGCCGCGCGGACAGACGCCAATCGACATGGCGAAGTTCGTCGCCGATGCGAAATTCGCGATGCTCGAGGTATTCGAGGCCGGCGCCGGCGCGACCGCGGACGCGGCGGGATCCCGGCCGCCGCGTGTCGGGATTAGCTAACAAACGCGCCGCCAGGTGCGAAAACGCCGCCAGTTCACCGGCGGCTGGCAAGCTGGTCATGACAGTGTCCGCGACCAGGCCTCAAGCAGTTCATCGATGACCTGGTCGGTCGTGACACCCTCGATCTCGGTCTCGACTGTCAGCAGGACGCGATGGCGAAGCACCGGCCGCGCGACTGCGGTGAGATCGGCGATGTCCACATGCACGCGCCCGGCGCGCAGCGCGCGCACCCGGGCGGTGCGCAAAAGCGACTGCAATGCGCGGGGGCTGGCGCCGTAACGCAGGTAGCGTCCGGCAACGGGGCTGGCGCCGGCGCCGTGAGGCTGTGTCGCCAGAATCAGCGAGATCGCGGCCTGTTTGCAGGGCTCCGAAATCAGGACTTCACGGGCGACCGCCATCACCTGCGAAAACTCGCCCGCTTCCAGCACGGATTGCAGCCTGGAGGCAGGCTCCTGATCGAGCGAAACGTCGAGCATGGCGCGTAACGCGGCAGCATCGGGATAGGGCACCTGGATCTTGAACATGAATCGATCCAACTGCGCCTCAGGCAATGGGTAGGTGCCCTCGAGCTCGATCGGGTTCTGAGTCGCGATGACGAAAAAGGGATCAGGCAGACGGTGCAGCCGGCCGCCATAACTGACTTGCGCCTCCTGCATGGCTTCGAGCAACGCCGCCTGCGTACGCGGCGTGGTTCGGTTTATCTCGTCGACGAGCACGGCCTGGCAGAAAATCGGCCCTGGCCGAAACAGGAAATTCTGTTCGCCGTTCTGGCCGCCGGTGAGAATGTCCGATCCCGTCAGGTCGGCAGGCATCAGGTCTGGCGTGCATTGCACGCGCCCGAACTGCAATCCCAGGGCTCTGGCGATACCTTTGACCAGGTGAGTCTTGCCAAGACCGGGGAGGCCCTCTAACAAAACATGCCCGCCAGCTGTCAGCGCAGTCAACAGATCCTCAACCACGGCTCTCTGCCCAACCAGAACGGATTGCAGGGCCCGTTCGACGCGATCGAGGTGCCCGGCTGCGCGCTGAAACTCATCCGTGGTGATGTCGGGTCGAGTCATCGCAAGGATTCCTTAATGGTTGCGTAACGGCGCATCAACTCGACCGCGGATGGATTCAGGGCTGGCGCCAACGAGTGCGTGGCGGTGTCGGCGGGCGCGACCCGACGCGCCAGCAACGCCTGTCGGCTGTCGTAGTCGCGATCGGCACCGGGCAATCCGCCGAACGAACCCGCGAAGCCGTCGCCATCGTCCGTGCCGTCGAAGCCCGATTGTCGCGCGCCGCCGATCTGGCGGAATCGTTCTGTTAGCTGAAGATTCGGAATCGCCGCCGCCGCCTGTGTCGATGAGCGGCCGCGACCAGCTCCGGCGCCGAGACCGCCGGTTGCTGCCGAGTTGCCGGCCGCCGTTGCTGCAGTCCCGGCGTTGCGTGACCGGGTCAGCTGGCTGCCCGGGTCGTTGTCCGGCGGCGCCGGGTCCGTCGCCGCATCAGCTGCCGGACTTCTCGCAGCCGAATCGCGTGCTTCTGTTAGCAATGCGCGCCGCAACTCATCACGCGCCGTTGCCGCCGTCGGCGCGGCGTCGACGTGCGCCTGGCCAGCTGCCGCGACGCTGGCCGAGATCGGCGGCTGTCGCTGGCGGCCATCCGCCAGCGCGACAATGCTGCAGAAAACCACGCAGCTCGCACCTAGCCAGAAAAGCCGCCCCTGGCCAGGTATGTGCAAGGCCGCGAGCTGCGCGCGCGAATGCTGCAGAGCCGCGGCGGTACGCGTCCGCAGACCCAGCTGTGCGCGGGCGCTTGCCGAGGCGTTGCCTGCCACCAGGGCATCCTGCCAGGTGGAAAACAGCGACGCGCCCGCGAGTTTTCGATCGGCCCACCAGGCGGCCTGCTGCGCCGTCGGCCGCGCCGACAGGGCGGCCAGTCCGGCTAACAGAATCGGCGTCGACACGGCTAACAGGGCGGGCCACGCCGGCAGCGCCACCAGCAGCGTGTGCGTGCCGGCCGCGAGCGCTGCCGCAGCCAATGAAACTGCCGCGGCCAATTGCAACCGTCGCAACGACTGCAACCACCACAAGCGCCGGGCTGCGGCTGCCATGAACGCGGCTACTGATCCATCGAGGTCGCTCAAGCCACCCACCCCGGCAGCAATACTGCCCGGTTCGCCCAGGCCAGCGCCGCGAGGCTTGCGCCTAACGCAAAGCCGGCGGAATCCTGGCTGGGAATCAGGGCGGAGGCATGTCGCAAGGCCCAGCCAGCCGCGTACGCCAGCCCGGCAGCGGCAAGCAGCGCCAGTTCCGCCAACAGGACCCGCTGCCAGGTCGCGCCGGCGGCTGCCGCGCCCAGAACCACCAGTGGCAGCGACATCCAGGCCATGCACAGGATCGGCTGGCAAGCTGTCGACGGCGGCTGACGCAAGCCGAGCACCGGAGCTAACAACAACATGACCAGCATTCTCGTGAGCCACAGTGTTTCGAGGAGTTCTACGCTTGGTGTCGTGGTTTCGAAACCGTTCTGCAACGCAAATCGCACCGCCGCCAGCCACCAGACCGCGACCACCGTGCCGATGGCGAGACCCAGCCAGCCGCCGAACCTGGCATTGATCACAGGCTCACCTGCGTCAGCGGCTGGCGAATCAGCAACCAGCCTCTGTCAATGGGCGGCGAGCCCTGGCTGCGCATGCCGCTCAGATCCAGTGCTAACAAAATTCCTGCCTCGTCGTAAGCGAGCCGTTCCACCGCGAGGCGCTGGGCGCGATCGGCTGGCTGCTGACCGGTGCCGATGTCGACCGTGACTTGTCCGAGTGGTCCGACATTGGCGATTGCATATTGCCTGCCGCGATACAGCAGCCACGCCTTCGAAAGCGGTGCGGTGCGTGCATTGCGCAGGATCAGGTGATTGCCGGCTCCAGCCGTGATCGTCGCCGTGCCTGCAATCGGGAACGAACCGCTAAATGGCAGGCTGCGCTCTGTTAGCATCGCCGTCTGTACCCGGACACCAAGAATTCGAGCCGTCAAGGGGTCCCAGAGCAACGAGTTGCCGTTGCCGGGCGGGCCGAAACCCGAAGCGCCCAACGCTGCCGGCAGGTTGACGGAACGCAGCCCCGGTGCGGCCCCATGCACCTGCAACAGCGCGGTGTACTGTGCATTCGCATCAAGCTCGCCGGCTTCGGCCCAGACGATCAACGACGACTCGACCGGTATCGCAAGAACGGCCAGGTGGATGGCGCCCGCTGCTAACAAAGGCAGGCCGAGCAGCCAGCGCAGTGGCGTCGTCGCGGTCAGCAGCAGCAGCGCTACGATCGCGTATGCGAGCAGCACTGCGGAGAGTACTGCGACCCGCCTGTTGCCCGCGCCCAGCGCATTGATCCGATTGTCGGCCAGTGCAGGCGGGATCCACTGAGCCGCAAATGCCTGGGCCAATTGTCCGGCATCAGGCAAACTCGCGGCCAGCACGAGATTGCGGCCACCACAGCCAGCCGCCCGCTGCAACACGGCCTGCGCCTGCGATACCTCGGACGCCAGGTAGACAAACCCGCAGCGCCTGACCTGTTCCAGCAGAGCTAACAGCTGCGCATCGTCCAGCTCCGCGAGCGAGCTGCCGGTAATGACCAGGCCGGCAACGCTCGAATAGCTGGCCGCAATTCTGGGCAAGTCGGCGGCTTGCAAGGCCTCGATCCGCAGGCCCCCAGGCGCGGGCGGCGCAGCAGTTGCGCGCAATCCTGAATCGACCCACGCAAGCACCGGGCGCTCTGCCGACCTGAAGTCCTGGCGTGCGCGCAGCGTCAGGCCCTTGTCGGTGATTGCCTCGATGTCGAGCCCGCCCTGCGCCGGTACCGCGAGGCGCACCCGAGTCGGCGTACCGCGGCTGAGCATGACATTCGCGGTTACGGAACCCTCGGCACCGCGCGCGACGATCCGCAGATTTCCGCCGGGTTCATCGATCGTGGGAATCTCAATGTCGAGTTCACTGCTCGCCCCGGGGCGCGACCAGCCAGCCCAGGGCGCAGTGATTCCCAGTTGCTGCGCGATCGCGGGCTGCGACCCGAAGAACACCGCTATGGCCGCCAGCCCGAATCGCCACATTGAAATTACTTAGGTGAAATTAAGTCAGGGCAATTACTTCAGAACATTGATCAGCGCGTTGACGCTCCAGGCGGTCACCAGGTGCGGATTGTCCTGCCACCACAGCGCGGAGTCCTTGTTGACCCAGGATCCATCAGGCGCCTGCGATGACAGCAGCTGGGTCGCGAGCTCATTGCGCCAATTGTGTTTGCGTCCCTGGCCGTCGACGAATTCGGCCTCACCCATGGCCGACATCGCCATCGCGACGGCGTAGTAATAGTAGTAGATGCCATCCTTGCGGCCGCCGGTGCCCGGATTGACATCGACCGCGTAGTTCTTCTTGATCCAGCTGTGCGCCGCAACGACGCGCGGATCGTTCTTGTCCGCGCCCGCGAACAGCAGCGTCATCAGGCCCGCGGCGGTCATGCCGCCATAGGATTCGGTGCCCTTGAACGGCGGAAGATTGGCGCCCGGCGCGTAGACAAACCCTCCGTCGTTGCCGGCCCAGGACTGATCGTTACTTTCGCTGCGATTCTGCGAGCGACTGATGAAAGTCAGCGCCTTCTGCCATACCGGGTCCTTCGGATCGATTGCCGCCGCGCGCATCGCCTCCAGCGCAATGAACTGATTTGACATGTTAGGGCCTTCGTCGCTGCCATAGCCGATACCGCCATAGAAGCGATGGCTCTTGTCATAGCCCTTGGATTCATCGACTGGAAGACCCTTGAGGAATTTTCGGCCCTTTTCCAGGAGCGGCGCGTATTTGTTGTTCTTGGTCGCCGCCAGGGCCGATAGCGCGGTCGCCGTGTTGTACGCGCGATCATGCGACGACTCGCTGATCGCGCCGTCCGGTTGCGCGTTGGCGACCAGGAATTTGACCGGGCGCGTGATGAAAGCGCCACTCGACTCCTTGTAGCCGGGATTCGCA
>JAYUGT010000107.1:0-12635 GCA_043738315.1 Gammaproteobacteria bacterium
GCGTGCCTGGGCTATCAGCGCGCGTACCTGCGCGGCATTGTAGAAAGTGGCAATCGCGAGGCCTGGAGTCATGAAAGGTTCCTGCATCTCGCCCGGAGCGTAGCTGCTGACGCCACGAATCTTGCCTAACAGAAGCGCCGAGATGCGGATATGCGCGCCACTCGGCACCCAGACGGTAACGGTGTCTCCGGACATCTCGCGCAGCGCGCTCATCAAAGTCTGCAGGGGCTTGGAGTATCCACCGACTTCCGCAAGCCGGTTGCCGAGTTCGCACAGCGACGGCGCAACGGAATAGCGTGACGTGTCCGAATCACAATCCACATAGTGCAGTGCAACCAGTTTCTGCATCAGGCGATGCATGCTGGAAGCGGGGATCCGAAGTGCTCGCGCGAGATCGCGATTTGACTGCGGTTCAGGTGCGACGCTTAGTTGCTCCAGCACGCCGACCACGCGCGCCACAGTCCGGGACGTGCCATCCATGCGCTGCATGATGCCTCAGTGTGGCCACGAGGTCTATTCACAACGGCTGTCAGTGGCTGGGCGTCGCCGCCTCGATGTAGGTCGATACCAACTGCGCAAATCGCTGTGGTGTTTCGAGCGGCGGGTAGTGGCCGACGTCCGGCATGAAAACCCTGGACACCTGCGTATTTGTTAGATAGCCGGCGAGTACATCGGCTGATGCTGGCACCAGCAGCTGGTCGCTGCCGCCCCAGATCAGCAGTGTCGGGGCTTTCACCGCGTTCATCGCTGCGACCGCGCGGTCGTGGTTGGCAACCAGCCCGACGAAGGCCAGGTAATTCTTTTCGGGTCCACGGCGGTTGAAATCGTAGTACTGCTCGCGGATGCCCTTGTCGAGCCGACTCGGATCGCCGCTGAAATAGTCGAGGAACAGGTTCCAGAATTTCTGCGACTGAAATCCTGTCTCGCGGGCTTCACGCTGCGCCTCCACGAATTCGGTGCTCTGTTTCATGTGGACTGTCTTCACAGGATCTGACGGCGTGTTCGACAGGATCAGTCGTTCAACGAGATCCGGTCGTTTTGCCGCCAGCTGCACGCCCAGTGTGCCACCGCTCGACACCCCAACGCAGGTGATGCGGGTAACGCCGAGCTTTACCAGCAGGCCCTCGGGAATATCGGTCGGTTGCATGCGCGCGGCAAGTGCATCCGATACGCGCCCCGACAGACCCTGCGGCGGGATGTCGAAACGAATCACGCGATAGTGCCTGGCCAGAATGGGCGCGATGCGATCCCAGGTCTTGAGCGTGCTCTGCGAGCCGTGAATCATCAGGATAGCCGGACCGCGGCCTTCGTCCTTGTAATACACCTCAACGCCGTTGATGACCGCGATATGACCCTGGGGGTCCTGGTACTTGCGACGCAGCTCTTCAAGCGTCGCAAAGGGCTTGGCGGAGTCCGCTGCCAGGCACTGCTGGCCCAGGCTCAGGATCACCAGCAAAGCTGGCAGTATCGATTTCATGGTGGCGCCTCTATCGGAGATACTAGGGTGCTAACAGATTGTCGGGCCAACCCGAAAAATGCGTGGCGATCGCGGGCCAGTCGCCGGCGGAAAAACTCACGCCCGCGACTCGCAGCCGGTCCGGGCCCTTGATCGCGGTGGAGTGACCTTCGCCGCGGGTGTCCAGCACCAGCAGCATGTCGCCCGGTATCAGCGCAACGTTGGGCAACGAGCCACCGCCCACACCGATTTCCATGCAGCCGCTGAGCATGACTGTCATGCCGGTTACCGGCGTCGGATGACGCGCCTGCACAGCGCCGGGGTCGGATTGGAAAGGACGCCAGCCCTGGCAGGGTAGGAGTTCCATGAGCGGCGGGCCGCTGCCGACAATTTCCAATTGGACCAGGTGGGATTGGCCGTCAGTGCCGGAGTAGAGTCCATAGATACTCATGATTGCGGCGGATCATAGGATGTGCACCCGGTTGCGTGCCAAGTGGTTTTCGTGCCGAATTCCACTATTGGCACATGGGGCAACAGGTCCTCTGTCCCGGATTGACGGTTTGCAGCAATATCCACGGCGTCTGGTTGGACCTGAACAGACCCTGGGAGAGTGGCGATGAAAGTTATCGACGTCGATACGCATGTGGTCGAGCCTGCGTCCGTGTGGGACTACCTGGCCCAAAGTGAGCAGGGGTTTCGTCCGTCGATCTTGCGCAAGGAGAGTGGCGCAACGATCCAGGCGCATTTCTCCGGACCGAAGACCGCCGAGTACTGGGTCATAGACAACTATCTCTACGGCAAGCACGATGCAGCCGCGATCGCTGGCTATTCCAAAGGCGAATTTACCGCCGATGCCATCACGCTGGATAACCTGACACCGCGGCTTGCCGACATGGATCGGCAAAAAGTCGATGTTCAGGTTATTTTTTCCAGCCTGTTCCTTAATATTCGTTGCGCGTGTCGACCAGCGGAGCTGGCGCTTACGCGTGCCTACAATCGCTGGATTGCCGAGCGCTGCAAGGCAGCGAAGGGTCGTTTACGCTGGGTATTCGTACCATCGCTGAAAAATCCGACCGAGACGGTCAAGGACATGGTCTGGGCTCGGGACAACGGCGCGGTCGGTGTGTTGTTCCGCGGTATCGAAGGCGACAAATTTCTCGATCATACGGATTTCGATCCAGTGTACGCCAAGGCGATGGAGCTCGATTGGCCCATCTGCGTTCACATCGGTCATGGCAGCCCGGCTGTCGAATCGATCGCGCAGCGGGATGGCGCGAAATTCAATCGCTTCAATTCCGACAGCCCGAACTATTTTGCGTTCACGACCCTGCTCAACAGCCAGCTGCCGAGCCAGTTTCCCAAATTACGCTTTGGGTTTTTTGAGTCGGGCTGCACCTGGGTGTTCCCGGCGGTACAAACGGCGCTGCACGTGCGGCTCAAGCCCAAGGACTTGATGGCGTTGGTGCGCGAGAAGCTCGACGAACACAACTTTTTCCTGACTTGCGAACTCCATGAAGACCTCCCGCACATCATCCAATACACCGGCGATCAGCGTCTGATGCTCGGCAGCGATTACGGTCATCCCAGTGACATCGCGGATACAATTTTCTTTCGCCAGGAGTTGGATAAACGGACTGAAATTCCGCAGACGACCCGTGACCGACTGGTTGCTGACAACGGCCAGCAGCTTTTCAGGATTTGATCAGGCGCGCGCGTAAGTCGAACATCGCACCAGGACAGTCCTCATGAAGAGATTTCTCCTCCGCCTTGCCGGCACGATCGTGGTGGTGTTGGTCGCAGTCGCTCTGGTGTTCTACGCCGCGCGCGCCGGATGGTTGACGCCCGACGACGCAACAATGCGGACCCGTTACGCACTGCCGGAATCAAGGTACACGGACATCGATGGCGAAACCGTTCACTACGTCGATCAGGGCAGCGGTCCCGTCATTGTTCTGGTGCACGGATCTTTTGGCAGCCTGCGCATGTGGAATGTCTGGGCCGCGAAAATGACCGGCAAGTATCGAGTCATTCGCTTTGATCGCCCGCGCCAGGGGCTGTCGGGCCCCGCGCCGGCCGGGCGCACGGGGACCGAACAGGAAATGCGGATCATCGCCGCGCTGACACAGCAGCTCGGTGTGGACAGGTTCTTCCTCGTGGCAACATCAAGTGCCGGTGCCTCAGGAGCCGCCTATGCTGCGGATCACGCCGAGCAGGTGCGCGGTCTGCTGCTGGCTAACATCGCGGTCGGCGCTTTCAATCCGGCTGCCGGTGAACGCACGCGCACGTTTCGATTCCTGCTGTCGATTGATCCCTGGCTGAAAGGCTACAAGCCACCGGAATTCTGGCGCCAGGTCCTGCTGATGAATTTCCATGAGCCGGCCAAAGTCACGGACGAGTTGGCGCAGGAATGGACGGACCTCAACAATCGCGCCCAAAGGATGCCGCCGGCAACCCTGCGCGGCAATCCGATGGCGGAATTCGACAAGACAGTCGACGATCTCCGGCGCATGCAGGTGCCCACTCTGCTGCTATGGTCCGCCAATGACCATGAGCTATCGCTCGAAACCATGGGGCGCCGCGGCCTCGAACTGTTAGGGTCCGTGGACAAGAAACTGGAAGTGGTTGCCAATTGCGGCCACATGATGCCGCTCGAGTGCGGCGCCGCGAGCGTCCCCAGCGCGGTTGCATTTTTTGATCGGCTAGTGGCGACTGGCGGCTAACAGGAGTGCGGATGTGACTAGCAACAAAACTTCGCGTCGGGATGTGCTTGCGCTGGGGACGGCCGTTGCCGCCGGCGGCGCCGTAAGTGCGGCGGCCAGCGAGCAAAAGGTGCCAGTACCGGCAGCCGCGGCGCCTGGCCTGGTGGATCGGGCATTCCTGCGACTCGCGGAAGGACTGGTGCACTATAGGCATGCCGGATCGCCCACAAACCGCAAGCGTCTGCCACTGTATCTGGCGCACGCCGGTCCAGGCTCATCGCGCGCCTTCGAACCGTTGCTTCCGGCATTGGCGCTACAGCGCTTCGCGTTTGCGCCCGACATGCTGGGCAACGGCGATTCAGCAGCACCGGCCGGCGACACGGTGGAGATGCCGTACTACGTCGACTGCGCAGTGCGCATCATGGATTCGTTAGGGATCGACAAGGTGGACTTTTATGGCGCGCATACCGGCGCCCAGATTGGCGTGCAGCTTGCGGTCATGTTCCCGCAGCGCGTGCGGCGCCTGGTGCTCGACGGTATCCCGCTGTTTGCCGAGGATTTTCGCCAGCGACTGCTGGCGAACTACGCGCCAAAGATCACGCCGGACGATCATGGCGGGCATCTGTCCTGGGCGTGGAACTTCGTTCGCGATCAATCGCTTTTCTGGCCTTACTTTGATCGACAGCCGGCGAACCGGCTTGCGAATCCCGTGGCCTCGCCGGCGCAGCTGCATCTCGGCGTCACCGATGTCCTGAAAGCGCTGGGGACCTACCACATTGCATATCGCGCTGCTTTCTTGCAGGACTTGCGTCCCTTGTTGCCACAGTTGCAATGCCCGGTGTTGATCATGGCATCGGAGCGCGACCCACTCAGCATGTACCTCGACAATGCCGCGGCGCTGGTGCCGAATGCGAACAAGAAACTCTGGCTGCGCAGCTCCACACTGGCCGAGCGTGTCGATGCCGTCAATTCCTTCCTGGAGAGCTAACAAAATAGGTCGCAGCCGCGCGCGCAGAACAGTGTCGCCAGGGACTTTGCCCGATAGTTAGATACCTGTCAGCCCTGGACGACTTCAACCAATTCGCCAACCGCGCCTCGCAACGTGAAGCCGCCCGGCTGGTCATTGCCCGGAAGCGGCAAGGAGCCTGCGCCGACCGGCTGGATACCCGATTTCGCACACATGTCACGGCAGCGGTCCAGGTCCTTGACCTGCACCGTGAACATGGCGAGACCGGTTCGATCCAATGAGGTTGGATATACGCGGCCTTCGGCCACGCGGACCTCCCAGATCTCCATGTTGAAACCGCTGCCACCGATTTTGCCCCATTCAAAATAAAGATCCCGCGGCGCGCCGATAAGCTCATTGCAGTTGCGTTGCTGGCAATCCATCTGATTGATGCGTTTGAGGCCGAAGGCATTGGCGTAGAAAGCATCGGCGGGCCGCTGGTCGAGCGTCACGATCACGACATTGCTGGGCGTCGAATGCAGTCCCGGTTCCGGCCAGTCAGGCCGATCATTGCGAATGTTAGCGGTCAGGAACATCTGTTCGCCACCGGGTCCGAAGGGGGCGTAACTCATGACATCGAGATCGGGCATCGAGCCGTTGGCGCGGAAGAAGTAGTAGCGCGGCGGCGAGATCATCGGCGCGCCGGCGTTAGCCAGCGCCCGATAGGATTCAGCGGGATCGCGCATGCCAGCTTCCATGACCGCAAGCCCCGGGTCCCAGGCGCGCGCCTCGGGCCGCGGGCGATTGGCGTTGGCGCCAGGCAGCGCTTCCAGAATACGCAGTGTCGCGCCACGCTTCGCGCCGGGAACTGCCATCAGGACATATCGGCGGGCCGAGGTGCCGAGCCCGGGCGCGCTGCCGGGTGTCCCGGTAACTACACCCTGCGACAGAAATTGAAATCCCATGGTGTCGCGGTAAAAACCAGTCGAGGCCGTGAGGTCTGGAGTCACCACCGTAAAGGCGGCAACTTTCGCCTGCAGCGGATTCGCATCGGCGGGCGCGGTCAGCGGGAATCCGCGGGCGATATCAGCATCCTTGGGGACGGCGGCCGACTTTGCCGTTTCGATGCGGGACAGAGCTGCGGCCGTCAGGCCGCCGGAACTCCATTGGAACAAGCGGCGTCGGTTCAAGGTTTGCATGGCAGAGTCTCCCGTGGGTTGTCTGGTCTAGACATCATGGGTGCGCGGCTGGTGCCGGCAACGAAGGGTATCTGCCCAGCGCCAGCAATAGTCCACCACCTAACAAAAAAAGCCCCGTCGCGATGCCCAGCGCGAGACTATAGTTACCGGTCGCATCGCGACTCCAGCCATACAGCGCCGGCGACAAGCCAGCCGCGACGCCAAACGGCACATACAATATTCCGTAAATTTTTCCATAGTGCGCCATGCCGAAGTAACGGCCGGCGAGATAGGCAATGAGATCGGTCTCGGCGCCTGCAGCGAGTCCGACGATCGCCGCGCACAGGTAGGCTAACGGCAGAGTCAGGGAATTCCCCGACAACAGCCAGCAGGCGATCGCCGGGGCGCACAGTATCGGCAACGCAACCAGCGGTGCCCAGATCCGATCCAGCAGGAATCCTGTGCCGAGGCGACCCAGCAAAATTGCAACCGCGAGGCTGCTGACCACGCCACGCGCGGTCATGCGGTCAAAGCCCTGGAGTTCCAGGAGTTGCTGCAGGTGCACGTTGATGCCGCCGTAAGCGAGCGCGATGAACAGCACGGACGCGAAGATCAGCCAAAAGCGATAGTCGCCGAGCGCCTCAGCGCGCGTGGCGCCGGTCAGTCCCTGAGCGCCGCCAATTTGCGCCGGACGCTCGTCCGGTCGCGGTTCGCGGAACAGCCGCCAGGCCACCGGCAGCGCGACAGCCAGTGGCAGCAGAGCTAACAAGGGAAACGACGCGCGCCAGCCCCAGGCGTCAATGGCGCGGCCCGCGAACAGGGGTACCGCGACGCCGGTCAGGCTGGTGCCGAGCAGGGTGATGCCGAGTGCGAGTCCGCGCTGGCGGAAGAACCACAGGTTCACGCCGCGCGACCAGGTCAGCGGACCGGAACCAATTGAGACCAATCCTGCGAGCAGCCAGGCGAGCCACCACGCGCCGACCAAGGCGGGTGTCAGCCCCAGACTGGCAAACGCGATGCCGAAGGCGAGCAACGAACCTAACGCGACGGGCCGCAGGCCGATGCGATCCGTGAGCGAGCCCACATAGGGCGCCATGAAGGACGCGGCAAGGCCGAACAACGTGATCGCCAGACTGATATCGCCGATCGACCAGCCAAGCTCCGTGTGCATCGGACCGATCAACTGGCCGATGAGCGTGTAGGGCACGGGCGAGGCGCCACAGGCGACTCCGACCAGCCCGGCGAGCACCACCCGCCAGCCGCGGCGGAATTCAGAGTCTGCTTTCATGGCATGTGGCTTTCTCAGTGTTAGTGCGGGGTGTCAGTGCGGACGGGCGAGGTACAGCGCGATCTGCCCGATCTGCCGCTCCGTCAGTCCCAGCGCTTGCGTCTGCATAGAGCCTAACAAAAGCTTCTCGACGATAGCGTCGGATTTCAGGCTGTGGAGTTTCTCGAGTGCGGGAATGCCCGACTGATTGGACTCGTGGCAAGCGCGGCAGCGCTCGGCGTACAGGCGGGAGCCATCGCTGAAGTCCGCGGCACTAGCGGCCGGGGCGACCGCGGTTTCAGTTGTGGCGGGGCCCGGCGAGAGCGTCGCGCGTGACGCGATCACGTGCGAGCGGCCTGCTGCGCCGAGGCCAAAGATCTGAATGCGATCCGTACCGACGATCACCAAGCCGTCCGCGACGGTGGCTTCATTGTACTTGCCACTGGGTTGCAGTTCGCCCGGCCTGCTGCGCCAGAGCAAGCGCATCGACTCGGCATCGACCGCGTACAGCACCGGCTGCGGTGCATTGAGTCCGTACAGTGACGCAGAGCGCGGCTTGTTGCTGTCCAGAATCCAGACGATTGCATTGCGCGCGCCACGGCTGCTGACGATGGGCGAACCCGGGTTTTGCAGCACCAGGCTGTCATGCGCCCGGTCGAGTCGCAGGTAGGACGGCCGCTCCGGGCGCGACATGATTTGCAACCTGACAAGGCTGGGCGCGGCGCTGACATTTTGCGCGCCGCCCGTCTTGGCACTGCCCGTGGCAAACAGATAGTCGATTCCCGCGGCGTTGCGATAATGCGCGAGCGTGGAGCGACTGCGTGCCTGGTCTCCCATGCCGTCGCGTTCGGTATAGGGCCCGAAGATGTTGAGTGGACCGCGTCCGCGGAATTGGGGTTGCGGCTCGGGTGCTAACAAAGACCGGTCGCTGGCAGCATCGTCGCTGCAGGGCTGGCGCTGTGTCAGGCTGCCAGGCAGGTGCTCGCGATCAAGCAGGTAGGCGTTGCCTTGCTTCGCTCCGCCGAGTGCCAACAGTTGCGGCGTTGAACTCTTGTTCGCAGCCAGGTCAACCAGCGTCGGGCTGCTGGCGCCCAGGTCCATGTCTCGCGAGCCCGCCTGGCAATAGTTGAATGGCGTGTAGGTGCCAGCCAGCGCCAGGCCCGTGCCGCGGAAATCCGTCAGATCGATGACGGACTGCCCCCAGTTGCCGGGGCTGTCCGGAAATACGCCGGCAACTCCCATGTCGGCCAGCGTATTGAGCACGCTGCTGCCC
Source organism: Gammaproteobacteria bacterium (assembly GCA_043738315.1). GTDB lineage: Bacteria > Pseudomonadota > Gammaproteobacteria > Steroidobacterales > Steroidobacteraceae > UBA964. Next base: position 8,820 of record JAYUGT010000107.1, read on the forward strand.
GTGGACGTGTAGACGTGGCCGCGGCCATCGACGGCGGGTCCGCCCGCGGCCCACATGCCGCCGACGCCTTCCTCGGTTTTCCGCGTCGCGGAAAAAGCCGATGCGACGCGCGACTGTATTGTATCCAGGGCTAACAGCCAGCCACTGGTGGGTTCGCCGCCGAAGGACACATAGAGGCGCGAGCCGTCGGGGCTGAGGTTGAGAGCCGAGCGCTGGATATGCGCGAAAGTCGACGGGAAGCGATTGGTGCCGTTGCGATTGATGCCGGGCGCGTTGATCGTCTCGGCATCCAGGCGTACCGGCCAGCCGGCAATCATACGGCCGTCGCGCAGGTCGAGTGCGGCGGCCTGCCAAAGATCCTGTTCGTCGCAAAAACTGACATAGAGCCGGTGCTGCCTGCGATCGATGACCGGCGTGGAGAGTATCCCGAGGCTGCCGCGCCGGCAGGGCTGGTTTGTTAGCTGGCGGCGCCAGAGCTGCGCGCCGGCGGGCACACGCCCGCGTGCCCGGGCGTTGATCGCATAGACGAATCCGGTCGCACTGGCGGCGTAAATCACTGACAGGTGCTGTTGCTTCGATCCCGTTATCGTCATGTTGATGCGGGAGACGTAAAGGGGAGTCGCAAACAGTCGTGCTGGCGTTGTGGCAAAAGAATCCAGCGGCGGCGTTGACCATTGCAGCGCAAACCTCTGGCCGGCGACGTTCGCGGGCGTCAGGACCGTTTCATGGGAATTCCAGCCGCTACGCGCGCGGTCGACATGGTAGGTCAGCTTGTCGGCCGCGCGACCGTCCTGCAGCACACCAAGGCCGATGAGCAGCCAGGGTATCGTTGTCAGGCAGCGCGGTGCGGCAGCCCAAGCAGCACGTTTCATTTGGTTCGCAGAATCACAGGCCCCGTCTCGCTCAATCGCGCCGTCAACGCCTTGCGAGCCCGGGACTGGTTGGCGCCGTAGGCGTCCAGAAAGGCGGTGGAAATCTCGACGGCGGTGTGCAGTTGTGCGCTCTGGGGCGGACCCGGTACATCGAATTTGCAGATGGCGCCGCCAAAATAGTGGTCGACGCCGGCGAGCACGAGCGCATAGCGATGTCCCCCGGCTGCGGCGGATTGATAGGGGATCAAGTGCAGATTCCAGCCGTCCGCGGGCGTGCCTGGCGGGTTGTCGCGGTCGCCGGTTTGTATCAGCGCGGGCACGGCCAGCGTTTTATAGCCTTCAGCGGTGATCAGGCCGGGAACGGGTGCGGGCGGCGAAAATGCGATCACCGCCTGCACTTTGCCAATGCGCAGGGGACCGGCCACGCCTGCGGGTTGCTCGGCGTTTACGCCGCCGATGGTCAGGGCGACGAGCGCGCGATAGCTGTGCCCGGCAGCGATAACTTTCCTGGCCGCGACATGCATCGCCAGCGCGCGCATGTCCTCGATGCGCGCCGTCCAACTGGCGAAGCCGGTATAGCGGGCAGTCTCGGGGTGCTCAATGGAGTCGACGTGCAGCGGAGCCCAAACTTCGTAGCCAGCCCGTGTCCATGCGTCGACCAGGTCCCGGTATTTGTTAGGCGAGGATGCCGCGCCATGCGAAAACAAGATCGTGCCGCGCAATCGGCCGCGGCTGTGCCAGACACGGACCGAAGCTTGCCGGCCGCTGGCCGTGGTCAGACGGATGGTTGATTCGGAGCCGGCACCCACTATCGGGGTGAGCATGACGCCAGCCAGGGCCAGCATCCGTCGACGCGATACCAACATGAAGATTCCCCTGAAATGCCTTGCCTTAAGCTAACAGTACCTGAGTCCTGCGCCCCTGGCGATGGCGGGGTGAATGGCGAGGTAACCACGGGCCGGGCGAATCGGCTGCTTTGCTGGCGCGCGCCCGTTGCCAATGGCTGAATCGCTGGCTCATCATTTGCAAATGCAGTAGCAGGCAGACATGACATCGACCACTTTGCGCGAGGCGCGCGTTTCACACTCGGTGCTGCATCCAGAATGGCTGGCGGCGGAGGTCGCCCGGCGCTATGACCTGAAGGGCGCGGTCGGCGGCTTTTTGCTTTACCGAGGCATGAACGATGTCTACCTGATCAAGGATGATAATGCCAAGCATGCGCTGCGTGTCTGGCGGCGCAGCTGGCGTGACGTTGATGCCGTTAGCTACGAACTCAATTTTCTCGATTTTCTGCGCGGCCGGAACTTTCCGGCTTCAACACCGCTGCGCACGCGCGACGGCAGCCTTTATTTCAAGGTCCAATCGCCGGAAGGCGAGCGCGCGGTGGCGCTCTACGACTGGGCGCCCGGCCGCAAGTTCGGCGATGTACTCAGCGAGCAGACCGCTGAGAGTATTGGCGCGGTTTTTGCCGAAATGCATCTGTTAGGACTGGAGTACAGTCGGGGTCATGCGTTCAAGACCGACGATGCTGTCAGCTTCATGGTCAATTTGCCGCCGCTGCTCGAATTTCTCTACGACCGCCCGGACGATGCCCGGGACTATGCGGCTTTGGCGCCGCGGCTGGTCGAGCGCCTGCGCTCCCTGCAAAATGAGGATGTACCGCTGGGCGTAGGTCATCGCGACTTTCATCCGAGCAATGTCCATGTGGATGACGATGGCCGCATCACCTTGCTCGACTTCGATGCCGCAGGCGAAGAGTTCCTGATGCAGGATGTCAAAAACTTCGTCTGGGGCAATCTGTTCTATGGGTTCTCGCCAGCCTATGCAGAGGCGTTCGAGCACGGCTACCAAACGGTCCGGCCGTTCACCGCGGATGAGATCCGTCATGGTGAGCTCTTCCTGATGGCCAAGGCATTTCGCCTGGTCGCCGGTATGGCCCACAGCTCGGTTGCGGTCGGACGAGGCACGTTGCGCTTTCGCAATCTAGACTGGCTCGGTGATTACATCCGCAGTCGCGCCCGCTTGTTGGGACTGCTCTGATGCGGGGCGCGGGGCGCGCGTGGTGGTTTGTCGCGCTGTTGTGCCTGGCCTCTTTGTTGTCGGTCATCGACCGCGGCATTCTAAATCTCGTTGTCGACCCGCTGCGCAGCGAACTCGGTCTGAGCGATGTGCAGATCAGTCTGCTGCAAGGACTCGCGTTCGGGCTCGTGTACGCCATCGGCGGCGTGGCGTTAGGGGCCGTGGCCGATCGCTACAGCCGGCGTAACCTGATCATCTGCGGCATCGTGGTCTGGAGTCTGGCGACCTTCGCGGCGGGTCTGGCGCGCGGCTTCGGTGAGTTATTTGCCGCGCGCGTGATCGTCGGTTTTGGCGAGGCGGCGCTCGCGCCCGCGGCCGCGTCATTGATTGCGGACCTATTCCCGGCCGACCGGCGCGGCCTGCCGATGGGGCTTTACATGACCGGACAGGCGATCGCCAATGGCGTGGCCATCTATGTCACAGGCACGGTGATTGCCGCCGCCGCAGCGCATCGCTTCGACGGCCTCGGCCTGCCACCCGATCTTTCGCCGTGGCGCGAAACCTTCATGCTGTGCGGCGCCAGCGGATTGATCCTAGTCGCACTGCTGTTCACGAGCCGCGAAGCGCCGCGCGCCCACGTCAGCAGCGCGCCGTCCTTGTTAGCTCAGGGGCGCGAGACGTTAAGGCACTTGCTCGAGCGCCGCCGCTTTTTCCTGCCGCTCTATCTCGGATTCGCTGGCTGCTTCCTGGCGGCGTACGGTGCGGCGGCCTGGATGCCCACCATGCTGATGCGAAACTTTGGCATGGGCCCGGCGCAGCTCGGCCAGATCCTCGGCTGGCGGACCGTAGTCTTTGCGGCCGCGGGCCCGCTGCTTGGCAGCCTGTTCCTCGATCGGCTGGTCCGGCGTTATGGCGATGCCGGGCG
>JAYUGT010000108.1:0-5019 GCA_043738315.1 Gammaproteobacteria bacterium
AAGCGCCTGCGCGCCTGGACGAAACGCGAAGCGGTCAGCTGCTATCGCATCTATGACGCCGACATGCCGGAGTATGCGTTCGCGATTGATCGCTATGAAGCGGCCGATGGTTCGCGCCAGTGGCTCTACGTGCAGGAGTACGCAGCGCCGGACGACATCCCGCAGGACGAGGTCAAGCGGCGGCGCGCCGAGGCGCTGGCAGCCTTGCCGGAGACGACCGGCGTGGCGCGCGCCGACATCCATCTGCGCACCCGCAAACGCATGTCGGGCTCCCAGCAATACGAAAAGCAGGCCGAGCGCCGCGAATTTTTCGTGGTGGCCGAAAGTGGCCTCAAGTTTGAAGTCAATTTCGAGGATTACCTGGACACCGGATTGTTTCTCGATCACCGCATCACGCGGCAGCGGCTCAGGGATCAGTCAGCTAACAAAAGATTCCTGAACCTGTTTGCCTACACCGGCAGCGCCACGGCCTATGCGGCGGCCGGAGGCGCCCGGGCCACGGTGACGGTCGATCTGTCGTACACCTATCTCGATTGGGCGCGGCGCAATCTGCGCCTGAATGGCTTTGCCGATGCCTCGCACGAACTGGTGCAGGCCGACGCGCGCGAATGGCTCAAGACCGCGAAACCCGGATTTGACCTGATATTTCTCGACCCGCCGACGTTTTCGAATTCGGCCCGCATGCAGGGCGTGCTCGATATCCTGCGCGATCATGTCGAGTTGATCGATGCCTGCATGCGGCTGCTCGCCAAAGATGGCCTGCTGGTGTTCTCGACCAACGCACAGAAATTCAAGCTCGATCCGGCACTGTCGGTGCGCTATGCGATCGAAGACATCTCGCGTAAGACACTGCCCCCGGATTTCGAGCGCAATGCGAAAATACACCGCTGCTTTGAATTGCGCCGCCGCGATTGACGCGTCCCGCGCATTGGCCGGGCCGACCGGACAGTGTCCCGGCCGGCCCGGCGCCCTCTGACAGCGAGTGTCGCGGGTCTATTTCAGGATCAGTTTGCGCAGCGTTTGGCCGCCCACTTCTTTGCGCAGCTTGCCGCGGTCAATGGACGCGGTGGTGCTGGCCTGGACTGAACCCCATACTTTCGCCGTGATCGCGCGGGCCTTCTCATTCAGGTTGTCGAGCGCCGCCATGTTGGCGTAGGTCACGGTCAGCATCAGGTCCGGATCATTCTCGGTACGCTGTTCGGCTGAGTAGATGCCGTAGTCGAGGATGATGCCGGCTTTTTTCTGCTCTTCCATCGTGCGCTTGTAGTTGCCCGCCAGGTAGGTCATGTATTCCTCGAAACGGCCCGGTTCGGTGCGGATATACGACACCACCACGACCGGGCCTTCCGTATACGACGGCGTATCGCTGGACTGGGCGTAGCTGCGCTGCGTAAAGCCGCCGAGCGCGATCAAGGCCACGGCCATCAGCATCAATTTCTGGAGTTTCATGCAGGGTTCCCTTTTTTGTTAGGTGCCGCGGTTGCGGCAGTGCCGACAGCCTAGGCGCGCGCGGCGCGCGTTGCAAGTCGCAGGACCGAGTGCCGGCTACAGCAGGTCGCGCAGCCGGTACCAGAGCATCGCCAGTACCAAAGCCGGACGACGCAACGCTGGCCCGCCCGGAAATCCATGGTGCGGGATGCGCGTGAACACGTCGAAGCGTTCCGCCGTGCCGGCGATGGCCTCCGCAACCAGTTGGCCGGCGATGCCGGTCAGCGCGATGCCGTGCCCGGAAAAGCCCTGCAGATAGTAGACGTTGGGAGAGAGCCGGCCGAAATCCGGCGCGCGATTCAGAGTGATGTCCACATAGCCGCCCCAGGCGTATTCGATCCGGACGTCCCGCAGTTGTGGAAACACCTTGAGCATTCGCAAACGGGTTGCTGCGCCCGTACCGAGCGGATCGATGCCCGAATAACTGACCCGGCCGCCGAACAGCAGGCGGTGGTCCGCGGACCGGCGGAAGTAATCCAGCACCCAATTGATGTCCGTCACCGCGGTATTGTTGCGGATCAGGCTCGCGGCACGTTCCGCGCCCAGGATTTCGGTGGCGACGATGTAGGTGCCGACCGCCATGATGCGGGCCGACAAGGCGGGCGCCAGCGTCCCGAGGTAGGCATTGCAACACAGCACCGCGTGACGACAGCGCACCACGCCGTTCGCGGTGCGCACACGGACCGGTGCCGCGCCGCCGCTGCTGGTTTCGTCGACCGCGACAACGGTACTGCGGGTATGGATTTTCGCGCCGGCGCGCGCCGCCGCGCCCGCCAGTCCCAGCGTGTAGTTGAGCGGTTGCAGATGCCCGCTGTTAGTGTCGAGCAGGGCGCCCGTGTAGCGCCCGGTTGCTAACAGTGAGCGCAGTTCGTCGCGCTCGACATAGCGCACACTGGGGTAATCGTATTGGTCGCGCAGCGCGTCGACTTCGGCGCGCAGCTCCGCTTCCTGCCGCGGCTTGATCGCGACATGCATCTGGCCGGCCACGTAGTCGCAGTCGATCTGGTGGCGCGTGATCAGGCTGCGCTGCAGCGCCAGCGCTTCGACGCTCAGGTCCCAGACGCGGCGCGCGTCATCCGCGCCGATCAATTGCCTGAGCTTGTCCTGGCCGCAGGCCGCGCCGAAAATCGCCTGCGCACCGCTGCGGCCGGAGGCGCCGAAGCCGATGTCCTGCGCTTCCAGCAACAGCACCCGGTAGCCGCGTTCCGCCAGATGCAGCGCCGCCGAACAACCGGCGATGCCGCCGCCGATCACGCAGACGTCGGCATCCGCATCGCCGGTCAGCGGGCCGTCGAAACCCAGGCTGGTGATGCCAGCCGGCAGTCGTGCGCTCGCGGCGTACGAGGTCTGCACGGCGTCACCGGCGCTCACAACGGGCCCATGAACCAGGCGACCTCCAGCGGTGTCACGTAGGAGTTGAAGTCTTCCAGCTCCGCGCGCTTGACGGTCGCGAACAACTTGGAGAACGGCTTGCCCAGGTATTCGCGCGCCAGGTCACTGCCGCGAAATTTCTCGATCGCGAGTGGCCAGTGCGTTGGCAGCGGCTCGCCCTGGGTCTCGTAAGCGTTGCCCTGCAGGACCGGCGGCGGCTCGACCGCCCGCGACAGGCCGTAGTGGACGCCGGCCAGCACCCAGGCCATGACCAGGTAGGGATTGGCGTCAGCGCCGGCGAGGCGGTGCTCGATCCGTTTGTTAGCCGAATCGCTCATCGGAATGCGGATCGCGGAGCCGCGGTTGTTGATCGACCACGACGGCATCATCGGTACGTAGGATTCCCGGACAAAGCGCCGGTAGGAATTCGGGCCCGGCGCGCAGATGGCCATGCCGTCGGCCAGCGTTGCTAACAAGCCGGATACGGCATGGCGCAGGTCGGCGTTTTCGGCGGGGTCTTCGCAGGCAAAGATGTTGCGTCCGCCGGCGTCGAGGACGCTGACGTGGATATGCAGGCCGCTGCCCGCCATGTCGCGATACGGCTTGGCGAGAAATGTCGCATCACAGCCATGCGTCCGCGCCACGCTCTTGACGATACGCTTGAATCGCATCGCCTCGTCGCAGGCGCGCAGCGCGTCGGCTTGATGATGCAGGTTGATCTCAAACTGGCCCGGACCGTACTCCGCCAGCGCGCTCGACGCCGGCACCCGCTGCAGCTGGCAGGCGCTGTCGATTGCGCTCAGCAGGGTCGAATACTCATTGAGGTCGGACATCGAGTTGATCTGGGTGCGAAACTCGCGCCGGGCGGTCAGCGGCAGCGGCGGCGGTTGCGGCTGCCCGTCGGCGCTGCGCGCCTTGTCGACAAAGTAGAACTCGTATTCGATCGCGACCACGGGCGTCAGGTTGAGCCGCTGGAATTTCTCCAGCACGCGCGCCAGCACATGACGCGGATCGCCAAAGAAGGCGCGCCCGTCGGGTTCGAACATGCTGAGCTGCAGCTGCGCCAGCAGCGGGTCCCAGGGCACGGGTACCAGCGTGCCGGCGACCGGCCGGCATGGCCGGTCGGCGTCGCCGTCGTCAAACCCGAGGCCGGTCGCCTGCACGGTCGCGCCCAGCACGTCGAGCGCGAACATGGAGCCTGGCAAAGGCATGCCCGCGGACCAGATCTTGTCGGCGGACGCACGATCGATGCGTTTGCCGCGTTCGACCCCGTTGAGGTCGGTGACGAAGGCATCGACGAATCGAATATCCGGATGCTTGGCGAGCAATTGAGCCCACTCGGAATCCGCAGAATTAGACATATTCCACCCCAGCAGCACAGACCGGAACCCCGTCCGAAATGCAAGGGGTGTCAGCGCAGCTGCAGCATACCGGTTTGTGCCGCTGTTCGCAATAAAACTATAAAAAACAATAGGTTAGATGCTTCCAATGACAGCTGGGAAGGCAAAATATGCGGCCTCTCACGGCGCTTGGGGGGTGGCCTGTGGTCTAATGCTGGGGTCGAAAGACAATACCGGCGCCGTTTCGGCGACCCTTTTATGAATAGCCCTCGACCCGTCATAGGAATCATCGCCGATCGGCGCATGGTTGGCCCTCACCCGTTCCAAATGGCGGGAGAGAAGTACGTGCACGCGGTCGCCAGAGGCGCAGACGCGCTGCCTGTCGTCCTGCCGGTACTGCCGGAGCCGCTGGGCGTGGCCGAGCTGCTGGCGAGCGTCGACGGCCTGCTGTTCACTGGCAGTCCGTCGAATGTCGAACCGGCCCGCTACCGCGGTGAAGCGAGTCAGCCTGGGACGCTGCACGACCCGGAACGCGACGCCACCAGTCTGGCGCTGATACCCGCGGCGGTTGCCGCGGGTGTTCCGGTGTTAGGTCTGTGCCGCGGTTTTCAGGAAATGAATGTCGCCTATGGCGGCACGCTGTGGCAGCGCGTGCAGGAGCTGCCGGGTCACCTGGATCATCGCGAAAACAAGGATGATCCCCTGGATAAACAATATGCGCTCGCACATGCGGTGCAGCTGAGCGCCGGCGGCCTGCTGCGCAGCCTCGCTGACAGCGACCGCATCGAGGTGAATTCACTGCATTCGCAGGGCATTCGCG
>JAYUGT010000109.1:0-12596 GCA_043738315.1 Gammaproteobacteria bacterium
TTGACCGCGTCGCCGCCGAAACGCTTGATCTTCTCGACCGACCAGTCATCGATTTCGCTCGACAGCCGGCCGCCCGGTGTTTCCTTATATATGGAGTCTTCCAGCGTCAAGATCAGTCCGCGCGACGCATCTAACATGGTGATGCCGCGCGGTAGCGCGTAATGCGGATCCAGCAGCAGCGCCGACGATTCCGCCTGCAGTTCCTGGATCAACAGCTCCTTGAAGGCCGCAACATCTTCCCAAGGAGCCTCGGCGGTGCCGCGCCTGGCCCTGATCGGATTCTTGATGGGCGGCCGCTGATCGACCGCGGTCATCTTGAACCGGCCGCTGGCATCGGCCATGCGGCGCATGCCCCAGTATTTTCCCGCTGATATGCTCATTGCAGTCCTAACAAATGATCGCGCTCCTGCCGTGACGGCACACCGGCACGGCCTCCCGCGCGTTGCACCTTGATGGCGGCCGCGGCCGATGCCGCGCGAATCGCCTGCATTTCGTCGTTGCCTTCCGCCAGCGCCAGCGCGAACGCGCCGTGCCAGACATCGCCGGCCCCGAGGGTGTCGCGAACTTCGACCTTGAACGCCGGCTGGCGTTCGATTCCGGCCGCGCCCGTATAACAAACTCCCTGAGCACCGAGGGTCACGCAACACCAGGCGCCGGTAGCGCGCTGCGCCTGCTCGAGCGCCGTCGCCGGATCATCGATACCGCTGTAATCATGCAATCCCGGCTCGGAAAACGCGATGTGCGTTGCGTGCGTCAGCAGGCGATCGCCGCGTTTCAGGGGTACATCGGCATCGAGCACCGCGGGCAGTCCGCGCTCCCGCGCCCGTTGCAGCGCGAAAGCACTGCCTTCGGGCCAGCGCACATCGGCCAGTACCGTGTCGTAGTCGGAAAAATCGATTTCCGACAGCCAGCCGGGTGCCGCCGGAAGGTTGGGATCCACGTAGTTGACGATCATGCGCTCACCGGCGCCATCGACCATGACCGCCGACAACGAGGAAACGCAGCCGGGAAAGCGCCGCAAGAACCGGCAATCGACGCCGTAAGCTTCGAGCTCGGCGCGAATCGCCGCGGCCACCGCGTCAGCGCCCAGCCGGCACGCGAGCGTCGCCGCACCGCCCAGCCTGGCAACGGCAACGGCAGCCGTCGCCGCCGGCCCGCCGCCGACGCTGAGAAAACTCTCGGCTTGATGTTTGTTAGCTTCGCGCGGCAGCGCCGCGACCCCGAAGACGAAATCCTGCACCGCATGTCCGACGCACAGGACCCGTTTCATGTCAGTGTGACGGTATAAACCAGCGCGGTGGTGTCGCAACGGCTGACGCGCCACTCGACCCGGCGCCCGTCAACCGCCAGCGCGATGCGCTCGACCTGCAGCAAGGGCGCGCCTTCCTTGAGCCGCAGGCGCCTGACATCCTCGCGGCGCGCGGCGTCAGCCCGCAATTTTTCCTCGGCGGTAACGATGTTGACGCCGTATTCGCGCTGGTAAAGCGCATACAGCGTGTTAGGCAGCGGGCTGCGGCGGTCAAGGTCGTGAAACAGTTTGGCGGACACGACAATGCGTTCATGCGCGATCGGCTTGTTGTCGACAAAGCGGGTGCGGACAATCTCGATGACCTCGTCGCCATCGGCGAGCGACAGGATCTTGCGTTCCGCGGCGCGCGCGGCGCGGCGCTTGACGGATTCCTCGCCGCTGGTGGGTATGGCACGCGCGCCGTCCTCGCGGCTGAGCCGGAAAAAACGAAACAGCGAGCGTTCCTGGGTCAATTCGGCGACATAGGTGCCCTTGCCCTGCCGGCGATCGATGACTTTATCGACCGCGAGCGCATCCAGGGCCTTGCGCACCGTGCCCTGGCTGACCCCCAGTTGCAGGGCCAGCGCCTGCTCACTGGGCAATGACGTGCCCGGCCGCCAGACCCCGTCGGCAATGCGCTTGACCAGCGTTTCATAGACCTGGCTGTAGAGCGGCCGGTACTGGGGCTGGTTATCCATGCAGGGATGCTACCGCGACGCTTGCCGTAACAGGTGTCATGTGTTTAGTATCTTATATAAGACTTAGGGTTCGCAAGCGCGCATCGACGCGTGAAGGAGTACAAACAGTGTCCGTTCCACAACTGCTGGTTCACGATCGCAAGGACAACGTTGGCGTGGTGGTCGTCGAGAATCTCGGCGCAGGCACCGACATGCTGTGCGTCGTCACCGAGGACAATTCCGATTTTCGCCTCAAGGCCAGGAGCGATGTGCCCATCGGCCACAAGGTCGCCCTCGCTGACCTCAAGCCCGGCGACACCGTCATCAAGTACGGCCAGGACATCGGCAAGATCGTCGCGCCGGTCGCGCGTGGCGAACACGTGCATGTGCACAATCTAAAAACCAAGCGCTGGTAGAAGCAATCTAACATGAGCAAAGCAAGCAAAATCTGGGGCTATCGGCGCGAGAACGGCCGGGTCGGCGTCCGCAACTATGTCGCGATACTGCCGGTGGACGACATCTCCAACGCCGCCTGCGAATCGGTGGCTAACAATATCCGCGGAACGATCGCGCTGCCGCATGCCTACGGCCGCCTGCAGTTCGGCGAGGACCTGGAACTGCACTTCCGGACCATGATCGGCACCGGCGCAAATCCTAACGTCGCGGCCTGCATCGTCATCGGCATCGAACCCGGCTGGACGCAGCGCATCGTCGATGGCATCGCGAAAACCGGCAAGCCGGTGGCGGGATTCTGGATCGAGGGCAATGGCGATATCGCGACCGTTGCCGCCGCGTCACGCAAGGCCAAGGAATTCGTGCACCAGACCTCAGGACAGGTGCGGGTCGAATGCGACCTGACCGAATTGTGGATCGCCGCCAAGTGCGGTGAGAGCGACACGACCACGGGCCTCGCGTCCTGCCCGACCGTCGGCAACATGTACGACAAGCTGGTGCCAAAGGGTTTGTATGGCTGTTTTGGCGAGACTTCAGAGCTGACGGGCGCAGAACACCTGGCCGCGGCGCGCGCCGCGACGCCGGAAATCCGCGAGAAGTTCATGCGCACCTGGCAGGCCTACCAGGACGATGTCATCGAGGCGCACAAGACCTCGGACTTGTCCGACAGCCAGCCTACCAAGGGTAATATCGCCGGCGGCCTGACCACCATCGAGGAAAAGGCGCTCGGCAACCTGGAAAAGATCGGCAAGAAGATCAGCTATATCGATGTGCTCGAACCCGCGGAAGCGCCGGCGCGCGGCCCCGGGCTGTACTTCATGGACACTTCGTCGGCCGCCGCCGAATGCTGCACGCTGCAGGCCGCGGCTGGCTACGTCATGCACATTTTTCCGACCGGCCAGGGCAACGTGATCGGCAATCCGATCATGCCGGTCATCAAGGTGACCGGCAATCCGCGCACCGTGCGCCTGATGCCGGAGCATGTCGACGTCGACGTGTCAGGTGTCGTGCGGCGCGAAATCACCATTGATCAGGCGGGCGACAAGCTGATCGACTGCATCACGCACACGGCTAACGGCAGGCTGACGGCCGCCGAGGCGCTGGGTCACGTTGAGTTCGTGATGACCAAGCTGTATCGCAGCGCCTGACGCCGGCGGCGATGGCTAACAAAATCCGACTCGCGCTCGATGCGGCCGGGCAACTGGCGCGTCGCGCCCTGCTGGCGAGCGGCGCGAGCGATGCCGCGGCGGCCAGCACCGCGCGCGCGCTGGTCTGTGCCGAGGCCGATGGCCAGGCGGGTCACGGGCTGTCACGCGTACCGGCCTACTGCGCGCAGGTGCGCAGTGGCAAGGTCAAGGGCAGCGCCAGGCCGCAACTGACGCGCATCGCGCCCGGCGCCGCGCGGATCGATGCCGGCCTGGGCTTTGCGTATCCGGCCATCGATCTCGCCATCGACACGCTGACCGCCATGGCGCGCGAACAGGCCGTTGCCGCGGTGACGATCCAGCATTCGCATCATTTCGGCCAGGCCGGCGCCCATGTCGAGCGCCTCGCCTCGGCCGGCTTGTTAGCCCTGATGTTCGGCAACACGCCCAAGGCGATGGCTTTCTGGGGCGGCAACTCGCCGATGTTAGGTACCAATCCGCTGGCATTCGCGGCGCCGCTGCCGGCGCCGCATACCGCGCCGCTGGTGATCGATCTCGCCTTGTCCGTGGTGGCCCGCGGCAAGATCGTCGCGGCGCAAAAAGCCGGCCAGACGATCCCGGCCGACTGGGCGCGCGGTCCGGACGGCCTGCCAAGCACCGATCCGACCACCGCGCTGGCAGGTACGCTGGCGCCGCTCGGCGGCGCCAAGGGCGGCGCGCTGGCGCTGATGGTCGAAATCCTGGGCGCTGCGCTCACCGCAAGTTCCTTTGGCTGGGAGGCCAGTTCCTTTTTCGACGCCGCCGGCAATCCGCCCGACATGGGCCATCTGCTCATCGCTCTCGATCCGGTAAAATTTTCGGGCGGCGCCTTCCCGGCCCGAATGCAAACGCTGTGCGCGGCGATGGCGGCGGACCCCGGCGTGCGTCTGCCCGGCAGCCGGCGGCTCAAGAATCGCGAGCAGGCGCAGCGCGAAGGCCTGCTGCTGGATGAATCTTTGTTAGCTGAAATCAGGGCATTGCATGGCTGAAATCGTCATCACCGAATTCATGGACGAGCCGGTCATCAAGTCGGTGCTGGCGGGCCGTGACTGTCTCTACGACCCGACGCTGGTCGATCGCCCCGCGGACCTGCATGCCAGCCTGGCGCAGGCGCGCGCCCTGGTCGTGCGCAATCGCACCCAGGTGCGTCCCGCCCTGCTAGCCCATGCGCCGAAACTGGAAATCGTCGGGCGCCTGGGTGTCGGCCTGGATAACATCGATCTCGAGGCCTGTCGCGCCCGCAACATCGTCGTTCGTCCGGCTAACGGCGCGAACGACATCGCGGTGGCGGAGTACGTCATTACGGCGGCACTGGTGCTGCTGCGACGCGCCTGGTTCGCAACGCCTGCCGTGATCGATGGCCAGTGGCCGCGCATGGCGCTCATCGGCCAGGAAGCCACCGGCAAGACGCTGGGTCTGCTGGGCCTCGGCGCCATCGCGCGCGAGACCGCGACGCGCGCCCGCGCGCTGGGTTTTAGGGTGCGAGCCTACGATCCGCTGTTACCGCCGGACCATGCTGCCTGGCAGATGGCGGAGCGCGTCGAACTGGCGGCCTTGTTTTCCGGCAGCGATATCGTCAGCCTGCATGTGCCGTTGACTCCCGCGACTGCCAATCTCGTGAATGCCGCTTTGTTAGATACCATGCGCAAGGGCAGCATACTCATCAACGCCGCGCGTGGCGGCGTGGTGGACGATGCCGCCGTGGTCGCCCGGCTGAAGAGCGGCCAGCTGGGTGGCGCGGCCATCGACGTGTTCGCCAGGGAGCCGGTGACACGCGAAGCCGGACAGCTGTACGCCGGCGCGCCTAATCTATTGCTGACACCCCACATCGCCGGGGTCACCGAAGAATCCAACGTCCGCGTCAGCGAAGTCATCGCGCGCGCGGTGCTGCAGCACCTGACGCGATGAGCGTCGACCTGTTAGTCGTCGGCGGCGGCATCAACGGCGCCGGTATCGCCCGCGATGCGGTAGGGCGCGGTTTCAAGGTGGCGCTGTGCGAGCAGCATGACCTCGCGGCGCATACGTCATCCGCCAGCACCAAGCTGATCCACGGCGGCCTGCGCTACCTGGAATTCTTCCATTTCGGACTGGTGCGCAAAGCGCTGCTGGAGCGCGAAGTGCTGATGGCATTGGCGCCGCACATCATCACGCCACTGCGCTTCGTTATGCCACAGGAAAGTCACCTGCGCCCGGCGTGGATGATTCGTTGCGGCCTGTTTCTCTACGACCATCTGGCGCGCCGCCGCGTGCTGCCGGGTTCTGAGCGCATTCGGCTGCAGTCCCATCCGGCCGGAGCGGCGTTAGCTGCCGAATACCGCGATGGCTTCACCTATTACGATGCCTGGGTCGACGATGCCCGGCTGGTGGTCCTGAACGCGATGGCGGCCGCCAGCCAGGGCGCACGCGTCATGAATTATCAGCGCGTCGACGGCCTGCGGGCGACTGGCGGCGGGTGGCTGGCAACGCTCACAGCCGCGAACGGAGCGCGCACCGAGTTGCAGGCGCGCGCTGTTGTCAACGCGACCGGACCCTGGGCCGCACAATTCCGGCGCATGGCCACACCGGACGCCGGGGCGCACGGATTACGGCTGGTCAAAGGCAGTCACATCATCGTGCGTCGGCTGTTTGACCACGACGACGCCTACATTTTCCAGGCCGACGATCGCCGCGTTATTTTTGCGATCCCTTATGAAGTCGATTTCACGCTGGTCGGCACGACCGACATCGACTACACCGGGCCCATCGACAAGGTAGGCATCGATCCAGCCGAGGTTCAATACCTGTGCGCGCAGGTCAACCACTATTTCCGCCAGCAGATCAGTCCGGCGGATGTGCTGGGCAGCTATTCGGGCGTGCGACCCTTGTTAGCAGACGAATCGAGCGACGCGCGCGGTGTGAGCCGCGACTATCACCTCGAGTACCGGGCCGACCCGGCGCCGATGCTGAGCGTGTTCGGCGGCAAGATTACGACCTATCGCGTACTGTCGGAGCAGGCTGTTAGCCTGCTGGCCGAAAAAACCGGCCGGACCGCGCCGGCCTGGACCCACAACGCCAAATTGCCGGGCGGCGACCTGCCCGCGGGTGGCCTGGCGGCCTATGTCACCTGGTTGCGCGTGCAATATCCCTGGCTGCCGCTGGCGCTGGCGCAACGCTACGCCCGCAGTTACGGCTCGCTGACAGTGCAGATGTTGCGCTCGGCGACGAATTACGCCGACCTTGGCGCGGAGATTCTGCCGCAGCTGCACAGCCGCGAAGTGCAGTACCTGCGCCAGCACGAGTTTGCAGTGACCGCCGAGGACATCCTGTGGCGGCGCACCAAGCTCGGTCTGCATCTGCCACCGCAGGCTGCAGCAACTTTGCAAACCTGGATGGATGGGATTCCCGGAGCTTCGCCCGGAGCCAGTGTATGAAGCGATACGTGTTAGCGCTCGACCAGGGCACCACCAGCTCGCGCTCGATCCTGTTCGATCGCGACGGCCAGATCGTCGCCGTAGCCCAGCAGGAATTCACGCAGCATTTCCCGCAACCGGGCTGGGTGGAGCACGACGCGGAGGAAATCTGGGCCACGCAGCAGGCCACCATCGCCGAAGTCCTGCGCACCGCGAAGGCGCGGCTCGTCGACGTCGCCGCGGTCGGGATCACCAACCAGCGCGAAACCACGGTGTTGTGGGAGCGCGCCACCGGCAAGCCGGTCGCGAACGCCATCGTCTGGCAGGATCGCCGCACCGCGGCGCGCTGCGAGCAACTGCGTGCCGATGGCGCGGAACGCGAAGTGACGACGCGCACCGGCCTGTTGCTGGATCCTTACTTCTCAGGCACCAAGCTCGCCTGGCTGCTGGATCAGGTGCCGGGCGCGCGGCAGCGCGCGGAGAAAGGCGACCTGTGCTTCGGCACCATCGACAGCTGGCTCGCCTGGAAACTCACGGGCGGCGTGCACCACATCACGGACGTCAGCAATGCGAGCCGCACACTGCTCCTGAACCTGCGCAGCGGCGACTGGGACGACTGGATGCTGAATCTGTTAGGCATCCCGCGCGCCTGCCTGGCGAAAGTATTGCCGAGCTCGCTGCCAGCGGGCATCAGCGCCCGCATCGAGGGCGGCGAACTGCCGCTCGGCGGGCTGGTGGGCGATCAACAGGCTGCGCTCTTCGGCCAGACCTGCTTTACGCCGGGCATGGCCAAGAACACCTACGGCACCGGTTGCTTCCTGCTGCTGCATGTCGGCCATGAGCCGCTGGCATCGAAGCATCGATTGCTGACAACCATCGCTGCCAGCCAGGGCAAGCTGGAATATGCGCTGGAAGGCAGCGTTTTTACCGGCGGCGCAACGGTGCAATGGCTGCGTGACGGCCTCGGAATCATCGCGAAGGCCAGCGACGTCGAGGCGCTGGCAGCCTCGGTGGCCGACCATGGCGGCGTTTACCTGGTGCCGGCCTTCACGGGCCTCGGCAGCCCCTATTGGGATCCGCACGCGCGCGGCCTGATGATCGGCATCACCCGCGGCAGCACGCGCGGTCATATTGCCCGCGCGGCGCTCGAGGCAATCGCCTTCCAGAGCACGGAGCTGCTGCGCTGCATGACTGCGGACGCAGGCCAGCCGCTCAAGGAACTGCGCGTCGACGGCGGTGCGTCGCGCAACAATCTCATGATGCAGTTCCAGGCCGATTTGTTAGGTGTTCCGGTAGTCAGGCCGAGAGTAACCGAGACCACCGCGCTGGGTGCGGCTTATCTCGCAGGACTCGCCACCGGCTTCTGGCAGTCGCGCGACGAGCTGCGCGCCAACTGGCAGGTCGACCGGCGCTTCGAGCCGCGCATGTCGCGCGACCAGGCGGCAGCGCGGATCAGTGAGTGGAACCGCGCGGTCGAGCGCGCCCGCAACTGGGCCGTACCGGTCTAGCCGAGGATATCCTTGAGGCCGCGCGACCGGATCGCTGCCAATTGCGACTGGATTTGCGTCTGCGCCTTGCCCAGCAGCGACCGCGCTTCGCCCAGCATGGACTGGTAGGTGTCCTTGAGCTGCAACGCCTCCAGCTTGCGGCCGCCCGCGTAATAGCGCCGCGCCACCTGCCCGATCGCATAGGTGCTGACGAAAGCCATGCCGGAACTCGCGGCCTGCCGGCCCATGCCGCCCAGCAATCCGCCTAACAACTTGCGCGCGAAGCCTTCCACATACTGGGCTGTCAGACCGACACCCAGCGCGGCAATGAAATCGCGGATGTGCTCACGCCCCAGATCGTAGTTGTAAGCCTTGCCGATGCGGTTCACGAGCCGCAGTTGCAGCGGCAGGATCGCCATGCTGGCGAGCGTCTCGGGCAGCAATTCGAGCGCGCCATTCAACACCGCCGCATCGAAAATCATCTTGTCGAGCACGGCGGGATCGACGCTGGTTGTGGCAGCACCGACGGCGCCCGTCACGGGTACGCTCGCCAGCTCACTGGCCTCGCGCTGCATCGTAGCCGCCTCGGCGCCCAGGCCCAGGGAGCCGCTGAGAGACCTGAGAAACTCGGTTTCGGCAGGATTGCTGGCGCCATCGGCATTGCAGACCGCCGTCGCCACCGCAAATGCCAGTCGCTTTTTCTCGGGTGTCGGCAACGCGCGCGCCAGCGCATCCAGTTTGACCTCGCCGGCAACAACAGTGCGCAATGCGGCGTCAAACTCCGGCCCGGCGCCGGCCACGGTATTCATGATCGCCTGGCGTTCGGCCTCGCTTTGCTGCTGGTCGCACTGTGCGGCCATGATCGCGATCATCAGCAATGCCTTCTGCTCTTCATCCATGGCGCTCTCCTGTACCGGTTCCGGGTCCCAGACATTCTGCGGCAATGGCAATCCTGCCAGCATCGCGGCCGTCAACCGCGGGATTGCCGCATTGCGCTCGCCGTCGGCGACCAGGGACTCCAGCTGCCGGCAATGCTGCGCCACATGCCAGGTGGTGCGCTCCAGCACCACGGGCAACTCACGGCTGCCAAAATAGGTTGTTAGCATCCTGGCGTCGCGTGCGGCGCGCGCGGCGTTGACGCGACGCCAGGCTGCCAGCCGCGCCCCCACGGCCTGGGCAATCGCTGCAATCCGCGCGATGCTCTGATCCGCAGACGCCGGAGTTCGTTCGTAGTAGTCGTAGGTCAGCGCCCCGCCCTCGGCGGCGTCCAGAAAGGCCGTGACGATCATCGGTATGTGATACGTGAGATCGAGCCAGCTGCGCTCGCGCCCGGGCAGATGCTCAAGTTGCCGTTCGACCGGCACCGCCAGCGTCAACTCCGTCGCGACCTGCAGTAATTGTTCCAGCCGCAGCAGCAATTCCGCCGTGCCGAGGCGTTCGCGTTGCAGCGCGACCCCGACAAAAGCTGCCACTTCATCCAGGTCCTGCGCAAATACATGCTGATCGCCGCGCAGCAATACGGGCACTGATCTCAGGCCCCGGGACTGCAGGCGCGCCAGCGCGCCGTTGTTCTCGAGAACATTGAACGAGTCAAAGGGAATCGCGTGCGCGGCCAGGAACTCCCGCGTGCGCAGGCAGCTGGTGCATCCGGGTTGCCAGTAGAGTTGCAGGGTGTCGGCCATGCCCGGAGGCTATCGGCGAATCCGGGTTCACGCAACAAGGGCGGCCGCAGCGCTTTGCCGCATAATCCACCCATTCAACCTCTTCAGGACTCCCCGCCATGAGCTACGCCACCTATCACAAGCGCAAAGTCGGCACGCGCACCTTGTCCCCGGAAACCCAGATGATGGGCTTCGGCTATGACCCGACCTTGTCCGAGGGCTCTCTGAAGCCACCGATTTTCCTGACATCGACCTTTGTGTTCCGCACCGCACAGGACGGCAAGGACTTCTTCGATTACACCGCCGGCCGGCGCGAGCCGCCCGCCGGCCAGGGTGCCGGACTCGTCTACTCGCGTTTCAACAACCCGAACCTCGAAGTGCTGGAGGATCGCCTCGCGCTCTGGGAAGGCGGCGAAACCGCCTGTGTGTTCTCGAGTGGCATGTCGGCAATATCCACCGGCCTGTGGGCCTATCTGCGTCCCGGCGATGTCGTGCTGACCAGCCAGCCGCTGTACGGCGGCACCGAGACCCTGATCGACAAGACCATGACCAACTACGGCATCAGGAATGTTGCCGTCGCCGATGGCTGCAGCCGCGCGGCAGTGGCCGATGCAGCTAACAAAGCGCTGGCGCTGGCGCGCGAGCACGGCGGCAAGGTCGCGCTCATGATGACTGAGACGCCGGCGAATCCCACCAACACGCTGATCGACCTGGCACTGTGGCGCGAATTCAGCGAGTGGATCGGCAAGCAGCAGGGCGGCGCGCGCCCACCGCTGGCCGTCGACAACACCTTCCTCGGGCCGGTGTATTCGCGCCCGCTGCAGCATGGCGCCGATATCGTGATGTATTCGCTGACCAAGTATGTCGGCGGACATTCCGACCTGGTGGCCGGCGGCGTCGTTGGCTCGGTCGCGATGCTCAAGCCCATCCGCCAGCTGCGCAGCGCGCTCGGCACGCAACTCGACCCTAATACCGCCTGGATGATCATGCGCTCCATGGAAACACTGGCGCTGCGCATGCGCGCCGCCGCCGACAACGCCGCGCGCGTGGCTGGCTACCTCGCCACTCATCCGAAGATCGAGCACGTGAATTACCTGGGGTTCCTGCGCGTCAGCGATCCGTCGCATGCAGTGTTCAAGAAACAGTGCGACAGCGCCGGCTCAACGTTCGCGTTTTCGGTCAAGGGCGGCGAACCCGAGGCGTTCCGGATGCTGGATGCACTGCAGGTGATGAAACTGGCTGTTAGCCTGGGCGGCACCGAAACCCTGATCTCGCACCCCGCGTCAACCACTCATTCCGGCGTGCCCAAGGCGACCCGCGATCGCCTTGGCGTCACCGACGCATTGATCCGTATCTCCGTCGGCATCGAAAACGCCGACGACCTGATCGCCGATCTGGAACAGGCGTTGCAAAAGGTCTGAATCGAGAGGGCCCAGCCATGCCGGAAAGAACCGCATTCGTGCTCGCCGGCGGCGGCAGCCTGGGCGCCGTCCAGGTCGGGATGCTCGCGGAGCTGCTCGCCACGGGCGTGCGGCCGGATCTGATCGTGGGCGTGTCGGCCGGAGCACTCAACGGCTCGTTTCTCGCCCACGACTGCAGTCCGGCAACCGTCGAGCGCATGGCCCGGCTCTGGAGCCGGGTCCGCACGCGGGACATCCTCGGTCTGTCCTGGTCGACTTTGCTCGGCGTCATCGGTCTGCGCAGTCACCTCGCCCACGCCGACGGACTGCGCAGCCTGCTGGAGCGCGAATTGCTGACCAGGACATTCGAACAGACCCAGGTGCCGCTGTATGTCGTGGCCGCGGACCAGGAGACCGGCGACGAGGTGCTGCTATCCACGGGAGATATCCTGGAATCCGTTCTCGCCAGCACCGCGATCCCGGGCGTGTTTCCACCGGTTCTGTTAGCTGGCAGAACCCTGGTGGACGGCGTGGTCGCAACCGGCACGCCCATTGCTACCGCGGTGCGGCTCGGCGCCACCCGCCTGATTGTCATGCCCTGCGGATTCACCTGCGTCGGCAAGGCGGTACCGAAGCATCCGATCGGCCGCGCGATGCATGCGATCACGTTGTTAGGTGCGCGGCAGTTGCGCCAGGATTTCACGCATTACTCGGAAAAAGCGCAGCTGCGCCTGGTGCCGCCGCTGTGTCCGCTGGCGCAATCGTCCTATGACTATTCCAACGGCGCGGCGCTGATCGCGGCGGCA
This sequence comes from Gammaproteobacteria bacterium, assembly GCA_043738315.1. GTDB lineage: Bacteria > Pseudomonadota > Gammaproteobacteria > Steroidobacterales > Steroidobacteraceae > UBA964. The sequence continues at coordinate 12,346 of JAYUGT010000109.1, forward strand.
CGCGACTCGACACGCGCCTGGCTGGACGTCGGCGGGCTGGAGAAAGCCGGGTTTCCGGGCCAGCTGGAAGTGCATTCGCACTAGCTGCCACAGCACTGGCGCTCGATCGCCTGCTCAGTGCATAAAATGCATCTTGACCGGCTGGTGCACCTCAAAGCGCTTGACGATGCCCGGCACGTAGGGCCCGTTCCAGAAAACGGCGTAAGCCTCGCCTGCCGGCCGGTAACGCGGGTTACTTGTTAGCCAGTCGT
>JAYUGT010000110.1:0-12538 GCA_043738315.1 Gammaproteobacteria bacterium
TCAATGGCGTCGCGAAACGCGCGCACCTCGGCATCGAGTCCAATGGCCGACAGCTTGTATCCTTTGACGGTCGCGCCATTGAGGACCAGCGCGTAAAGATCGTCGCCGGTCGTGAAATAGTCGATCAGCGACTCGCCCGCAGGCATGCGCGCCGCTATGTCAGCAATCGACACTTTCTGCGCCGATACCAGCGATGAAGCCTCGGGCGCGGCGTCAGACAGAGCCGCGCGTGATTCGGCAACCACCGCGATGCCGCGCACCGCGCCGTCGTTGTCGGGCAATCCAACGGCTGCATCGACCGTCGCGGCCTGCGCGAACAGCGCGCGCACTTTGTCGTCGGCCGCTGGAGGCGCCGCGATATCACGGCGCTGAGCTAACAAATCGACCAGCGAACGGGCCTTGGCTCTTTCGGCAATCAGGAATGCGGCGTTCCAGTCGCCCCGGTCCGCCAGCGCGCTGACCAGCGCCGCATAGACCGCCTGCTTGTCGCCGGCAAAACCGATTTTCGCGGCTTCGAAGGAGATGGTGCTGCGCACGCTCTCGATGGCGGCGATCGACTGCGTCAAAAACTGGATCGCGTCGGCGCGTTTGCCATCATGCAATGCGATCAGCCCGCGCTGGTAGAGCGTGGCCCAATAGAGACTGCCCATCGCGCGTATTTCCGGCAACGCCAGCATCGAGTCGAGCATCGTGCGCGCTTCGTTGGTCTTTTGCAGGCGCGCAAGACTTTCCGCATAGACAAGCGCGTTGGCCGTGTCTTCGATGGCCACCGCAAACAGGCGCGCGTCAGCGGCCGTGAAGACCTTGGTCACCTGGTTTTCCAGCGTGTACATCAGTCCCTGCGGCAGGAACACGATCCAGGTCAGCGCCATGCGCAATTGATGCCGGTGTTTCTTGCGGGCGGTTTCCGCCGCGGCGTCATCGTAAGTCTTGACCACTTGCGCATAATCGCCTAACGCGAACAGCGGCCCGAGCGACAGCAGCTGTGACTGGATCTTGAAGGGCGCGGCGGTTGGAAAGATTCCAATAAAGGAATCCTTGAGCCTGATGCCTTCCCATTTCTGCAGGTCGGCCAGCGCGTTTTTCGCGTGGTCCTTGTTGCCGGCCTGCGCATACAACAGCGCGCGCTGCGCGGCGAGGCCCATCGCAATGGTTTCGCCGCGCAGATCGAGCCCCGCTGGGTTGTCTTTGCCGAAGAACGTCGCCTCGTCATCGCGCATGCTGTAGCCGCCGATGGCCATCGCAACGCCGGAGAATTCGTCCTGGACCTGCCCGCCCATCCAGGACTGCTTGGTCTGACGAAATTCCTCGGGCAGGGCCGCCCAGGCTGATTCCGCCCAGCGCAGGGCCTGCTCTGGCTCGCCCAATTCCGTGTAAGCCGCGGCGCGCATCCAGCCTGTCAGCACCGGCGCCGCCTTGCGCAACATGCCGGCGTTGCCGTGCTTTACTTTGATGCCATCTTTGGCGATCTTCGCTTCAAACAGTTCGAGGCAGCGGAACAGCTGGTCGTAATTGCGATAGCGGAACTTGATCGCGCAAACGCGAAAATGATCGATCCAGTCGGTGCGATCCGCGCCCGACTGGATCTGAATCCATTTGGCGTCCCAAGCCGCCAGTTCATTGTCCTTGGCCGGCGCAGAGACGGCGGCGCCTGACAGCAGCGACGCGAGAACCGTAATGACGATTGCCAGAGCGCGCCGCCGCCTGCGCCGCCCGCTCACTACTTTCGCCCGTTAGCCAAGATTGCTCTGGCTAACGATGACGGAAAATGATCGTCACTTCACGCGTCTCGACTACTCCGGTCACTTGCTCCTGTCGTGACACGGGATCGAGCGCAAAGCTGGTGGTGCCGTCAACTGCGACTTTTTCGATGTCGCGGGTGCGCACCTTTTTGCGATCGATTCCGCGCGTGGTCGGCGCGCCGCAGGTGGACAGCTGTACGCCACTGCCCGTTGGCGCCGCAGCCGTACCAGGCGCCGGCGGTGGCGCATCGGCGCGTACGATGTCCCGCGTCCTGGCTAACAACTGCGGACTTGAACAGGGCGACAGGACCAGACGCAGGGATTCGTCACCTGCCTGGTTGGTGAACAAATACGGACCGAGTTCCGATAGCTGGCCCGCGGCCATATTGCTGGAGTCAATCAGGGTCTGCTGGCCCGTGGGGTTGATGTTGTAAATCTCCATGCGCCCCGGCAGCGACGGCCGGTAATACAACTTGAACCTGTCGCCGGTGTGAAAATCGTAAGTTGCCGAATTGACCGGAGTTGCGCTGCCATCGGCGCCTATTGCATGAACCTCGTAGGCGATGCCCGCAAACAAGCCGTTATCGCCGGGAGCCGGCGCGGCTGTATATGGGTTGTTAGCCGTATTGCTAACGGGCTGACCAGTGTGTGCGTCATAAACCTGCGGCGCAGCGGCCGGAGGCGCGGCGGCGCCATACGGATTCGCAGCGTTGGGGTCGGCGGCAGCCGGCGGATATGCATTGGCGGCGGGTGGGTATGCGCTGGCGGCAGCCGGGTCAGGGCTCGCCGGATAAGCACCGGCCGGCTGTGAAGGATAGGTTGCGGGCGGCGGCGAATAGGCGGGGCTTGGGTAGGATGCGGCTGGGGCTTGCGCGGTGTATCCCGGGGACTGGAGTCCCTGGGATTGAAACCCCTGTGATTGCGAGCCGCCCTTGCGGGCGAACCAGTCCATGATTCGTCCGTTAACGGCGCCCGCCAACCCGCTGGTCGCAGTCTGCAGAACCAGGGCCAGGGTACTCGCGAACATGTCTCGGAACGGGTGAGCTTTGGGTGCGGTCTGGGCGAATTGCTGCTGCGGCTGCGGCGCCTGCGGATAGCCTTGCTGTGGTACCTGCGGATAGCTCTGCTGCGGCGCCTGCGGATAGCCTTGCTGTGGCACCTGAGCCTGGGCAACGGATGTCAGAATGACCGCGGCCACCAGGGCGCTGGCGCGTTGCGTGAATTTGTTAGAGGTCGCGGTACGGAGTGTCATGGTGATTTCCTCGTGGCGCATTAACCGCCGCAGTATGCTGTCAACGGTATGTCGGACGGACCGGAAAAATCGTTCAATCCACTGTAGAGCCCGTTAAGCACCCCGTCAAACGTAATTCCCGCAGATTCTTTGAACCTCGCTGTGACTGCACCTGACCCACAACACGTGTCGGACCTCGACTTGATTGCGACCACGGCGTCGGGCGGGACGGCGGCGTTTGAGCGCCTGTATGAACGCTATGAACGCCGGGTCTACAACTACGTTCGCACCTTCTTACGGCAGCCGGCGCTGACCGAGGAGGTTGTCATCGACACCATGCTGGCAGTGTGGCATGGGGCCAGGGGGTTCAGCCGTTCGTCCCGGGTGTCGACCTGGATCCTGGGCATCGCGCGTCACAAGGCGCTTGATGCGGTGCGGTCGGCAGCCCGGTCAGGCGGCAACGTGCCGCTGGATGAGACCGCGGAACTGGCGGACGAGGCCGAGGGCCTGGCGGATGCCGCCGACCACCAGTTCAGGTCGGCCGCCATGCGCCGCGCCCTGTCCCGGCTGTCGCAGGACCACCAGGAAATCCTGCGACTGGCGTTTTTCGAAGAGTTACCCTATGAGGACATAGCGATCTTGTTAGACATTCCGGACAACACGGTCAAGACGCGCGTGTTTTACGCCAAGCAACAATTGCGCCGCGTGCTCAAGGGCAGCGACCTGGAGCCCGCGGTATGACGTCGCGCGAGCAATTGCCGCCGGAAACGCATGCCGAAGCGGCGGCGCTGCCCTGGTATGTGGCCGGTGTGCTAACAGAAAGCGAACACCGCGCTATCGAGGTTCATCTTGCGAACTGTGCGCAGTGCCGTGCGGAGCTGGTTGCGGTCACGCAATTGCGCACCGGCGTGCACGCAGCGCTGGCCGCCGAACCGGGCCCCTCGCCCGCGGCACGATTGCAGGTCATGGCGCGCATCCGATCAACAGTACCTAACACACCGCAGTCACAGAATACGCAAGCCAGCTCGGGTTTCTTGGCGCAGCTGGCGGAATGGCTGCGCGCACCGGTAGTGCCGCGCTGGGCGCCGGCGGCTGCGCTTTTGTTGGTGGTAATTCAGGGTGGCTTGTTGCTGCGGAACAATCCTCAAGGCGTGCAGCCCACTCCTGCGGTCACGACTCGCGGGCTGTCGACGCAGCCAACCCGGCTCAGACTGGTTTTCAAGCCGCAGGCACAGGAAGCGCAGATTCGCGAGCTGCTTGTCAGCCTGGGCGCGCGGATCGTTGATGGCCCCGGTCCGGCCGGCGCTTACCTGGTCGAACTGCCAGCGGCAGACCCTGCGGCGCTCGGCCAGAAGATCAGCGCCGCGCGTGCGCGAAGCGATATTCTGCAGTCGCTGGAGCTCGCGCCGCCATGAACTTCGGGGCAGTCACCCGCGACTCAGCGTCATCATGGTGAAACTGTCCGTGGCCAGCCGGTTTTATTCTGCGCTCTGCGTGCTCCTGTTCGCCGTGTGCGCGGCGCCGGCGATTGCGCAAGCTCCCGCGGAGGCATCGATCGGCGTCAAGCGCGCGTTGTTGATCGGCATCAACCGCTACAAAGCGGTGCCCGGCCTGCAGGGCTCGGTCAACGACGTCGAGACCATGCGCGAGATCCTGATAAGCCGCTGGGGTTTCCAGCCGCGCAATATCACCCTGCTGGCGGACGAGAACGCCACGCGCGCCGCGATGTTAGCTGCGCTGAACACTCTGGTGCAGGCCGCCGGACCGGCTGATACCGTGTACTTTCATTACTCGGGGCACGGCTCGCAGGTGCAGGACCTGAATGGCGACGAGGCCGACGGACTGGATGAAACCATCGTGCCGCAGGATGGCCGCAGCGGCGACGTACGCGATATCGTCGACGACGAGCTGGATGCGATTTTTTCCCGGTTGCGGGCGCGCAGCGCCGTCATCGTGCTCGACTCCTGTCATTCAGGCACGGCAACGCGTGGCATGCAGATCCACACACGCTCGATTCCGCAGGACAACCGCGTGGAGCTGTATCGGGCCGCCGCACCCGCCGTCAGTACGCGCGGCATCGTTCCATTCCGCAAATCGCGTTTCGTAGTCATGGGCGGCGCTGCAGCTAACGAAGAAGCACTCGATGGCGAGGTCGACGGCCGCTATCACGGTTTTTTCACATATTCGCTGGCGCGCGCAATGACAACGTCGCCGAGTTCGGCGTCGCCGCGCCAGGTTTTCGCCGGCGTAGCCCGTGAACTGGGCCGCATCCAGGCAAATTACGGTCGCAACTCCATGCCGGACCCACAATTGGAAGCGCCCCCTGAAGCACTCGATCAGCCGCTGTTCGCGGCGACTGATAACAGCGGTGCGCCGCTCGCCGCAGCGCCGGGGCCGCGCCTCCCATGGGTCATCGCCAACCCGGCAGGTGCGAATCAACTGATCCTCGTCAACGGCGCGGTGCTCGGCGCAGCACCCGGTGCCAGCTGGGCCATATATCCGCCCGGCGAAACGCGTTTCGCACCCGGACAGGCACTTGCGGTAGCCCATGTCACCGAGCTAACAGGCAGGGATGCGCGCGCCAGCGTAAGCAACCAGGCCGGACCGATTCCGATGCAGTCGCGTGCGGTGGTCTTCATGCCCGCGCCGGCAACCCCGGGCATCGCAATTCGCATCCTCGACATGCCTGCCGAGCAACGCACGCGTGTGGCGGATATCCTGAAACGCAATATCCGCAATCTCGTCCTCGTGGGTCCTGCGCAACCAGCGCGGTTCCTGGTGGATTCGCAGGGCACCTCGGTGCGTTTGCTGACCGCCGACGGCCTGCGCGTGCTGGGCGCCTTCGCAGCAGGCGATGAAAGAGCCGCCGCCAGCGTGGCGCGCATCGCGTCGCGCTCAGCGGGAGCCACGGAGTTGCTGAGCTTGGACAATCCGGCGTCCCAGTTGCAATTGGCGGTCCGCGTTGCCGGTGAGCAGACTCTGGGCACGCGCGACATCCGGCTGGTTGCCGATACCTCGGCCGCCCGGCTGCACGCGCGGCGTGCCGGCGAGGCGCGCAGCGTGCAGAACAGCCTGCAACTCCTCGTCACCGTCAACGCGGATGCCTACCTGACCATCGTCGACGTGGATTCGGAAGGCAATACCAACGTCCTGTTCCCTAACGATTACCAGCGCGCGGACTTCTACCCGGGCGGCGCGGTACGCGCCAACCAGCAGGTCGCCATACCCGATACGCTGGAATCGGGCAATCGCGCCGGATTTCATTGGGATTACAGTCCTCCGAGCGGCGTCGACACCGTGCGCGTTTTTGCCAGCACCAACATCGCGACAGCTAACAACATTCGCGACCGCATCCGGTCGCTGCAGAGCGCTGCGTCGCGCGGCATTGGTCAGGATCTGGGGAGCCTGCGCTCCGACCTTGCCGGCGTCGCGACCCGCGGCATCAAAGTCACGGCCGACTCAGCAGCGCCCCCGGATTGGGCTGCGGCGTCGGTCACTATCGAGGTCGCCGATTGACAACGTATCTATATCAGGAGAATTCGATCATGAAAACACCAGTCATCCTGGCCGCGCTGGCGCTCGCAGGAATTTTTGCCAACGGCAGTGTGTTAGCTCAGGCATGTCCCGCCGGACAGCAGGTAGATCCCACCCGAGGCACGTGCACGAACGCGCCCGCGGGCAGCACCACCAGCTGCCCCACCGGACAATTTGCGAACGGTGTTGGCGCCTGCACCTCGCCCGCGACCTCTTATCCGCCTGCAGGCGCAACGGGCTTTTGTCCACAGGGCCAGTTTTCCGATGGCGTCGGCGGTTGTATGACTCCGAGCACAACGTATCCGCCCGCGGGTGCGACCGGCGTTTGCCCTGCCGGCCAGGTTGCTAACGGCACTGGTGGGTGTATGACGCCGAGCACGACCTATCCGCCCGCAGGTGCGACCGGTGTTTGCCCTGCCGGTCAGGTTGCTAACGGCACTGGTGGCTGCGTGACAACCACGACCGTTAATCCGGTGACCGGCGCAACCGGCACCTGCCCTGCCGGACAAGTCGCTAACGGCACCGGCGGTTGCATGATTGCGCGCGTGGCGGCCGTCTGCACCTGCCCACCCGGACTCATGTTCAGCGCAAAGACTGGCACCTGCGTCATTCCGCCCGCGGGCGCCACGGGAATGTGCCCGGCCAGCCAGGTCGCCGACGGCCTCGGCGCCTGCATGACGCCGCGACGTTAGCAATGATCCGCCGACGCGGCGCCGTGTTAGTACTCGCCGCGTTGCCGCCGATCGGCGACGCGGCGGCAACGCTCGACACCGGGATGATCGATTGTGTGATCGATGCCAGCGGCGCGGGTTACCGTGACCATCAGGAACACCATTGGGATGTCGGGGGCCGCAGCCCCCTGACAGCTAACGCCATTCAAACCCTCGCGGGTACATGGACGATCCGAGGGCAAGGTGAGCTCAGCCGCAGCCAGGGCTCGCAAACCCTGACAGCGCGCTGGACAACCAACGGCACGGCCAGCGCGCCCATGGCAGTGTTTCTGCGAGCGGTCGACGGCATGCTGATACTCAAGAGCTGGCACGCCCAACTACGAATTCGCAACGGAATTCAGGGCCAGCAACAACAGTTTATTGGCGGTCAGCCGCAGAGACCGGTTCCGTTAGGTCTGGAAGCCTTCGAATGGGCGGTGTCTTTGATTCAAGGCGCGGCTAACTCGTCGGCGCTATCCGGCAAGATCACCTTTGCATCACCCGGACCAACGGGTCCAATGCAACCGGCGGATGCACGCGGTGAGGTCACCTGCAGATGGAATTTCACAATTGCAAACTAGTGTCTGGCGCCTGAAACAACGCCAGCTGGATTTTTTGCCGGCACACATCGCCGACCAGCGTACCGCTCTCGGCCTGCTGCGGTGCGTACAGAATCTTCTCTTCGTTGTATCTCGACCACGTCAACGCGGTCGCACCCGCGCAGGTCGGGCGGGATATTGTGCGAGATCGGCACGGGCGCCGTATTCTGGTGGCAGCCACACTCCACTTAGAATACTGCACACCCGAAATCAGGGTTCGCACATTGTCAGGGCGCCGTTTCAGCGAACCCGCTGACCCAGGAACCCTTATCGTCAAAACCCTCGCCATGAATCCGGATGCGCGCATACTTGTTAAACGCGATGGCGCCGTTCACCAACGAAATATAAAAGCATTCCAGCGACGGTCGCGACGCTTGAACCTGCTGCAGACTCACAGCGACAGAGTATTCGGGAACACGGACTCGAAGCGGTAGCGACTCAATTCAATGGAGACTGTCATGAATTTTTGCAAGAAAGCCTTTGCGCGCATCGGCGGCGCAAGCGCATTGATCATGTTGCTTGTCAGCGGAATTCCAGACTGCCTGGGGGCCGCACCGCAGCCGATCACGGCACAGAGTCGCGTGCCGCGAACCCTGCCGCGAACCTGGGACGCCTTGTGGGACATCACCTGGCAGCGTGCAGCTTTCTATTATCCGATCCAGGCAGCCGCCTCCACGCAGCAAGACCCAAGCTGTCAGGGCAACCTCGGATTGGACCTGTTGGTGAAGAACACGATCCTGGCGGTGTCGCTGAAGAAGTACGGCGACGCGACGCGCTTCATGGGTCAGTTTCAGGATCGCTCGCTCTGCCTGACACGTGACGGCGCGCGCGGACTCGAGTTCGCGCTGGCGATGTACGTCCATCGTGCCGTCACCGGGTTGCCGGCTCAGCAGGCACAAATTGCAGTGATGGGCGTGACAAACCTCGGCATGCAGACGTTCGATCAGCTGCAGTACACCGGGCAGAGTTGGTGGCTGATGATGGTTAACATCGACTACGCGCGCATGCAGCCCTTGATGGCCGCCTATCCGCGCAGCGACTTAGGTCTGTGGATGTATGACTTTCGGCGCGGCATGATGGTGCAGAGCGGCCTCCAGGACGGGATGGATCGCGTTCTGTGGTCGATGCAGAACCTGAACAATTTTGGCAAAGGCAGCTGCATGTTGTTAGACATGTCGTCTAACAATTTTGTTTGCCCCGATGCCGCAGGTGCTGGTGCGAATGGCAAGGGCGGCGCGGGTGCGATGGAACCGCCCGGAGGTATCCCGGCAAGCGGTGTGGCCTGTGTGCTCGATAGCGTGAAGTCTTCTGGCGTGCGCGGTCAGTTCGCCTGCATGTCAAGAGCCATTGCGGGAATGACCGTGGATCCCCGGACTGCGGGAGCAGATCTTGCCAAGCAGGCCTCGCAACAGCCCGGCATCAAGGACAAATTATGCGCGCTGAGCGACGAGGCCGGTGGGGCCGCCGGATCTGACACCACGACAACGACGACTACGACCAGCGAGCCGGGGAAGTGGGAGAAATTCAAGGACGGTGTCGGCAAGGTGAAAGACGTTGTTGTTAGCATTGTGTCCGCGATATTCGACAAGACGCCGCCGGTTGTGGATACGGTTGCACAGGCTGCGAGCCCGGAGGGTGCGGATGCTGCGCGCGGGACCTTGCAGATACTGCAAGAACACAGCGCAAGCAACAACCTTGCGGATAGCGGCGATACGGATGCTTACTACCAACAACGTGCCGGCCGCGTGATGACTGATCCGCAGGCTAACAAACGCACCGTCAACGATCCGTCGAATCCCAACAGTGGCTGCAGCGGCAGCGCCAGTTCCAATGCCGCCGCGCGCGCAAAGTCGCTGTACGCGTGCACTAATGGATCCGACATGACACCGCGCCAGCCTGGTACGGGCCTGGGTGGCGTCAGGAATCCAGGCGGTGCCGGTCCGACGCCGAATCCGACCATCGCCCTGTTCGATCCCTCGCAGGCGGCCGGACCGATCCCTGGTGCCATGGCCTGCATGATGGAAGCCGGCGACCTGGCCCGCAACGGACCTAACGACCAGCGCTGCGCGGCGATGCGCTGCATGCCGGGCGAGGTGTGTCCCTGCAATCGTGGCGGCGGCATCGCAGGTGGGCAACCCATGGAGATGAAGCCCGTGGTAAAAGCCGGACCGGAATGCGCCGATGGACCCTGCGCAGCGGCGCCGATCGGCGTCTCGGGAGTTTTGGGAGGTGGCACTGCGCCGAGACCTAGCCCGCCGCCCGCCGTCGGGCCACCACCCAAAGGGCCGACGCCTGCGCCTGCGCCGCTACCGCCGCGATAACACGATCCGGCATATGAATTCCGCAATGCTTCCATTACTACAGAGGTTCATCATGAAAACGAAATCGACAGGCTTTGTAGCAGCAGCGTCGGCGCTGATGTTGTTAGGCACCGGCGTGGCACAGGCCGCAGGGGTTTTCTGTGTCTCGATCACAGCCCAGAAACAGGGCGAGCTGGTCGGCCAGAGCAGAATCCGCGGATGCGAAAAAAAGATTGACGGCCTCACATTCGCCTATTCCGTTATCAGCCCGCGCGATGCTGCAACCGGTCTGGCAGTGGGCAGGCGGCAGCACAAAGCGATTAAAATAAAGAAAGAGTGGAGTTCTGTATCGCCGCAACTTTTTCAAGCGTTGGCGTCGAACGAGACTTTGACTTCGGTGGTATTCGATTTTTTCGCGGTTGACGCTGTCGGCCAACTGGTGCTCGATCACTCAATCAAGCTGACGAACGCCGTATTATCGTCAATCGAGCATACCTCCGATTCCCTGGTACCTGCAGGACAGCTCAATCTGCCGCCGATGGAAATTCTCGAGTTCGTGTTTCAAAGCATTGAACTTGTCGACTACAAGGCTAGGATTTCCGCGACCGATTCCTGGGTTCCGCCGCAAACATGAAATCAACACTTTTGGCCCTGGCACTCCTTTGCCAATTTATCTGCGGTGCAGCGTCAGCGGCACCGCCGCCGACAGGCGGCGTCCGTAGCACTGTAAGCCCGGTTGCGGCGCCTCTTTCCATCGAGCAGCAGCTGGTGGCTTTGCAGCAGCAGGTGCAAGCGTTGCAGGCGCAGCTCGCTGCATTGCAGGCGGTGGTGCGCGTGACCTCGACCGGCAATGCCTGGCAGGACCCTACCGTCACGATCATCGGCGCCGAGGTGATCATTCAAGCACGCGATAATGTGACTTTGACGGCGGCTTCGACTCTGAGCGTCAAAGCAGCCAATCTTGCGCTCGCCAGTACTGGCGGGGCCGTATTGCAAGCCGGCACGAAGCTGGATCTGAAAGGGTTGCCGGTGACTCTGAACGGCGGCGGTAAGCCGCTGGCGACGGTGGGCAGCTTGGTCCAGATGCAAGCTGGTTCAGCTAACGGATCTGGCAGCGTCATAACCGGCAGTCAGACCGTACTAGCCGATTGACACGTTTCCTGGGAAAAAATGGAGCTACCTAACATGAATATTCTACTAATTCGCCGCACCGGATCCAAGTCGGCCAGGGTTGCTGTGTCCCTGGTCATGCTGGTGCCCCTGGGCCTGGCGGCCCATGCTGCAACCGCTCCGGCTAGGAGCGCTCCTGTCATCACACCTGCGCCGAGCCGAATGCAGATTGACCCGTGCCTCAGGAGCGAGATGACGTTGCGCGCACCGCCTTACCCACCGCCGGCAAGCCTGACGGCTACGGTGGTCGCCGCGCACGCCGTGGACCTGGTCTGGCCGCGCGTCGATGGCGTATCGTACTACCGCGTGTTCGGCTCGAGCCTGCCCGCCGCCGGTGTCGTGGTAATCACCCAACCGTTTCACCTGACAGACGTCCCGACGGGACCGCAGACCTACACGATATCCGCCGAGTACCCCTGTGTCTCGAACACGCGCGGTCTGCCGAGGGCTGAGGTCTCCGTGCTGCCTTTTTTCGGCGTGAAAGCCCAGGCTAACCGCGAGGGGAACGGTGGCTTGGTGAATGTGTTTTTCGATGTCGCGACCCTCGAGCCGCTGACTTTCCGTCTGTGGCGAGACGACGGGAGAGGCGGCGCTGAGACCGAGGTCAGCTCCGCGACGTCGTGGGTCCGAAGCCCGTCGAATCAAGCCTCTATTACCCACGTCACTGGCCAGTATTCAACTCAAAGTCTGTCGCCCAATCTTGTCTACAAATTTCGGATGGCGGCGGACTTCGGCAACGGGTCCTTCACGCCGAGCGGCATTTTTCCCGTTAGCATCCCGGAGTTCATGGTCCGGTCCACCATTCCGCTGACGGCCGATCGAGTCGTGATCGAATGGAATGCTTTCGGCTTGGCGCCCTATCAGATCAAGAAGGGAGTGCTGACACCGCAGGCAAACGGCAACTCGGTCATCGCGACGGATTTTATCAGGGACGCTGCTGGCGTTCCGCTCAATTTCACCGCCTTCAGGTTTGACGATACGGTTGTGCAACACGGTGTTACGTATTACTACGAAGTCTGCGCCCCAACCGGTGCGCCTTACACCGGCGGCTTTGCCTGTCCCAGAATAGCGGTGCCGGTTCCGTGAACCGTTAGCGATCAGAACACGGCGAAGTCGTACTCCAGATTCTCGCGCCGCACGGTCGGATTCTGGCCGCCCTGCGTGAGCGTGCGGACCTGCTCGATCACATAGGTCTGCAATTCGCCTACGGTGACGATGCTGTCTTTGTTAGCATCGGCGGCGCGATTCTTGA
>JAYUGT010000111.1:0-12488 GCA_043738315.1 Gammaproteobacteria bacterium
TCGGGTCGAGTCCGACTTGCGAAACGAGAAGGTCGGCTTTAAGATTCGCGAGCACACGCTCGTTCGTGTGCCGTATTTACTGGTGGCCGGCGACAAAGAAGTTGCCGGCCGTTTTGTTTCTGTGCGAACCCGTAACGGCAAGGACCTCGGGTCCATGACGCCAGCCGATTTTGTTAGCCGGTTGCGTCCTGAACTCGACAGCTACGGGCGCCGTACGTTGGAGGATTGACTTATCTCGACTGCAATCAAGCGCGTCCGGCGCAATGACGAAATTACCGCGCCGCAGGTGCGAGTTATCGGGGCCGACGGCGGCCAGGCAGGCATCATGACCCGCTTTGAGGCACTGAGCCTCGCCCAAGTCAGCGAACTGGATCTCGTGGAAGTCTCGCCCACGGCGGAGCCGCCGGTGGTGCGCATCATGGACTTCGGGAAGTATCTCTTCGAACAGAAGAAGAAAACCCACAACGCGCAGCGCAAGCAGAAGCAGCAGCAAGTCAAGGAAGTGAAATTTCGCCCCGGGACGGATGAGAACGATTACCAAGTCAAACTGCGTAATCTCATTCGCTTCCTGACCGAGGGTGATAAGGCCAAGGTAACTTTACGTTTCCGCGGCCGCGAGATGGCGCACCAGGAAGTCGGTCGCAAACTTCTCGATCGGTTGGTTCTCGACCTCGTCGCCCATGCGACGGTGGAGCAGAACCCGCTGATGGAAGGGCGGCAGATGGTCATGGTATTTGCGCCGAAAAAAGTGCGCTGACGCGAGTCAGTGCATGCCCGTAGCGGGCATTGCAATAGTGCGGTGCCTTGTGACCGGAGCTAACAAGGAGACGACGATGCCCAAGTTGAAGACCAACCGGGCAGCGGCCAAGCGTTTTCGCAAGACTGCGAAAAGCTGGAAGGCTTATTCAGCCGGCCGCCGCCACAATCTCGGCCACAAGCCGCGTAAAACCAAGCGCCAGCTCCGTTCCGGAGGTTCCTCGCTCGTCCATAAGAGCGATACCCACCGGATCGACAAGTTAATGCCTAACACCTGAGGAGCTGAACCATGGCAAGAGTAAAACGTGGTGTGACCGCAGGTCGACGCCATAAGAAGGTCCTCGGCAAAGCCAAGGGTTACTACAACGCGCGGCGCAAGGTATTCCGCGCCGCCAAGCAGGCGGTGATCAAGGCGGGGCAATACGCCTATGTCGGCCGCCGCCTGAAGAAGCGCGATTTCCGTGCGCTCTGGATCCAGCGCATCAACGCCGCAGCGCGCCTGTATGAACTGTCCTACAGCCGCCTGATGAATGGCCTGAAGCTGGCCATGATCGAGGTCGATCGCAAGATGCTGGCCGACATTGCAATGAATGATCCGGCGGCATTTGGCAAGTTGGTGGAACAAGCCAAGGCAGCGCTTCCCAAGACCTGACGGGTCCGGCTAACGCCGGAAGGTGTTCCCTTGTGGCCAACCTTGACTCGCTGACATCGACGGCACTCGCCGAGATCGCTTCCTGCACGGACTTGTCCGCGCTGGAAGCGATCCGCGTCGCTGTGCTTGGCAAGAAAGGCACGCTGACCGAAGAACTCAAGTCGCTGGGAAAACTGCCAGCGGCCGAGCGCCCGGCCGCAGGCGCGCTCATCAACGTCGCCAAGGAAAAAGTGGCGGCGGCTCTGGAGTCACGAAAGGCCGAGCTGACTGCTGCAGCCGTGTCGGCCAGGTTAGCGTCGGAGACCATCGACGTGACTTTGCCTGGCCGAGGCGAGCCGCGTGGCGGCCTGCATCCGGTCACCAAGGTGCGGCTGCGGATCGAGGAGCTGTTCCGGCGCGCGGGTTTCAGCGTCGCCACCGGGCCCGAGATCGAAGACGATTTTCACAACTTCACCGCGCTCAATATTCCGGCCGATCACCCGGCGCGGGCAATGCACGACACGTTCTATTTCCCCGATGGCCGGCTGCTGCGCACGCACACCTCGCCGGTGCAGATCCGCAGCATGCAGGCTGCTGCCAGGTCTAACCAACTGCCGCTCGCGATCATCGCGCCGGGCCGCGTGTATCGCTGCGACTACGACCAGACCCATTCACCGATGTTTCACCAGGTCGAGGGCCTGTTCGTCGATGAAAACGTCAGCTTTGGCGACATGAAGGCTGTCCTGCACGGATTTCTCGAGGCGTTTTTCGAGCGCGATCTCAAGATGCGGCTCAGGCCTTCCTATTTTCCGTTTACTGAACCCTCGGCTGAAGTCGATATTTCCTGCGTTTTCTGCGCCGGGGCCGGCTGCCGTGTCTGCAAACACACCGGCTGGCTGGAAATCTCCGGCTGCGGAATGGTGCATCCTAACGTGTTCACGGCCTGCGGCATCGATGCCGAAAAATATACGGGCTACGCCTTCGGCATGGGTATCGAGCGCCTGACCATGCTGCGCTACGGCGTGAATGACCTGCGCCTGTTCTTCGACAGCGACCTGCGATTTCTCCGGCAGTTTCAGGCGGTATAGGCATGAAACTGTCACTGCAATGGCTCAAGGAATTCGTCGACTGCCCCTGGGGTGGACGCGAGCTCGGCGAACGCCTGACCATGGCGGGCTTCGAGCTCGAAGGCGTGACGCTGGCGGCGCCGCCA
The DNA here is from genome assembly GCA_043738315.1 of Gammaproteobacteria bacterium. GTDB lineage: Bacteria > Pseudomonadota > Gammaproteobacteria > Steroidobacterales > Steroidobacteraceae > UBA964. The sequence goes on from JAYUGT010000111.1 coordinate 2,601, forward strand.
TTCAGCGGTGTCGTCGTGGCCGAGATTGTCAGCTGCGAGAAACATCCTCAGGCCGACAAGTTGCAGGTCTGCCAGGTCTCGACCGGCTCCGGGCCGCTGCTGCAGATCGTCTGCGGCGCCAGGAACGCGCGCGCCGGCCTGCGCACCGCGCTGGCTAACGTTGGTGCGGTGCTGCCGGGCGATCTCAGGATCAAGGCTGCGCAATTGCGCGGCGTCGACTCGGCGGGCATGTTGTGTTCTGCGAAAGAGCTGGGCCTGGCCGAGACCTCGGACGGCATCGTCGAGTTGCCCGGCGCCATGGCGTTAGGCGCGGATATCCGCGTGGCCATGGGCCTGGATGACGAGATCCTGGAAATCGCCGTGACGCCCAATCGTGGCGATGCGATGTCGGTGTTAGGCCTGGCGCGGGAAGTCGCGGCCCTGGGCGGCGCGACGCTGCGCGGGCGGGCTCCCACCACTGCGACTGCGCAGCATCAAGTCAACGTGCCCGTGGCTCTGGTCAACGGCGCGGGCTGCCCCAAATTCGCAGGCCGGCTGATCCGCGGCGTCAACAACAGTGCGCCGACCCCGCTGTGGCTGCGTGAACGCCTGCGCCGTGCAGGGCTGCGCAGCATTTCGCCGGTGGTCGATGTGACCAACTATGTGCTGCAGGAGTTGGGCCAGCCCATGCATGCCTACGATGCCGCCAAATTGCAGGGCGGCATCATCGTGCGCAAGGCCAGGGCGCAGGAATCGCTGACGCTGCTCGACGGCAAGGCGGTCAGCCTCGCCGACGATATGCTGGTGATTGCGGATGCAGTCGGGTCCGTGGGTCTTGCCGGCGTAATGGGCGGCGAGCGCACCGCCGTCAGCGCCGGCACGGCCGATGTCTTTTTTGAAGTTGCCTGGTTTGAGCCACAGGCGATCGCCGGCCGCGCGCGGCGATTAGGCCTTACCACCGACGCCAGCCAGCGCTATGAGAGGGGTGTGGATCCGGGCCTTCAGGAGCGGGCCATGGAGCGTGCGACCCAGCTGCTGCTGCAAATTGCCGGTGGCGAGGCAGGCCCGCTGGCTGTGCATCGCAGCCAGGATCCCCTGCCGGCGCGCCCGCCAGTTGCACTGCGCCGCAGTCAACTGGCGCGTCTGTTAGGCCTGCAACCGGATGCGGGCGTCGTTGCTGCGAAATTGACTGCGTTAGGAATGCGGGTGGATGCGACTGCCGACGGCTGGCGCGTGACGCCGCCCGCGCATCGCTTCGACATTGCGATCGAGGCCGACCTGATCGAGGAGGTGGGGCGGGAGATCGGCCTCGCCGCCATTCCTGAATCCGCACCGCGCGCCCGGCAGGTTTTTGCGCCGATGCCCGAAGCGCAGGCGGGCGAAACCCGGATTCTCGACCTGCTCGCAGCGCGCGGTTACCAGGAGGCCATCCACTTCGCGTTTGTGGACCCGGCCCTGCAACAGAGACTTTTTCCGGCTGCGGCCACCGTTCGGCTTACCAATCCCATTGCGGAAAGTCTTGCCGTAATGCGCGTGTCTTTGTGGCCCGGTTTGCTGCAGGCCACCGCCGACAATTTCCGGCGCCAGCAGGACCGCGTGCGGTTATTCGAGCTCGGCAGCGTTTTCGACGGCAGCGGCACTGAGACCGACATGGTCGCGGGCGTCAGCGCCGGCCCGCGGCACGCCGAGCAATGGGGCAGCGCGCGCGACGAATTAAAAATTGCCGCGGATTTCTATGATTTACGCGCCGATGTGTCGGCATTGCTGTCGATCAGTGGCGATCTCGCCGCCTTTGAATTCCGGCCGGGCGGACCGGCCTGCCTGCATCCCGGACGCAGCGCGACCATCCTGAAAGCGGGGGTTGCGGTGGGGTCCCTGGGTGATCTGCACCCCGATCAGGTGGCGGCGCTGGATTTGACATATGCCCCCCAGGTGTTCGAGCTTCACCGCGAGGCGTTGGCGCCCCAAATGCCACAGATAGGCGAGATCTCGCGGCAGCCGCAGGTGCGCCGCGATTTGGCAGTGGTGGTCGACGAAAGGGTCACTTTCGGCCAGCTTCACGAACGTGTAACCTCAGTCGCTTCAGGGCTATTGCGCGAGTTGCGCTGTTTCGACGTTTACCGGGGAGCAGGTGTAGAATCTGGTCGAAAGAGTGTCGCTTTAGGCTTGATTTTTCAGGATAATTTGAAGACCTTGACCGACGAAGACGCAGACAAAATCATGGCTGCCATTCGTTCGGACTTGGGCGCGAGTCTCAACGCAAAAATTCGAGAATAACAAGAGATTTCAGCTCATGGCTTTGACTAAGGCAGAAATGGCTGAGGCGCTGTTCAATCAGCTGGGCCTCAACAAGCGCGAAGCGCGCGAGCTGGTCGATCTCATGTTCGAAGAAATGCGTGAAGCGCTGTCGAACGGGGAACAGGTCAAGCTCTCGGGCTTTGGCAACTTCGATTTGCGCGACAAAAACACGCGTCCTGGGCGAAACCCCAAGACCGGCGAGGAAATCCCCATCACGGCGCGCCGTGTGGTGACTTTCCGACCGGGACAAAAATTAAAAGCGCGGGTTGAAGCGTATGTTGGAAGCGAAGAATAACGACGAGCTGCCGCCGATTCCGGGCAAGCGCTATTTCACCATCGGTGAAGTAAGCGAGCTGTGCGCGGTCAAGCCGCATGTGCTGCGCTACTGGGAGCAGGAGTTCCCGCAGCTCAAGCCCGTGAAGCGCCGCGGCAACCGCCGCTACTACCAGCGCCAGGACGTGCTGGTCATTCGCCAGATCCGCAGCTTGTTATATGAAGAAGGATTCACCATCGGCGGCGCGCGCAACAAGCTCACCGGCGAAGAAGCGCGCACCGACACGTCGCAGAGCCAGCAGATCGTGCGACAGCTGCGTAACGAGCTGGAAGACGTCGTCAAGTTATTGCGCCGTTAGTTTCTTGAGCCCGCCGTGCTCCGCTGCGGTATGATTTCGTCCTCGGTCGGGACGTGGCGCAGTCTGGTAGCGCACTTGCATGGGGTGCAAGGGGTCCCGAGTTCAAATCTCGGCGTCCCGACCAATCATTTGTGTTGCTTAGACCGGCGCTGCTGCGCCAACCATGGGACAGAACCAATGGACAGCATGAAGGACGCGGTCCGTTAAGTCGAACCGCGTCCTGCATTCGCTATCGCTTCGCAGACCGACTATTTGATCGCCATCTGATTGTCGATTCGCACCACGCCTTCGATACCCCGAACGATATCGACCGCAGCGGTACGAGTCGCGGCACTGTCGACAAATCCAGCCATTTGCACAGTTCCCTGATTGATCGCAAGTTCTATCTGGTGGGACTTGGTGCGGCTATCGCCAATCAACGCGGCCTTTACTTTGGCCATCAGTGCCGTATCGTCCACAGCGGCGCCCGCAGTCTTTTCAGCGCGCACCTTCAGGTTGTTGTCAACCCCGACGACGCCACCGACATCACGCGCGAGTTTCGTCGCCTGTGTGATTTCAGCAGGCGATTCAACAAAGCCATTGAGCTGTACGCGGCCCTTGAATACCTGGACATCGATATTATGTGCCTCGGTGACAGGGTTGCCGATCAAAGCGGTTTTGACCTTCGTGCCAATGACAGCATCGTCGATTACTTCACCAGCGCTCTTTTGAGTGCGCGTGGAGGTACAGGCTGTTGCGAGGCAAACTGCCAATGTGGCGACTATTGCCGGCAACGATGATTTCAACTTGGTCATTCGATTTCTCCTGGTTAATTCAACCTTATCGTGAGGTTTCGCGACGACGCTAACCGTCGGTGGATACCTACTCCTGTCGTAGGACAGTGCCGCCCGGCCCAAACTGATGCTTTAGTCGTCCATGCGCCGGGTGGATAACTGGCGCAGCCTGCCGGAGTCGTCGACGTGCAGGGTCACCTGGATCGGCTGGCAGCACACCTCGCAGTCTTCAATGAAACTGCGCGATTGATCCGTCAGGTCAACGCTCAGCTTGCAAGTCTCGCCGCAATATGGGCAGTCGAGGTTTGCCCACGTCTCCAGCGCCGCGTGGGCACCCGGTTCAAAAACCGGCTCCAGTCCATACAAAACGTCGATTCGTGCAGCGTCCATTTGCTGAATTCTGTTAGTTCGCATGTGCAAATTTCCTCCGTGGCAGGACGGCGACCGCTTATAACGGCTTGCCGCCTTTCTTGGCCTTGTCACGCATCACAGCCGCATCGCGACTGTCCTGGTCGCCGCGCCTGGCCCGCTCCTTGCCGGCGGATTCGGCCGCGAGGTCGCCTGGCTGTACGGGGTCCGGCCTGTTTTTCGCGCCGCCTCGTTTGACGAACTGCGTTTCCTTGTCATTGAAGCGACGGGCCGATTCCTTGTCGCCTTCGCCTTGGTTCTTGCGGGTCATGTGCGGCTCTCCAAGAGTGGTGCCCAACTCTGCGTTCAGTGCGTACTGAACTCCGTCAGCAAAAATGCCAACCGCATGTAGGCGCATGCCTGCACCTGTGGCAGCCGGCGCAGCGGCGTAAACTGCGGGCAAACCGGAGGGCTGCAGGATGCAAATAGGAATGATCGGACTGGGGCGCATGGGCGCCAACATGGCTAGGCGCCTCGCACGTGCCGGCATCGAGGTCATTGCCTTTGACCGGTCGCCCGAGGCGCGCACGGCGTTCACCAGCGAGCCTGGCGTGCGAGCGGTGCTTTCGCTTGAAGAGTTGGTGGCGACGTTGGTAGTTCCGCGAGCGTTGTGGCTGATGCTGCCGGCCGGCGAGGCCACGGAATCGACGCTTGCCGTGCTGCGGCCTTTGTTGGCACGAGACGACGCTGTCGTCGATGGCGCCAACGCCTACTACGTCGACAGCATGCGTCGCGCGTCGATGTTAGCTGCGAGCGGCATTGAGTACGTCGATGCAGGCGTATCCGGCGGGGTATGGGGTCTTGAGAACGGCTATGCACTGATGCTGGGTGGCAGCGAAGCTGCCATTGCGCGCCTGGAACCCGCGTTCCGCGCGCTGGCGCCAGCACCGGATCGTGGCTGGCTGCATTGCGGGCCGTCTGGAGCGGGCCACTACGCCAAGATGATTCATAACGGTATCGAGTACGGCATGATGCAGGCCTACGCCGAGGGCTTTGCGCTGCTGGACGCCAAGCCCGAGTTCCGGCTCGACGTCGCGAAAATTGCGGAATCCTGGCGCCACGGTTCGGTGGTGCGCTCCTGGTTGTTAGACCTCACCGCGGAGTTCCTGCGCGACAAGGATGCGCTCGATAACATCGCGCCGGTGGTCGCGGATTCGGGCGAAGGACGCTGGACAGCGCTGGAGGCGATCGAACTCGGCATTCCCACGCCCGTGATGAGTCTCGCGCTTATGCAGCGGTTCTCGAGCCAGGGCAAGGCGGACTATCAGGCGCGGTTATTGGCGCGCATGCGCCAGGCTTTCGGCGGTCATGCCGTATCGACATCTCCGACGGCCACGGCATCTGCGAATGCCACCACTCCAGTTCGTCGCGCCTGAAGCGCCGGGATGCCGCCTTTGCCGGCGACCACCCGTATCATGCAGCTGTAGTACCTGGCTGCGACGCAGGATCCAGTGCCGGGTTGTGCCAACCCCCATAGCGCTGCACCACGCGATCTGCCGACGCCGGGCCCCAGCTTCCGGCGGTATACATTTCGACGTCCGCAGCGCGTGCCTGAAGTTGATCGATCACCGCCCATGAGGCCTCGATGGCGTCGCTGCGTGCAAACAGGCGCTGATCGCCGCGGATGGCATCCGACAGCAAACGCTCATAGGGCGTCATCTCGTCGGCCTGCGAATTGAGTGCAATCAGCTCCACTTCGCGTCCGACGATTGACTCGCCGGCGGCTTTGACCCGCGCGCCGAGCGCAATTGCCACGCGATCGGGTCCGAGATGGAAACGGAGATAGTTGGCGCGCGGCAGCACCGATTCATTGAACAGCTGCTGCGGGGGACGCTTGAAGGTGGCCATGACCTCGGTGGAGGTGACCGCGAGGCTCTTGCCGCTGCGAATGAAAAAAGGCACACCGGCCCAACGCCAGGAATCGATGTCGACTCGCAACGCCGCAAACGTTTCAACTGCCGATTGCGAATCGACGCCCGGCTCCGCACGATAGCCGGTGTACTGACCGCGCACCAGTGAGCGCTCTTGCGGCAGGCGGATGGCCCGCAGAACTTTCATCTTTTCATCGCGCAAGGCTTCGCTTTCAATATCGGTCGGAGGCTCCATGGCAATCATCGCGAGAATTTCGAACAGATGGTTCTGCACGACGTCACGAATCGCGCCCAGTTCTTCATACAAGCGGCCACGTCCGTTGACGCCAAATTTCTCGGCCATCGTGATCTGCACGCTGTCGACATAGTTCCGGTTCCACACCGGTTCCAGGAAGGCGTTCGCAAAGCGGAAGTACATCAGGTTCTGCACTGGCTCCTTGCCGAGAAAGTGATCGATGCGAAAGATCGAACTTTCAGCAAACACGGACTGTATGACGTGATTGATGGTGCGTGCGGATGCCAGATCGCGACCTAACGGTTTTTCGACGACCACGCGGGCCCCGGCGGCGCAGCCAGAACTGCCAAGCTGCTCGACCACTGCGGAAAAAAGCGACGGTGGAATCGCCAGGTAATGCAGCGGCCGCCTGGCTTCCCCGAGTTGGCGGCGCAAGGCGAGGAAGGTTTGTTGGTCGGCATAGTCGCCCTCGACTACGCTGAACTGCGCGCATAACGCGTCGTAGGCGGCTTCATCGACTCCGCCCCCGTGCTGCGTCAGGCTGTCCCGAATGCGCGCGCGCAGCTTGTCCAGTGAACCCACGCCGCGCGCAACGCCGATGACTGGCATCCCCAGACGCCCGCGCCGGATAAGATTCTGCAGCGCGGGGAAGATCTTGCGGAACGCGAGGTCGCCGCTGATACCAAAAATGACCAGGGCATCGGAACGGAGTGGATCCATCTCCTGACTGTAACCGTTCACGGTGCCGCTGCGTGAGTGGCCTCGCATTCGACACATGCTAGAGTTTGCTGGATGTGGAAACGGGTCGCCTGCTACGGAGCGCTGCTGGCAGCGGGTACGCTCGGCTTGCAGTGGCTCGACTACCAGAGACTGGTGCGCGCATATTCGCGTGACATCTACATTGTAATTATCGCGATCGCGTTTCTGGCGCTGGGGATTTACATCGGCGCGCGCGTCCTGGGCGCTCCCAGGCCGGCGCCTTTCGCCGGCAATCCAAAGGCCGTGGCGGCACTCGGCATCAGCCCCCGCGAGCTAACGGTGCTGCAGGAGATGGCGCTGGGTCGCTCCAACAAGGAAATCGCCGTGCGGCTCGAGGTCGCGCCGGATACAGTGAAGACCCATGTGGCGCGCCTGTTTGAAAAGCTGGACGCCAGGCGGAGGACCGAGGCGATCAACAAGGCCCGCGATCTCGGCATCGTGCGCTGAGGGGCTCCAAAGACGGGCGATTTTGCGTGAGTCACCGTTTTGGGGGATGGTCTGGACCAGGATTGGCGCAGTAAATGGCCTTCGTCGTTCACCGGCGGGTTCTGAAAGGGAGGATTCCATGCTTCGTAAAATTCTGTCCTATGGTGCGGTCGCGGGTCTGATCGTCGGCGCACAGGCGTTTTCTGTCGGAGTAATGATGAGCCGCCATACGCCAATGCCTTGGGCCATGGTGGTTGGCTATCTCAGCATGCTCATTGCGCTCAGCGCCGTGTTCATTGCCATCAAAAGACATCGGGACGTTGAGCTGGGCGGGGTCATCCGATTCTGGCCCGCATTCGGCCTGGGGTTGGGAATCAGCGTGGTCGCCGGTATTTTCTATGTCCTGTCGTGGGAAACGGCGGTTGCGGTCACGCACCTGGACTTTGCCGCCGACTACACGAAGTCGATGATCGAAGAACAGAAGGCCGCCGGCGTTGCCGGCGCTGCGTTGGAGAAATTCGTCGCAAAGATGGAGCAGTTCAAATTGCAATATGCGAATCCGCTCTTTCGGTTGCCAATGGTATTCGCTGAGATCTTCCCGGTTGGCGTGCTGGTCTCGGCGGTGTCCGCCGGCCTGTTGCGCAACAGCCGCTTCCTGCCTGCGCAACGCCGCGTTGCGAGTTAAGATCAGCGCCCTCGCAGAAAGTTTCCGAGTGCGAGCTGGAGGGTCTATGCGTGGTTTGTATATGGTTCTGTTGGCTACCTTGTTGACTGCCTGCTCAACCTCGAGCCCAAGTCTTAAGGCACCCGCGGCGCAGCCGCGGCCTGCGCCGTTGTTCGAGCATCTGGGCGCATATACGCGGCTCATCTCCACGCGCAATTCGCTGGCGCAACGCTATTTCAGCCAGGGCTTGATCCTGACCTACGGGTTCAATCATGCCGAAGCCAGACGGTCGTTTCTGGCCGCGCTCAACCTCGACCCGAAGTGCGCGATTTGCGCCTGGGGTGCTGGCCTGGTGCTGGGACCTAACATCAACCTGGCGATGCAGGAAGCCGATAACGCCGAGGCTTATCGGATGGCGCAGGAATCGCAGCGGCTCGCGTCCGGCGCCAGCGCGGTCGAACGCGCCTTGATTCAGGCGCTCGCCGTCAGATATCAGCCGCAGTGGACGTCGGACCGCAGCGCGTTGGATCGGGCCTATGCCGATGCAATGCGGCAGGTGGCGCGCGATTTTCCAAAAGACCCCGATGTGCTCGCGCTACTCGCCGAGTCCCTGATGGATCTCTATCCGTGGAATTACTGGGAAGCCGGCGGCGTCGCGCGCAACGAAACCCGCGAAGCCATTGCCGCGATCCAGCAGGCGATTGCGCTGCAGGCGCGGCATCCGGGCGCGCTGCATTTCATGATTCATCTGATGGAAGAGGTGCGTCCTCAAGATGGCGTCGCTGCTGCGGACGCGCTGCGCGGTCTGGTGCCCGACGCCGGGCACCTGGTGCACATGCCTGGACATATCTACCTGCGCGTTGGACGTTATGCGGATTCGCTGAAGATCAACATCGAGGCCGGCAAGGCCGATGAGTCGTACATCAACCAGTGCCAGGTGCAGGGTTTCTACGCGATTGGCTATCACCCGCACAACTGGCACTTCGTCGCGGTGTCGGCCAGCCTGCTCGGCAACCGCGAACAGGCGATGTTAGGTGCCGAGAAGACCGGCCACCTCATGCACGGCAAGGCCTACGGCGACCCGGTGATGGGGTTGACGGTCCAGCATTTCGCCATGATCCCGATGATGACCGCGGCGCGGCTGGGACTGTGGGACAAGGTGCTGGCAACGCCGGCGCCCTCGCAGGCGGGTGACTACGCGGCCGGCCTGGCGCATTTTGCCCGCGGCCTGGCACTCTCGGCGCGCGGGGACGGCGTTGCGGCCAGGGCCGAGCTCGCGGCGCTGCAGAAGATACTGGCTATTTCGGAACTGGCTAACGCATATGTGTCGGTGCGCAATACGGCCAAGGGCATTCTCGCGGTGGGCGAGCGTTATCTGGCCGGGGACTTGCTGCTGCGCGAAAGGCAGTACGACGAGGCAATCGCAGCGTTGCGGCAGGCGGTCGTCAACGAGGATGCTCTGGGCTATAACGAGCCAGAAGACTGGAATAATCCGGCCCGCCTGCTGTTAGGCACAGCATACCTTGAGGCCGGCCAGCCGGCGAATGCGGAAATTGCGTTTCGCGGTGATCTCACGCGTCATCCCGAGAATGGCTGGGCGCTGTTTGGGCTGGAACGCAGCCAACGGGCCATGGGGAATGAGGCGGGGGCAGCGGAGACGCAGCGGCGGTTTACCGCAGCCTGGAGTCGGGCGGACGTCGCCCTCACGGACGCGGTCATCCGTTAGCAGTGCAGCGCAGGATTATTCGGCGCGGAGCATCGCCGGAATAGCGAGCGGTTCTTTTACGAAACTGCCCTGATTGGCCGCGCCTACGGCTCCGGCGGCCCGAAACGTGCCGGCGAC
>JAYUGT010000112.1:0-4940 GCA_043738315.1 Gammaproteobacteria bacterium
ATGCAGCCTGCCCGCTCGACCTGGACCTCGCGGCATTTCCCGCCGGCATGGTGACGCGCACCGTATTTGCGAAGACTGAGATTACGCTGTGGCGCAAAGCGCCCGAGCACTTTCACATTGAAGTGTGGCGTTCGTATGCGGACTACCTGATTGCGATGCTGAACGTCGCGGCCGAGAGTGGCTGACAAACAACTGGAGAGGTACAGGACCATGAAACAAGACCGAAAAACTATTGCAACACTGCAACGCTGCGCGATCGCCCTCGCCTCAGGTGCTGCAAGTTTTCTGGCGTTCCAGTCAGTGGCGTTCGCGCAGCAGGCGCCGGCGCCCGCCCAGGACGATGCAGTCGAGGAAATAACCGTCACCGCGCAACGGCGCGAACAGAATATCCAGGAGGTCGGCATCTCGGTGACCGCGCTGAGCGGCGCCAAGCTGGATGAACTGAACATCACCGCCGCGACTGATATTGTGCGCGCCGTGCCCAGCCTGAAGATGAATGCGTACTCGAGTGCGCAGGTGGTCTTCAATATTCGCGGCGTGTCGCAGAACGATTACGGCGACCAGCAGGAACCGCCGGTTGCTGTCTATCAGGACGACAGCTACTCGAGCTCGATCAACCTCGCGAGCTTTCCCGTTTTTGATCTGGCGCGCATCGAAACGCTGCGTGGGCCTCAGGGCACGCTGTTCGGTCGCAACGCGACCGGCGGCGCCATCCAGTTCATTTCGCGTCAACCAACCAAGGAAGTCCACGGCTACGCGACCGCGACGGTCGGCCGCTTCGGCCAGGTTATCGTCGAGGGCGCTGTCGGTGGTCCGATCACCGATCGCCTGCAAGGCCGCATCGCGGCCTTCAGCAACGTCAGCGACGGCTACATGAAATCGGTAATCCCGGGCGTGCCGGACCGCGGCAGCAACGACCACTACGCACTGCGTGGCAGCCTTGCCTGGCAACCTAACGACACGGCGGACTTCAAGCTGCTGCTGCGTTACATGAAAGCGGACAAGGAAACCCAGGCGGGCCTGTATTCGCTGGAGGCCGCCTGTCCTAACGCCCAATTTCAGGGTGAATTTACGCGCCCGAACCAGTCCTGCGGTTTCTGGGGGACCGGACCTGGGCAAACAGGCACCGGCTACCGCAACGACGCCATCAGCCCGAGTCGCGGCGGCAATCCGTGGAAAACGGCGGAGACCCAGGAGTCGTATGTGGATCGCGAGATCTTCGGCGCCACAGTGCATGCGCAGTTTGATCTCGGGCAATTCACGCTGCTGTCGATCACCGATTACCAGCACTCCGAGAAGTTCTATATCGAAGGCGGCGATTCGTCGCCCGACGACGGTGTGTTCTTCTTCCAGGGCAGCCGGCTCAACCAGGTTTCCGAAGAAGTCCGGTTATCAGGATCCTTCGGTGCCAACGAAGTGGTTGCAGGCGTCTTTGGCATGAAAGTCAGCGGCGCCTATACCGGCAAGTTCGCTGATCCGTTCTACGGCTACGATCCGGATGTCGCGTTTTCCCAGAGCACCGATTCCTGGGCGGCGTTTGTGCAAAACGAATGGAAGATGTCCGACAAGTTCAAGCTGATCACCGGACTGCGCTACTGGAATGACCAGCGCGAGGGTGCGTATTTTGGCAGTGCACCAGCCGTTCCGGGACTGACACCCGCGGTCACCATCATCTTCAACCGCAACCAGATTTCCCCGGGTGGCAGCCGCATCCGGCCGGCCGATGCGCGCCGTTCGTTTGACGACGTGACCGCGCGGCTGGAACTCGACTACAAACCTAACGACGATATGTTGTGGTTCCTGAGTTTCAATCGCGGCAGCAAGAGCGGCGGATTCACCTTCTCCACCGGTACGCCGTACAACCCGAACGAACAGGCGTTCCTGGAAGGCATCCCCTTCAATCCCGAAGTGCTGAACGCGGCGGAACTCGGCTTCAAGTCGACGTTGAGCGACGGCAAGATGACTTTCAACGCCAGCGCTTTCTATTACAAGTACGACGACTACCAGGCGTTCGCGCAGTTTGGTCCGGTGCAGACCGTCATCAATCTGAATGCGAAGGAGTTTGGCGTCGAAGCCGAGCTCAACGCCAAGCCTGCGCCGGGACTGACGCTGCAGCTGGGCGCGTCCTACCTCGATTCGACCGTCAAGGACGTGCCGTTGCCGGATCTTGCAACCATCGAAGATCACGAATTACCACAGGCGCCGCGCTTTTCGGCCAATGGACTGATCCGTTATGAGTTCCCGCTTGGCGATGCGGGCCACGCTTCACTGCAGGCCGACGCTCAGTACTCGGACAAGTTCTGCTTCACGGTGCTGTGTGCGCCGGTGGAGCGCGAGGCCGCATACGTCGTCACCAATCTGCGGGTGGGTTACGCAGCGGACTCCGGAGAATGGGAAGTCGCGGCCTTTGTCGACAACCTGCTCGAGGAGCAGTACCGGGTCTACGCCTTTGACAGTTCATTGTTCTCGGGCGTGGTTGCGGGCGTCTATGCCAAGCCGCGGACTTATGGCCTGACCGCGACTTACCACTTCGGCGCCGGCCGTTAGCTTCCGCGCCGCGCCCGGCGCACTCCTCAGCGCTGGGCGTCGCGCCAGTTGGCAGCTGTGAAGTAAGGCGCGGACGACGGTTCCAGCAGCGGCCGGTCCAGGATGTGATCGGCCGCTTTTTCCGCCAGCATGATGGTCGGCGCATTGAGATTGCCGGTGGTGACGCTCGGCATGATCGACGAGTCGACCACGCGCAGGCCCTCGACACCTAACACGCGCAGCTGCGAATCGACCACGGCGGCTGGATCGCTGGCGGCGCCCATCTTGCAACTGCCACAGGGGTGGTAGGCGCTTTCGGTCTTGTCACGCACAAAGGCATCGATCGCCTCGTCGCTCGTCACATCCGCACCCGGCTGGATTTCCCGGCCGCGGTAGCGATCGAAGGCAGGCTGCGCGAAAATTTCGCGGGCCAGGCGCACACAGGCACGCATCTCGGTCCAGTCGTCGGGATGGGACATGTAGTTGAACAGTATCGACGGCGCCGCGCGCGGCTCGCGCGAGCGCAGGCGTACCCAGCCGCGGCTTTTGGTGCGCATCGGCCCGACATGCGCCTGAAACCCATGTTCTTTCGCGGGCGACGAGCCGTCGTAATTCATGGCCAGCGGCAGGAAATGAATCTGGATGTCGGGGTACCGCACGCCAGCCCGGCTGCGGATGAAGCCGCCGGTCTCGAAATGATTGGTGGCGCCCAGGCCATCCTTGCGCAGGATCCAGCGAATGCCGATCCCCGCCTTGCTCCACAGGCTCAGCGCCGGATAAAGGCTAACAGGCTCGCGGCAGGCCATCTGCAGGTAAAACTCGAGGTGATCCTGCAGGTTCTCGCCAACGCCGGCCAGCGCATGCACGAGCGGAATCCCATGGCTGCGTAATTCATCGGCCGGACCGACGCCCGAAAGTTTCAATAATTGTGGTGAGTTGATTGGCCCGCCGGACACAATGACTTCGCGCCCGGCCCTGACGACGTGGCGGGTGCCACCGCGCTCATATTCAACGCCGCTGGCGCGCCTGCCCTCGAACAGCACGCGCGTGACCAGGGCATGCGTACGCACGCCTAGGTTGCGACGCTGCAGCGCCGGCCGCAGGTAGGCATTCGCGGTGCTCGAGCGGCGGCCGCCGCCGACTGTCATGTCGAAACGGCCGACCCCTTCCTGCTGGCGGCCGTTCACGTCCGCCGTATAGGGATAGCCCGCCTGCTGGCCCGCTTGGAACCAGGCGTCGTGCAATGGATTGGTCAGCAAGCCATAGCGGGTCTGCAGGGGCCCGGAGTCGCCGCGATAGGCGTCGCCACCTTCGAGCCGGGTCTCGGCACGGCGAAAATAAGGCAGCACCTGCGGATACGACCAGCCGGCCGCGCCCTCTTCCTGCCAGCGATCGAAATCGTGCGGATTGCCGCGGATGTAGACCAGTCCATTGATCGACGACGATCCGCCTAACACCTTGCCGCGCGGCGTGTGGAGGCTGCGCCCGCCCAGTCCCGGCTCAGGTTCCGTGTGGTAGCGCCAGTTGTAGCGGCTGGAATTCATCGGAATCGACAAGGCTGTCGGCATCTGTACAAATATGGAGCGGTCTGAACCGCCGTGTTCAAGCAGCAACACGGTATGGCGACCGTCCTCGGTCAGCCGGTTGGCGAGCACACAGCCCGCCGATCCCGCGCCCACGATCACGTAGTCGAAAATATCATCAGTCATGTGAATACTCCGCGCTAGTAAGGCGCCTGCACGTCCTGCATCGCGACGTAGACACTCTTCAGCTGCGTGTAATGCTCGATTGCGGCACGGCCGTTCTCGCGGCCCAGCCCGGACATCTTGACGCCACCGAATGGCAACTCGATGGGCGTGATGTTGTAGTGATTGATCCAACAGGTACCCGCCTGCAATGCTGCGATCACACGATGCGCACGGGTCAGATCCGAGGTAAACACACCCGCCGATAGACCAAATTCCGTGGCATTGGCGCGGCGAATCACCTCCACTTCGTCATCGAACGGCAGCACGCACATGACCGGGCCGAAAATCTCCTCGGTCACAATCCGCATCTTGTCATTGCAGCGATCGAAGATCGCGGGCTCGACAAAAAATCCCTGCGCCAGCGCGCCTTCGGTGCGACGCCGGCCGCCAACCAGCAGGCGCGCGCCCGCCTGCTTGCCCGCCTTGATGTAGCCGAGCACTTTGTCCATGTGTTCCTGCGAAATCAGCGATCCCACCTGGGTCGCAGGATCGAGAGGGTCGCCGATCCGCAGCGCACGGGTGCGCGCCACCAGCCGCTCGATGAATTCCGCCAGCACCGGGCGCTCAACAAATACCCGCGTGCCATTCGAGCACACCTCGCCCGCGGAATAAAAATTGCCTAACAGGGCGCCGGACACGGCGTTATCCAGGTTGGCATCGGCAAAC
>JAYUGT010000113.1:0-4934 GCA_043738315.1 Gammaproteobacteria bacterium
GCCTGACCTTTTGAATCCGTCGTCACTGATCCGGTCACCGAGGCAACAGGTCCAACCGTCAATTTGGTATCACCGTTGAAGTCTTCGCCCGGATCCAGAACGAAGTTGCGGTTCAAATCTTCATCGGCGCAGGTAGCCGTCACGGTTGTGGTCCAACCTGTGGCGGTCTGGGTACGAAAGCCTTTGTTATAGGTCAGCGACAATATGGACATCGTGACCGCGACGCCGGGAACAGCGTTGCCGTTCGAGTCCAATACGGAGACCGCGTAAACACGCTTGTAGGTCGCAACGTTAGGTTCTTCAATCGTATTGCCGGTACCCAGCGAAATGGACACGGCGAGGCGCCCGACGGTCAACCCGACCGACTTGCTGATGGTTACCACGCCTTCCTGCACGCTTGCCGTGATAGTGACGGCATTACTGCCGCTCGAGGAACTGGAGGCCCTGTACACAACTTGTGCGCGTCCCTGGCTATCCGTGGTCGCTGCGCCAGCGGACAAGGTGCCGCCGGTGATGTCCTGCAGGCCGAAATTGACCAGCTTGTTCTTGACCAGGTTGTTAGCCGAATCACGTACGGTCGCGGTGATGGTCGTGCTTTCGTTCGGGCCCAGTGAGAACGTGCCGGGTTGTACGTCAATCGCGGCGGCCGTCAACGCTACAAACTCGACGGCCCGGGAGGTCGTCGCGGTCCCTGACAACGCGTTGATAACACCGCCGCCTGCGTTCGTTGACTGCACGGTCACGGTAACCTGACCACTCGCGTTCGTCACGGCAGAAGCGGTCGCATTCACGGCACCGTTAAAGGTGCCACGCGTGGTCGAAAAGTTGACTGTCTGGCCCACGACCGGGCTGCCGTTAGACAGCCAGGTCACGGTAATCGGCTGAGCCGTACCAAGCGGAATTTCAAGACCATCGGCGGCTGGCGCCGTGACCTGGAAGGAATCGGCATTGACCGCAACGGTGATCGTGCGCGTCAGGCCCAGGCTGGTGATGGTCAGCGTTTCGGCGCCGGGCTGCGTGATCGTCAGTCCCAGGTTTGCGCGACCATTGACGTCAGTTGTCAAACTGTTGGAAGAAAGCGTGTTGCCGCGCGCCGAGGTGACCGTGACCGTTCGGCCAGTGATGCCCTTGCCCCCGGAGTTCAGCAGCGAGATCGCATACGTCGATGTCTGCCCCAGCACCAATGCGCTCGGGCCTGTGACGTTGAGCACCGTGCCGGTCACGTCGACCGTGATGGTGGTGCTGATGGTCGCCGCTGTCGCGGTGACTGTAATAGTGCGGTTGGTCGGATCGCCCGCACTGGCCAGGTCAGCGGTGGCGGTGCCTGTAGCATCCGTCGTGCCGCGAGTGACGCTGATGCCACCGGAGTTCGAGGTGAAAGTCACCGGCACGCCGGAGATGAAACGATTGGAAGAGTCACGGACGAAAGCGGTGACTGTCGTCGGGAAAGAACCGTCCGAAGGAATGGTCGTCGTGGTGGCCTGCAAGGTCACGGTCGCGGGCGTCACCGTCGGCTGTGCCGGCGCTACGGTCACCGTCGTCTGGCTCTGGAAACCGCCGGCCGATGCAGTCACTGTGATGGTTCGCGACGACGGGTCGCCCGCCGTGCCCAGCGTTGCGACCGCGGTAGTGCTGGTGCCGCCCGTCGTGCCGGTGGTAACCGTCAAGGCGCCGGAGCTCGCTGAGAAAGTAACTGGCACGCCGGCGAGCAGACGATTCTGCGCATCGCGTACGAACGCCGTGATGGTAGCAACCTCAGTACCGTTACTGAGGATGGTGGTCTTGTCCGTGGAAATCGCGACCGAGGCAACCGAGGCAACCGTGCCACCGGGCGCGCCTGGCGCCTGAAACACGTTGTCGGTGCCGCCGGAGCCACCGCAGGCAGCTAACAGACTGGAACCGACTACAACAAACCACAACGCAATCTTGCGCATGTTCACACCCGCGTTAGCGACCGCGAAAGCCGATATTGGCCTTCTCAATAGACATTTACGCCTTCCCGGAGGATTTTTGGCGTGACGAAGATCAACAATTCGTCCTTGTTGTTTGTCTTATTGGTGGTTTTGAAGAGTCGACCCAGAACCGGAATGTCACCGAGATACGGCACCTTGTTATCAGTGACGCGCTTCTCGGTTTCGAAGATGCCGCCCAGCACCACCGTCTGGCCGTCATTGACCAGCACCTGGGTCTTGATCTCGCGTGTGTCGATCGACGGCACGTTCACGCCGCCCGAAGCGACCACAACCTGGCCGACGCTGTCTTTCTTGACCACGAGGTCCAGGATGATGCGGTTGTCCGGCGTGATCTGCGGCGTCACTGTCAGAGCTAACACCGCCTTCTTGAAGCTGATGGTAGTGGCGCCGCTCGATGAAGATTCCTGGTACGGAATTTCGACACCGGCTTCGATGCTCGCCTCTTTCTGGTTCGAGGTGATGACGCGCGGCGAGGAAACAATCTCGCCCTTGCCTTCAGCCTGCAGCGCCGACAATTCGAGATCGACGATGTAGTTAGAACCTAACAGGGTCATGGCAAGGCGGCCGGCTGGATTCGCGACCGGCAGGTTCACGTTATAGCGGCGCGGCGCGTTGGCGCCGGTCGGAATATTGATTGGATACGGCGTGCCATTGGAAGCGTTCTGCAGGTTCGCCAGTGCCGATGACAGGCCCGTGTCCGTGCCTTCCAGCGTACCGGAATCCAGCAGCACACCATCTGCGCCATTACTGTTGATGCCAGTGTGCCCGGCGCGCACGCCGAGTTCGCGCTTGAAGTCATCGTTGACGATGACGATGCGCGATTCGATCAGAACCTGCCGCACCGGGATATCGAGCTGGCTGACCAGCCGGCGGATGTCGGCGAGCTTGTCCGGCGTGTCCTGCAACAGCAGCGTGTTGGTGCGATCATCGACCGCGACGTTGCCGCGCCCGGACAGCAGCGAGCCGCCCTGCGACTTGATCAGGTCGGCGAGATCCTGCGCCTTGGCATAGTTGACCTGCAGGTATTCGGAGCGCAGTGGCGCCAGCTCCTGGATATCCTTGCGGGCGGCGAGGTCGGCTTTTTCGCGGGTCGCGAGTTCTTCCGCCGGCGCCACGATGATCACGTTGTCATGCTCGCGCTTGTCGAGTCCCTTGGTGCGCAGCACGATGTCCAGCGCCTGGTCCCAGGGCACGTTCTGCAGGCGCAGCGTAACGCTGCCGGTAACCGAATCGCTGACCACGATGTTCTGGCCGCTCGCGTCTGCTAACAGCTGCAGCACTGCGCGGGTCTCGATATCCTGGAAGTTGAGATTGAGTTTCTCGCCCGTGTACTGGCGTTTTTCCTCGGCCTGCGCCTGAACCTTGCGGGCCGGCTGGACCTCGATGACATACTGATCGTCCGACTGATACGCCAGCTGCTCGAAATCACCGCCGGCATTGATCACCAGACGCGTACCGTCGCTGACACGCACCGCATCGAAACTCGTCACTGGCGTGGCAAAATCCATCGCGTCATAGCGCCGCGCCAGGCGCGCCGGCAGGTCGGCACCGGCGAAATCAACGACAATCTGATTGCCCTGCGGGCGCAAATTGATCGGCGTGCGCGGATCGGTCAGGCTGACAATGATGCGGCCGGTGCCATCGCCACCGCGCCGGAAATCGATGCTCTTGATCGCACGCCCGGGCGCGCCGCTTGCTGCAGGCGTGGTGCTGGCGCTGCGGCGCTCGGCACCGGCTGCCGCTGCGGCCTTGCCGCCCGTCACGGCCTGCTCGGCAACGGCTGCACCCACCATAACCACGATGTTGTTACCTTCGACACGGGTCTGGTACGGCATCAGGCGATCGAGGTTCAGAACCAGTCGCGTACGGCCCGCCGCTTCGGCAGCGACAATTGAATCCACGCCGCTGGCGCGCACGTCGATGCGCCGTGACGGCAACGCGAGCGTCGTCCCCGGCAGATCGAAGGAAATACGGGCCGGATTATCGATGGTAAACGAGAGCGGTTGCGGTGCCGGGTTCGCCATACGCAGGGTTACCTGCAACTGCTGACCGGGCAGGGTTTGCACATCCACCGCTTCCAGTTTGTTGGCAGCGTCGGCCGCCGATGCCGCCGGCATTGCGAAACCGAGCGCGAGCGGCGCAAGTGCTAACAGCGACCAGCGCTGCAGCAGTTTGATGAATACGTTGGCTGTCATTTTGTTTGCTCTCCCGATCCCGCTGCTCTATTCCGACAACGCCAGAGAGGCGGGCCTTTCCATATAGCCGCCCAGTCCATCCGGCACAATTTCCGTCAGCGAGATTTTCGACGCTGTTACGTCGGCAACCTTACCGTCACTCTGGCCCATGTAGTTTCCCGGAAGCACCCGATAGACGAGTCCTTCCTTCACCTTGACGAGACCAAACAGTCTGCCGCCGATGGAGAGCGTGCCCACCATCCGCAGCTGATCGAGCGAATACTGCTCGAGAATTTCCCGATTGCGCTTCGAATCCGGCCGCAGCGACGGCGCGCCGTTAGCTCCGCCGAGGCCTCCCGGCAGTCCCGGCAGAAACGGCGAGCGCAGCGATTGCGCGCTGTAAGTGAAAGCTTCGTAGGGCCGAACATCGGGGAGCGGGGCAACGTTGCCTCCCGGCTCGCGGCGCGTCGCCTCGATAAATTGCCGCAGGTCGGCGTCGCGATTTTCGCAACCCGCCAGCAGGAACAAGCAGCCAGCGATACTCGCTGTTAGCGCCCGCTTCATCCTTTGGGTCCTCCTGGAGTCTTGGCCTTGGCCTTGGCCTCCTCAGCCTCGGTAAGTTCTTCCTCGTCGAGATAGCGATAGGTGCGCGCCGTGACTTCCAGCGTCAGCTGGTCGAACGCGGTCGTGACTTCGGGCTTAACCTCGATGTCGTGCAGTGTCACGATGCGCGGCAGCGCGGCGATGCCGCTGACAAATTCGCCAAACTCGTGGTAGCTGCCGGTCA
>JAYUGT010000114.1:0-1938 GCA_043738315.1 Gammaproteobacteria bacterium
GCCGCCGCGCACCGCGACTTCCAGGCAACGGCAGGCGTCGGCCGCGAATTTCATCGGCGGCACGACGAAGCAATTCGACTGGCTGACAAACGGACGCGCACGCCACTTGTCTTCGCCGCCGGCGATGGCGTGCAGCATTTCGAGCGAGGCAGTTACATGTTCGGGCTGCACCCAGCTGCTGCCGACATGCTTGGTGGTGCTCGACACCGCCGCGTAGCAGGTGTTGAAATCCATTTCGTACGGATCGGGAATATCGCGCGGCACGACGGCGCGCTGGAAAAAGTGAATGTGTTCCATCAGATCGACGATGCGGCCGATGTCGTACAGGTCCTGGATCGTCGATTCTCGATACACGCCCTGCGCGTTGACCATGTTGACCGCGGCGCCCGCAGTCCCGAAATACGCGCGCTTGCCCCAGGGCTCCATGTCGTGCTTCGACTCCTGGCCATGCAGGACGAAATTGCGCGCGGCCTTGGCAACCGTGTCCTCGACCAGCGCGCGCGGAAACAACAGCCGCCCGGTGTCGGTCATCGTGCAACCGGCCCTGGTCATCACTTCGATGCCGGTGTCGGTCGCGTCCGCCAGACCCACCTCGGACAACAGCCGCAGCGCCGTGCGATGTATCTGCTCGACCCCGTCCTGGGTCAGCGGCTGGTAACGCCCACTCGGCATGCCCGGCTTGACCGGGCGCAGATGGTCCGGCAGCGGTCCGCTGCGTTGCGCGCGCCGCGCATCGCGCCCTGACGGACGGCGTGTTAGAGAGGGGTTTTCGTTCACTGGCTTACTCCGCAAAGGCGAATCACAGGGGTTAGCGTCGCACAGGCCGTGGCCGGGCCACAGCAAAGATTATCTACCAGACGGCAAGACTTTATGTGGGTCGGAAATAGCTTGGCATATCATCCTACCCGCAACGAGAGGATCCGGTTATGACCATCAAACACACCCGCAGCGACTGGCAAAAACGCGCCGGGGAATTGCGTTATGCCACCGGCCATTTCATCGACGGCGAACACGTCGCCGGCCAGGGCGCACGTCTGACAGTGATCAATCCGGCGCGCGGTGAGCGGCTATGCGAGGTCGCTGCGGGCGGCCAGGCCGACGTCGACCGGGCTGTGGCCTCCGGCCGACGCACGTTTGCTTCCGGCGTGTGGCGCCGCATGGCGCCGCGCGACCGGCTCGCCGTGCTCAGCCGCCTGGCCCAGCTGATCGACAGCCATGCCGAGCAGTTCGCCCTGCTCGACACGCTGACCATGGGCAAACCCATCCAGGACATGCTGACGATCGACGTGCCGCAGGCGGTACAGACCTTCAGCTATTTCGCCGAACTCTGCGACAAAGTGGACGGCAGCGTGACCGCGACCGCGTCCGACGCGCTGCACTACATCCTGCGTGAACCCCTGGGCGTGGTTGGCTGCATCGTTCCCTGGAACTATCCGCTGCTGATGACCGCCTGGAAGGTCGCGCCGGCACTCGCCGCGGGCAATTCCGTGGTGCTGAAACCTGCCGAGCAGACGCCGCTCTCCGGCCTGCTGCTGGCACAGCTGTTCGTCGAAGCCGGTGGCCCTCCCGGCGTCTTCAACGTGGTCAATGGCACGGGACCTGCCGCGGGTGCGCCGCTCGCGCTGCATAACGACGTCGCCAAGATCGCTTTCACAGGCTCGACCGGCATCGGCAAGCAGATGCTGATTTACGCCGGTCAGTCCAACATGAAGCGCGTCAGCCTCGAGTGCGGAGGAAAGTCACCGCAGATATTCCTCGCCGATCTCGAGGATCTCGATCGCGCCGTGACCTACGCGATCAACGGCATCTTCGGCAACATGGGTGAAGTCTGCAACGCCGGCTCACGGCTGCTGGTCGACAAGAAGATCGCCGGCGATTTTGTCGCACGCTTCATCGAACGCGGCCGCACCGCCTATCGTGCCGGCGACCCGCTCGACC
>JAYUGT010000115.1:0-1929 GCA_043738315.1 Gammaproteobacteria bacterium
GTATTCGAGCGCCAGGAATTCGCCCGGCTGGCCGCCGATCTCCATGCTCTGCAGGCCCAGATACCTGCCAACGCCGTACTGCTCATGCACCACCGGCGCGCCGGCGGTCAGGGTTTGCAGGTCGCGCAGAATGGCGGCCGGGTCGGCCTGGCTGCGCCGCCGGCGCCGTTCCTGACGCGCACGCGATCCAAAAAGCTGGTTTTCCGTGAGGATGGTGAATGCAGGCTCGGCGCAGGCCAGCGGCCGCAGTTCCGGCGCCTGGATCATCGCGAGCGTCGCATCGCCGGCAAGAAACTCCCGCCAGCTGTCGACCGGGACGGCGCGCAGCCCGTGCGGCCGCAGCATCTCGCTCAGTACTTCGCGCCGGCCCGCGGAATCGACGGCTAACAGGACGCGGCCCGACTGCTCTCCGAGCCAGCGCGTCAACGGTGCCAGTGGCTGCGCGGCGCGCGCATCCAGCCGCAGCTCCGGCGGCGGGCGCGACGGCAGGTTCTGGCTGACACCGGGGATTTCATGTTCGATCTTGGAGGTGTCGAGTTCGAGCCGCGCGGTGCGCGCGAAGATCGCGCCCATGTCCGCCGGCGGTACCGCGATTTCCGCCGGCGCCAGCAGCGGCCGCTCGATGTCGTGGCGCCGATCTTCGTAACGGCTGACGATCTGCGCGAAACTCTGTGTCAGCGCGCCTTCCCAGCCGCGATCCATGACCAGCACCGGATTGGCGGGCAGGTAGTCGGCGAGCGTCGCGCAGCGGTCGAAAAAAAGCGGCAGGTAGTATTCGATGCCGGGCGGCGCCAGCCCCTCGCTCACGCCGCGATAGATCGCGGTGCGGGTCGGGTCGCCCTCGAAGCGTGCGCGGAAGCGTTTGCGAAAGCCGCGCACGCTGTCGGGATCCAGCGGCAGTTCGCGTCCGGGGAGTACTTCAAATTGCTTCAAGGCATCGAGCGAGCGCTGCGACTGCGGGTCGAAGCGGCGGATCGAGTCGATTTCGTCTCCCAGCAGGTCGATGCGCAGCGGGCTTTCGCCGCCCATCGGATACAGATCTAACAACGAACCGCGGATTGCGAATTCCCCCGGCAGGGTCACCTGGCCGACCGCGACATAGCCCGAGGCGACCAGTCGCTGGCGGAACGGTTCCAGCGCCAGCTGCTGCCCCGGGCGCAACTGGAAACTGCGACTCTCGATGTACTGCCGCGGCGGCAGGCGCATCGGCAGGGTATCGATGCTAACAAGCACGACGCCGCGGGTCAGATGCGGCAGCGCTGCCAGGGTACGCAAGCGGTCCGAGATCAGGTCGGGGTGCGGCGCGAAGGAGTCGTAGGGGAGCATTTCCCAGTCGGGCAGCTGCCACAGCGGCAGGTCGGCCCCGCCATAGAAGCGCAGCTCGGCCTGGCGCTGTTCGAGTGCCTGCGCGCCGTTTTCGATCACCAGCCAGGGGCGCGTATCGGCACGGGCCGCATCGGCGATCGCCAGCGAACTGATGCTGCCCGCGAGCTGACACCAGCGGACGGGTTCGGCGCCAATGCGCGGTGCGGGAAGTTGGAATAACGGCGCCATGAAGGCGCCGCAGCATAGTTACTTGGCAGCCGCTGGCAAGCGCGAAATTAATCAGCCGCCAGCGCTGACCGCGTGGACCACCCGGTCAAATTCGAAATACACGGAAAATCCCGCGTAATCCCAGCGTGTAATGGGTGGTTTGCCGACCGTGCCGCGCTTTTGCGCCGGGGCGCCGAACTGGGCCTCCACAGCCTGCATGGTCATGCCAGGGCTGGGTTTGGGCTGGCTGTCGGAACGCAGTATGGGTTTGCCATCGACGGCGACCAATTCGGCCCTGGCCGGCACGGCGGCGGCAGCCAATGCAGCGGACAGCAACGCGATTTGCAGTGCTTTCATAGGTCTGGCCTTGATATCAAGCGCGAATGGCTATGTTAA
>JAYUGT010000116.1:0-12315 GCA_043738315.1 Gammaproteobacteria bacterium
GCATCTTCAGTCGCTTCGACAAACTCGACCTCATGTTCATCGCTTTCATCTATTTCGCACTCATCGCAGAAGCCCTGCGTTAGTGTTAACAGGCCCTAGCCCGGCGTGGCTGTCCCACGAAGGATCCCGCATGAAAAAGCTAACAATGTTGACGACCACGCTCACGCTGGTTATCGGCTCCGCAGCGGCACTGGCCGCCGATTGCGACAACTTCTTCGGCCAGCGCTGTCTCGTTGACCTGCCGACCGGCGTGCACATGAGTTATTACGAAATCGGGCCACAGTCAGGCGAAGCGCTGATCCTGCTGCACACCGACACGACCACCGCGGTTGAGTGGGCGTGGACCGCGCATGAACTCGCCAAGCTCGACCCGGGCATCCATATCTTTGCGCTCGACCAGCGCGGCGCCGGCGAGACCGACCTGCCCGACACGCCGCTGTGCCGGGCCAAACCCAATCTCTGCATTACCCAGACCAACCTTGCGGACGATGTCATTGCGTTCATGGATACGATGGGCATCGCCAAGGCCACGATCTATGGCCACGCCTGGGGCGCGCGTTTCGCGCGGACCGTGGCGGTCTATCATCCGGAGCGCGTAAGCCGCCTGATCATGTCCGGTATTCGCGCCGCCGAAGCTAACGCCTGGCAGCCCACGTTCTCGAGCACCGATCTCGAGGGACTCGGCTGGCGGCGCATGCTCGAAGCCAGGGGCGTCAAATGGCCGCAGGGCGCGCTGCACCTGCGGCCGATCGATTTCGACCCGGATGCGGTCCGCAACATCAACCAGAACTGGGACATCTCCGCGATCGCCGCGCCGGCGTTTGTCGCGATCATCGCCGCCCAGACGGCAGCGGAGTCGCTCGCGAGCTGGGGCGTTCTCGACCCGACACCCCACCCGCGCCAGCCGCTCGCAAATTTCGAAAACCTGACGATGCCGACGCTGGTGCTGTGGGGCAGCAGCGACAACTACCTCGATCGCGCCTCGCAGGACCAACTGATGGATCTGCTGCGGCAGGCCAGCAAGGCTAACAAAGGCATGTATTTTTACTGGAAACAGTACGGCGTACTGCCGCGGCCAGCGTCAAGGAACAAGCACGAGGCGGTCGACATCGGCCATAACCTGTCGTGGGAAGCGCCGCGCCAGCTCGCGGCCGATATCGCCAGCTTCATCCGCACCGGCGCCCCGACCCGCGATCGCTATCGGACCAACGCGCCAGGCAATATCCACGAAATCCTGGTCGAACCCGGGCAGGCGACAATTGTCACATCACGCTGAAACGCAACGCGATTTGCGCTCAACCATCGCGGCACACGGCTTTACCCTGTTAGGTTCCTTCGAACCGGTGCCGCAGGATCAGGTTCCGCATGCACCCGAGCTCGTGGTCTTGATCGGCAACGCGGGAACGACGATGTTCGACCGGTTTCAAACAGAACGAATTCCGAGCAACGACCTAATGGATGACTGGACGCGGCAGACCGTTGGCGAACTCGCAGCAACGTTGGACGCACTCGTCGTCTATCCTTTCGACAAGCCGGCATTGCCATTCCTCAGGTGGGCGCGCCGTGCAGGCGCTGGCCATGTGTCACCGCTGGGGCTAAACATTCATGCGGTCTATGGACTCTGGCATGCATACCGCGCAGCCCTGCTGTTTTCTCGCCGCATCCATCTACCTGCATTGGATGCGCAAGCCAACCCCTGCAACAGTTGCGTCGATAAACCCTGCCTGCACGCATGCCCCGTGTCGGCGTTCAATGGCTCCGCCTACGATGTCGATTCATGCACGCAACACTTGCGCAGTTCCGCCGGCCAACTTTGCATGGCAGGTGGCTGCCTCGCGCGGCGTGCTTGTCCCGTCGGACGAGAACACACCTATCAAACTTCGCAAATGCAATTCCACATGCGCGCATTTCTCAAGAACATGGGCCGATCCTGAAATTCATGAATCGCGATGCGCAGGCGGGCAGTGTTCGAAATGCCTGCTTTACCGGGCAGCTCTGGTAACTTCCGACCGCGACTGCAAAGTCTCGACCAGCACGACTCCATCGCGCCGCGAGTCGGCGCCGCCATCCCACCGCCCGTTGCGCCACAGCACTCCCTGGATACCCGAGTCCTCACCATTGAAAGGCGAAATCACGACGCCGCGCTGCTTCAGGCCGCTCACCACCGCTTCCGGCATGCGCGCGACCTCGCCGTTGAATTGCGGGCCCCGTGCCACTAGGTTGGGCAAATCGATCGCCTGCTGCATCGGCAGCTGCCAGTCGAGCGCGCCGACCAGCGTCTTGGCAACATAGGCGAGGATGCTGTTGCCGCCGGGCGATCCCGCCGCACCTAACAAGCGGCCGTTCGAATCCAGGATGAGCACGGGCGACATCGACGAGCGCGGACGCTTGCCGGGCGCCACCGCATTCGGGCCGACCGGCAGGAAGGAGAAGTCGGTCATCTGGTTGTTGAGAAAAAATCCATTGACCATCCGGCCATTGCCAAAAACCGACTCGACGGTCGTGGTCATCGAGACCGCGTTGCCGTACGAATCAATGATGACAAAATGCGATGTGCCACCTGGCTCCTGCGTTGCATCCATCGCCGGCGGCGGGCTGCCGGGCGGCCTGCCCGGAACCGGGACCGCGCCGGCCTGCTTGCCGATCAGCGCCACACGCCGCGCGACATAGGACCGGTCCAGCAACCCGGTGAGCGGAATGCGCGAAAAGGCGGGATCGCCGATCCAGCCATCGCGATCCGCGTACATGATGCGGCTCGCCTCGGCGAACTGATACCAGGCCTGCGGATCCTCGGCACTCCGACGGGCGATGTCGGTGCGCTCCAGCATCGCCATCAGCTGCAGCAGGCTAACACCGCTGGACGGCGGTGACGCCGAGCACAGCAGGTAGATCCGATACTTGTGGCAGACCGGCTGGCGCTTGACCGGGCGATAGGCGGCCAGGTCAGCCGTGCTCAGCGTGCCAGCGAGCGGCGCTTCCGCCACGCGCCGCGCAATCGATTCCGCGACCTCGCCCTGGTAGAGCGCGCTCGGCCCTTCCGCGGCCAGCCGCCTGACAAACTGCGCATAGCGCGGGTTTGCCAGAATGTCACCCGCGTTTACTAACGCGCCATCGGCCTTGGTGAAATACGCGCGCACGTCGGGCATCGCGGTTTGCGGATACCGGCTGTGAACGAAACGATCGATACGCGCCGTCACTGGGAAGCCGGTCTCCGCCTGCTGCGCGGCGCTTGCAAACAAGCCGGCCCAGGGTCGCTTGCCATGCTCCTGGTGCGCGAGCGACAGCATCGCAATGACACCCGGCGCCCCGGTGGCGCGGCCGGAGGTCATTGCCACGCCGCGCCCGAGCGGCCGGCCCGAATCGTCCAGGAACATGCGCGGGTCAGCTAACGCTGGCGCCGTTTCGCGGCCGTCATAGACTTCGATGCGGCGCGTGCGGGCGTCGTACCGCAGCATGAAGGCACCGCCGCCAAGGCCCGAACTCTGGGGTTCGACCAGGCCGAGCATGGCCTGAACCGCGATGGCCGCATCCACGGCGTCACCACCAGCTTGAAGAACCTCCATCCCGGCCCGGGCAGCTAACGGATGGGCGGCGGCAACCACCATCGGCCGCCCCGAAGGCGCGCGCGACACGGCGGCGTCTCTCGCCATCGCGCCGAGCGCGCAGAACAACAGGGAAACCTGGAGCAGCCGCTTCATAATAATTGTCATGTCCATAATTTGATCTGCAGAAACAGGCGGGGCCCCGCGCTTGCGCGGGCTTTACACTACCAGCTGATCCGATTATGCCAATTCGCCGGTCAACAGGCGTGGAAGTCGCTTTCACTCGCATTCGGCTATCGGTTAGGCTGGAGCAACATGAACCCCATCGTCTATGCGATTCCGGTTTTTCTCGTCACGATCCTCATCGAGGCATGGCTGGCCCACAGGCGGCGGCTACCGGTCTACGACACCGCGGATGCCCTCACCAGCCTGCATTTCGGCGTGCTGAGCCAGGTGGCGGTCGCGTTCACTTTCATCTTCAGTTTCGGCTATTACGTTCTTATCTATGAAAACCTGCGGGTCTTCAGTCTGCCTCGCGACAGTGTCTGGGTCTGGCTGTTCGCGGTGCTGGCCTACGATTTTTGTTATTACTGGGTGCATCGCTGCGGGCATGAGGTCAACCTGTTGTGGGCTGCGCACCAGGTGCATCATTCGTCGGAGTACTACAACCTGACGACGGCGCTGCGGCAGACCGCCACCGGCGCCTTTACCGCCTGGCCCTTCTATGCGCTGTTAGCCGTGATCGGCGTGCCGCCCGTTGTGTTCGCGACCGTGGCGCTCATCGACCTGCTGTACCAGTACTGGGTGCACACCGAATTGGTGCCGCGGCTCGGCTGGATCGACCGCGTGTTCGTCACGCCGTCGAATCACCGCGTGCACCACGGCCAGAACGACTACTGCATCGACCGCAATTACGGCGGCATCCTGATCCTCTGGGACCGGCTGTTCGGCACTTTCGCCGAAGAGCGGCGCGACGAACCGGTGATCTATGGCATCCGCACGCCGGTGGCGAGCTTCAACGCGGCCTGGGGCAATGTCGCCGGCTACCGGGAAATCTGGCGCAAGGCGCAGGCGGCGGATGGCTGGCTGGCTGCGCTACGCACCTGGTTCGATCCGCCTGCGGGCCGCGGCCGGCACCAGCCGGCCTTCGTCAAGGATTCCTTCCGCCGCTTTGACCGCAGTACCCAGCTAACAACGCGGTACTACGCGATCGCGCAGTATGCCTTGCTGGTGCTGCCGACATCGCATTTCATCGCGATCCAGGCGCAACTCGGGATCATGTCGCGCATCGCGTATGCGCTGGTGATTTTCACCTGGGTCGTGAGCATCGGCTGGCTGCTCGAGGAGCGGCGTTTCGCGCCGCGCCTGGAAATGCTGCGGGTGTCAGCACTGGGCGCGGGTTTCGTACTGGCGCCAAGCTGGTTCGGCTGGGCCCCGGTCCCGGCGCTGAAAATTGCGATTGCTGCCCTGCTGCTGATGGGCGCCGGCTGGCTGTGGAGCCGGCACCCGCGGGTGCCGATCACAACTTGAAAGTTGACAGCAGCAGGCTGGTCTCGGTGTTAGACACGCCGGCGATCGAGCGGGTTCGGGCCAGCACCCGGTCAAAGGCTTCGAGACTGTCGGCGCGCAGTTCGGCCACGATGTCCCAGCGGCCGTTGGTGCTGTGCAGGGTGACGACCGCCGGATCGCCACGCAGCGATGCGATCACCTCGTCGGTGCGATTGCCTTCCACCGCGATGGTGGTCAGGGCGCGAATCCGCTGCTCATCGACCTGGGGCCGGAGCCGCACGCTGTAGCCGGCGATGGTGCCGTCCTTCTCGAGTTTCGCCATCCGGTTTTGCACCGTCCCCCGGGCCACCCCCAGCTCCTTGGCGAGCGCCGCGATGGTGGCGCGCCCGTCGTGACGCAACAGAGAAAGCAGCCTTCTATCCGTGTCATCCATGGATGAACCTCCTATTTCGCCAATTATATCTGTCTTTTCGACCAATAGATCAGATGAAGTGAGCTCTTCTCTGTCTTTTAACTAGCTCGAACCTCGGCGACACTGGCCAGACACGGGACAGGGTCGAAGGCTTTCAGGAGCAGGAACATGGTCGATTTCATTGGGATGGATCGGATACGCGAATTGGTGCGCCGGGTCGGCACGGCCAATTTCATCAGTAACCTGGCGCTCGAAATCGAGTCCGACTACCGCCGCTGGGCCAAATTCGACAAGTCGCCCCGCCACGCGTCGCACTCGCCGGTCGGCGTCATCGAGCTGATGCCTGCGAGCGACGGCGAGCGCTACACATTCAAGTACGTCAACGGCCACCCTAAGAACACCGCGCGCGGCCTGTTGACAGTCACTGCGTTTGGCGTGCTGGCCGACGTCGACACCGGCTACCCGGTGCTGCTCTCCGAGCTAACAGTGACCACGGCCCTGCGCACCGCCGCGATGTCGGTGCTCGCCGCGCGCTGGATGGCGCGGCGCGGCAGCCGCTCCATGGCGCTCATCGGCAATGGTGCGCAGAGTGAATTCCAGGCCCTGGCTTTCTATCACGGCATGGGTATCCGCGATCTGCGCCTTTACGACGTCGACGTCGATGCCACGGCAAAACTGAAACGAAATCTCGCCAGCATGAATTTGCCGGGCCTTGTCGTCAGGAGTTGCACGTCGACTGCGCAGGCGGTCCGGGGCGCGGATATCGTGACGACCGTCACCGCGGACAAACGCAATGCGGTAATCCTCACACCGGAGATGGTCGAGCCCGGCATGCATCTCAATGCGGTCGGCGGCGATTGCCCGGGCAAGACCGAACTGCACGCGGCGATCCTGGCGCGGCCCGATGCGCGCGTGGTGGTCGAGTACGAACCGCAGTCACGCGTGGAAGGCGAGATTCAGCAGATGCCCGCAGATTTCCGTGTCACGGAGTTCTGTGAAGTCGTCTCCGGCGCCGCGCCAGGTCGCGTGAGCGATGCCGAGGTCACGATATTTGACTCCGTGGGCTTCGCGCTCGAGGATTTTTCGGCCCTCAATTATCTGCATCGCCTGCAGCGCGAAGTTCGCGCCGGACAACAGACTGTTGATCTGATACCGACACTGGATAATCCCAAGAATCTGTTCGCTGCATTGAGTCCGAGTCGTCCGAGCGGCATCGCCACACCGGAACGCCTTGAAATCCGCGCGAGCGCACTGTGAACGCGACCAGGATTAAAGCAGTCGCGCTCATCGGCGCACCAACCGACATCGGCGCCGCAGACCGTGGTGCTTCCATGGGCCCGGAGGCGTTGCGCGTCGCCGGGATTCAGCAGTCGCTCGAATCCCGTGGCTTCGTGGTCGTGGATCGCGGCAACCTGAGCGGGCCCGGCAACCCCTCGGAACCGGCCTTTGCGGGCTACCGGCATCTGCCGGAGGTACTCGAATGGAACCAGAGCGTGCATGACGCTGTTAGCAGGGAACTGGCCTCACAGCACTTGCCGATCCTGCTGGGCGGAGACCATTCACTCGCCATCGGTTCGATCAGCGCGGTGGCGCGCCACTGTCGCCAGCACAAGCGCAAGTTACGGGTGCTTTGGCTCGATGCGCACGCGGACTTCAACACCTCGGAGTTGTCGCCCAGCGGCAATCTGCACGGCATGCCGCTCGCCTGCCTGACCGGATTCGGACCCGAGGCGCTGTGCAATATGAGCGGCAGCAAAGCTGCGCTGGGCCCGGAATCGGTCCGAATGTTAGGTATCCGGAGCGTTGACCCGGAAGAAAAGCGTTTCGTGCACGCGCAGGGCCTGGAGGTCTTCGACATGCGCTACGTCGACGAAAAAGGCATGCGCGCAACCATGGACCAGGCGCTGGCCGGTCTCGATGCCGACACGCACCTGCACGTCAGTTTCGATGTTGATTTCCTGGATCCCGAAATTGCGCCGGGCGTTGGCACCACGGTTCCCGGCGGGCCGACTTACCGGGAAGCCCAGCTTTGCATGGAAATGATTGCCGATACCGGCCGTCTCGCGTCGCTGGATATCGTCGAGCTGAACCCCGCACACGATATCCGCAACCGGACCGCGGCGCTGGCCGTCGACCTGGTGGAATCGTTGTTCGGCAAGAGCACGCTGGTGCGCGAGCGGCGTCGCAACGACAGCCGGCAGGCAATCGCGGTCCGATCAAAAGCAGCGACGGCCGACCTCGCCTGAGCGGCAAGCGGAGTCCTCAGCGCAGGCGCGCGACTCCGTCCGCATGTGCTGCTGCCGCAACCGCCCGGGCAACATTCGCCGCCACGCGCGTGTCGAATACGCTCGGAACGATGTAGTCCGCTCTAAGGTCATCGCCGACCACCGCGGATATCGCCGCGGCCGCGGCCAGCATCATGTTGTTAGTAATGCGCGACGCCCGCACGTCGAGCGCGCCGCGGAACACGCCCGGAAACACCAGCACGTTGTTGATCTGGTTCGGAAAATCGCTGCGGCCGGTCGCGATGACGGCCGCGGTCTTGCGCGCGACGTCCGGGTGGACCTCGGGATTCGGATTGGCCAGCGCAAAGACGATCGACCTGGCGGCCATCGACGCGACCACGGCCTCCGGCACCGTGCCCGCCGAAACGCCAATGAAAACGTCCGCTCCCGCCATCGCGGCATTCAACGAACCGCGCAGGTTACCCTTGTTAGTACGATTGGCGAGATCGGCCTTGACGGCCGTCAGGTCATTGCGGCCGCGCGCCACGATGCCCTTGGAATCCGCCACCACGATGTCGCCGATCCCGGCATTCAGCAGCATGTTAGTAATCGCAACCCCGGCGGCGCCGGCGCCCGAGACCACGACGCGCAGGTCGCCCAGCTTGCGGCCCGTCAGGCGCGCCGCGTTGGTCAGCGCGGCCAGGACCACGACCGCCGTGCCATGCTGATCATCATGAAAGACCGGGATATCGAGCAGGCCCTGCAGGCGTGTCTCGATCTCGAAGCAGCGCGGCGCTGAGATGTCCTCGAGGATGATTCCGCCAAAGGCCGGCGCAATCCGTACCACCGTTGCGATGATTTCTTCCGTGTCCTGGGTGGCAAGACACATCGGCACGGCGTCGATGCCGCCGAACTCCTTGATCAACATCGACTTGCCTTCCATGACCGGGATCGCGGCCAGCGGGCCGATGTTGCCGAGGCCCAGCACGGCGGTTCCATCGGTGACAATCAGGATGGCATTAGCCTTCCAGGTGTAGTCGTAGGCGAGATGCGGATCGCGCGCGATGGCTTCGCTGATCTCGGCCACGCCCGGCGTGTAAGCCAGCGACAACGAGTCCTGGTCGCGCACCTTAATCGTGGGTCGCACCTCGATCTTGCCGCCCTTGTGGAACAGAAAAACCGGTTCATGGTCGCGGGAGCCCGCAGTCCCTTGCGTAGCACCGGTCGGGGGCTTGGCGCTGCTCATGGTTCTACTGTAAATGAATTGCCGGCGCCGGACGAGTTACTGCACCGGCTTCGCGCCATCCACCCGCACTCGCAACTGTTGCGCGACCTCAACGGTCACCACACCGACGCCGGCGTCGATAACGAACTGCTCGCCGGGCTGCAACACGCGATTGACCTGTATCGTGCGTCCCTGCTCGACAATGCGGCCTGATGCGTCAACACGCACGGGCGTGATGGCGACCGCACTCAGTGCCACCGGCGAGCGATTCTGGATGACCGCGACCACCGCGCCCTGCTGGTTCAAT
Source organism: Gammaproteobacteria bacterium (assembly GCA_043738315.1). Lineage (GTDB taxonomy): Bacteria > Pseudomonadota > Gammaproteobacteria > Steroidobacterales > Steroidobacteraceae > UBA964. The sequence goes on from JAYUGT010000116.1 coordinate 9,221, forward strand.
TGCAGCGCCGTCGCGATGTACTTGCCGGGATTCTGCGGCACGTCGATTATCGCGAATTCCGTCGCGGCCAGCTGGCCGAGTTCGCCCTCGGCGCCGGCGACCTGCTCGAACAGCTGCGCCGCGCGCTGCGTATTGCCCTGCTCCTTGGCGATCATCCCCAGGTAGTAGGCGGCCGGAGCGGTCGGCAGCAATTCCACGCTGCGGGTCAGCCATTGCTCGGCGCGCTGCCTGTTTCCCAGCTTGTACGACGCCACGCCGCCGCCGAGATACGGACCGAAGTAGCCGCCGTTGATCTTCATGGCCTGCTCGTAGTACGGCAGCGCCTGCTGTGGCTGTTTCTCGGCCATCGCCAGATCGCCTAACAACTGCTGGAAGCTCGCCTCGCGCGGCAGCATCCGCGCCGCTTCGCCCGCCAAGGCCCTGGCGCGCGCGAAGTCCTTCCTGGTTGCAGCCACCAGCGCCTCATCCGCCTTGTCATAGGCCGGCTTCACGGCTAACAGCGGCCTGAGGCGCGACTGGTAACGATCCGCACCGAGATCCCCGCCCGCGCCGAGCACCGCGAGCGACGCCTGATTGCGCGCAACTCGTTCGGCCGACGGCGGATGCGACGCGAACAGTCCTTCGAGCCAGCCCTGGCTGGCCCTTCCTTCTTTCTGCGACAGCGCCAGGAATTTCTGCTGCAGGCTCACCGCGGCCGACGGATCGTAGCCGGCGGCGCGCATGTACTTCATGCCGTACTCGTCGGCCTCGAGCTCGGCGCCGCGGCCGTACTTCATCATGAAGGCCTGCGCGCCGAGGCCCGCGACCTGAAGTCCGAGGTTGCCGACGTTAGGATTCACATCGCTCATCGCCACGCCGATCTGCGCGGCCACCATGCCGACCTGCAGGAAGGTGCCGCGTTCCTGCGCCTTGGCGCCATGCCTGGCCGCGGCATGAACGATTTCATGCGCGAGCACCGCCGCCAGCTCCGCCTCGTTCTCGAGGGTCGTCAGCAGGCCGCGATTCAGCGCGATCTTGCCGCCGGGCAGCGTCCAGGCGTTAGGCACCGAGCTGTTGAGCACCGCAAACTCATACGGCAGCCGGCGATCGGACACCGCGGCGAGTTTCTGGCCTACTTCGCTGACATAGGCTGTCAGCTCGGGCAGCAGCACGAAATCGCCGCCCTGGCTCTGGCGTGATGGCGCGTAATTCTGCTGGCCAATCTGAATCTCGCCTTCCTGCGAGATGAACTGCACTTCTTTCTTGCCGGTAACGGGGTTGACGCCACAGGCATTGAGCGCGAGTGCCGCGATGGCGAGCAGCGCCAGCACTGAAGGTCGGGTTGAACGAATCATGAAGCCCTCCTGATGAGCAGTTGGCGGACCAGTCGCGATGCGCGAGCTAACGATGTGGCTCTTCGAGCAAGGCCCGCCGCAGGATCTTGCCCGCGTTGGTCGTGAGTAACACGTCGCGCACTTCGACGTGCACGGTCACGACCACCTCGATTTTATCTGGCCAACCTTGAATCCCAAGTCGTTAATCATATCCCGCCCGCGATCGATAATACGCACATCGCTATCCGCATCCATGCTCGCCATGTCGCCTGTACGCAGCAGGCCGCGGGCAGGTGCGGCTGGCGGAGCTGGGATTGCCAGGCTTGGCAGGCACAGTCTCTGGGACACCCTGCCTTTTCAGTCCATATGTGCCGCTCAGAGCAATTACCTGGGCGCGAATCGTGTGCAACTGAGGTAAATTGCCATACTCCAGCGTCACCCGCGAGTCACTATTATGCGCCGACAGCACGAGTTCCTGCTCCCAGCCGCCATAGCGCCATGAACGCACCGAAACCACCGGGCAGCGACCTGATGTCGCGGCTGCTGCAACGCATCGGGTCGGTCCGCGAAGATGAGACCCGCGCGGTCGGCGCCGCGCTGCTGCTGTTCTTTTGCGTGCTGGGCGGATATTTCGCGGTGCGGCCGATACGCGAGACCATCGGTACCGTGCTCGGTCGCAAGACGGTCAGCGACCTTTGGGTCATTACCGCGGTCGTGTCGGTCGCGATCGTGCCGGCCTATGGCGCGCTGGTTGCCTGGGTTCGCCGCTCGGTCCTGCTGCCCAGCATCTACGGGTTTGTCAGCCTGTCGCTGCTGGCGTTTGCGGCCGTGTTTCGGGCCGATCCGCGCAACGCGCTGGCGGGCCAGATTTTCTACGTCTACATCAGCGTGCTGAACCTCATGCTGGTGTCGGTGTTCTGGAGCTTCCTGCTGGAGCTGTTTGATTCGGGTCAATCCAAGCGGCTGTTCGGTGTCATTGCCGCCGGCGGCACCGCGGGCGCGCTGGTCGGCCCGCTGCTCACGGACCTGACGGTCGACCGCATTGGCACGTCCGGCGTGCTGATGATTGCGGCAACCCTGTTTCTGGTCGCGATCGCTTGCCAGGCTTGGCTGATGCGTATCTGGCATCCGCGCGCCGCGCACGGCGGTCAGGCGACGGGTGCTAACGAACGCGGGCTCGGCGGCAACCCGTTCGCCGGTTTTTCACTGGTGCTGCGCTCACCCTACCTGCTGGGCATCGCGCTGTTCGTGGTGTTCGTGTCCGCCGTCAACACGATTCTGTACTTTGAACAGCTGCGGCTGGTCGAAGAACGCTATGCCGATCTTGCCGACCGCACGCAGATTTTTGCGCGCCTGGACTATGTCGTGCAGACCCTGACGATATTTTCGCAAGTGCTGCTGACCGGTCGCATTGCGACCCGCTTCGGGCTCGGCAAGCTGCTGATGAGCGTGCCGATCGCCATGGTGATCATGTTCACGATACTCGGCGCAACCGGAGGCTTCTGGGTGCTCATCGTCGCCATGGTTGGGCGCCGCTGGGGCGAGTACGCCTTCCTGCGGCCCGGTCGCGAGATGCTGTTCAGTCGTGTCGATACTGAATCAAAATACAAAGCCAAGAACACCATCGACGTGCCGGTCTATCGCGGCGCCGATGCGCTGGTCGCGCAACTGCGCAGTGCGCTGGAGTCCGCAGGCCTGACCGCCGCCGGCGCGGCCTTCATGGGTGCGGGAGTTGCGGCCCTGTGGGCGGTCAACGCGTGGTGGCTGGGACGCGCTAACAAG
>JAYUGT010000117.1:0-12280 GCA_043738315.1 Gammaproteobacteria bacterium
TTATCGAGCAACCGCCGCTTTTACAACGCGCCAGATGTCGCCCTGATCCAGCGTCGCGCGGCAGATCCGTATTACAACATCTCCATCGGATCCGGTTACCGCGGCCATCCGCTCGAATCCCAGACGCGTGATCGCTTCTATGCCCTGCGCGACAAGAACCCGTTCGGCAAATTGACCCAGCTGGAATACAACAACCTGGCACCGGTCACCGATGGGCAGTTGACGGATGTTACCGCGGAACTCGGCAATACAGTCCTACCGCGGAACTCGGCAGGCTGGAAACTGGAGTTACGCCGCAATGGCGGCTGGGTCGGCGAGAAAGTTCTGGCCGACGCGGTGACAATCAATGGCACGGTGCTCTTCACCACCTATCAGCCCGAACGAGCTGCGGATCTTGATCCCTGCCTGCCAGCTAACGGCCGCAATCGGGTTTATGCGCTCAAGGTCGACAATGCCGCGCCGGCATTGGACCTGAATGACAACCGGCGGTTGGACGACGGCGATCTGTTCCAGGATCTGGCCACGCGCGGGATCGCGGGAGAAGTCACCTTGGTGGTCGAGTCACGCAATGATGACAATCCGGGAAACAATGGCGACGAACTCGGCCGCCGAAGTCTTTGCGCCGTGGGTGTCGAGGTGCTGTCCAAGTGCGTGAATCTGGGCGGCGTGGTGCGCACCTTCTGGCAACGCTCAACGTCCGATCGCAGTGAATAACAAAAACAGGGGCTGCTCCATGAAATCTGTTTGCAGGAATCGCGGCGTAACGCTGGTCGAATTGCTAATGGTGATTGTCATCATCGGCATTCTGAGCTCGATTGCCGTGCCGACCTATCGCAGCTACGTGCTGCGCGCGCAGCGCACCGAAGCCACGGCCACGCTGTTGCGGGTGCAGGCAGCCGAGGAGAAGTCTTTCGCGCAGAACAATATCTACGCCGCGGACCTCACAGCCGCGCCGCCGGCTGGACTCGGCATTCCCGCCATCACCGCTTCCGGGTACTATGACCTGCGGGCGGAACTGCTGGAGGAAGGGTCCGGATATCGGATAGTGGCCAGTCCAAGGGCGGGCGGCGGTCAGCGCGATGACGACAAGTGCAGTTCCTTCACCGTGGACCACAACGGCCTCAAGACTGCGAGCGACGTGAACGGCCGCGACACCACCCGCGAGTGCTGGCGCTAGCCAGGCTCGGGCTCGCGGCTTTGTTAGATGGACTGCGATTTGCGCAGCGCCCGGGGCAGGCTGAATACCACGTGCTCCTCGCGTCCCGCCAGCTCGGCGGGCAGCTCCGCGCCCCAGCTACGCAGCTGATCAACCACCTGCCGCACCAGCACTTCCGGCGCGGACGCTCCCGCGGTCAGGCCGACGACGCTCGTGGCATGAAACCACTCGCGCCGCAGATGGCTCGCATCATCAACAAGATACGCGGGCTTGCCGGCGCGCTCACCAAGCTCCACCAGCCGATTCGAATTTGAGCTGGCCTGGGAGCCGACCACCAGCAGCACATCGCAGCTGGCTAACAACTCCTTGACCGCATCCTGGCGATTCTGCGTCGCATAACAGATGTCTTCGCGCCGCGGGCTGGCGAGATCCGGGAAACGCCGCTTCAACGCCTCGACGATGGCGGCCGTATCGTCTACCGATAACGTGGTCTGGGTGACGAAAGCGAGCCGCTGCGGATCCTGCACCACCAGTTTTTCCGCATCGCGCACATCCTCGACCAGGTATATCCGGCCGCCGAACGACGCATCGAAGCGGCCCATCGTACCCTCCACCTCCGGGTGGCCTTCGTGGCCGATCAGGATCACTTCACGAGCCTCGCGCGCGTATTTCTGCACCTCCATGTGGACCTTGGTCACCAGCGGACAGGTCGCATCGAACACCTGCAGGCCACGTTTGTTAGCTTCGTCCTCGACCGCGCGAGCGACGCCGTGCGCGGAGAAGATCACCGTCGCGGCGTCCGGAATTTCTGCCAACTCTTCGACGAACACCGCGCCCAGGTTGCGCAGGCGCTCGACCACATGGCGGTTGTGGACCACCTCATGGCGCACGTAGATCGGCGCACCAAACAGCGCAATGGCGCGCTCGACGATATCGATCGCCCGGTCAACGCCAGCGCAGAACCCACGTGGATTGGCGAGCAGGATCTTCACGGTGCCGCGCCCTGCCGGCTGCGCCGCCAGTCGAGCAGTGCATCGAGGATGATCAGGGCGGCGCCGATGCTGATCGCGGAGTCCGCGACATTGAATGCCGGAAAATATGCCTGGTTCCAGTGCGCGTGAATAAAGTCGATGACGTAACCGAAGCGGATGCGATCGATGACATTGCCGAGCGCACCACCCAACACCAGGGCCAGGCCGGTCGCGAGCAGCTTTTGCCGCACGCCGTCCAGCGACCGCAGCCAGTGAATGATGGCGCCGCTGACCACGACTGCCAGCACCGTGAACAGCCAGCGTTGCCAGCCACCGGCGCCCGCCAGAAAACTGAAGGCCGCGCCCGGGTTATGCAGCCGCGTGATGTCGAGGACAGGCAGCACCGGGTGCGGCTCGTACAAAGCATAATTGTTGATGATCCAGGCCTTGCTGGCCTGATCCGCGGCGACGATGCCGGCACTCAGCGCTAACAGGCGCAAACCGCTGACCTCAGGCATAGCGGCGTTGCTCCCCGGCGCCCGCGATATTCACGACGCAGCGGCTGCACAACTCGGGATGCTCTGGCGTCTGGCCGATGTCCTCGCGCTGGTGCCAGCAGCGCACGCACTTGATCGCGCCCGAGGCTGCGGCCCGCAACTTGACACCCTCCACCGAGGCGGCCAGTGCGTCGGCGGGCACGGGCGTGGCGGCGCCGTGGACCCGCGCTGCGGATACGATCAACAGGAAGCGCAGTTCGTCGCCGAGTGCGCGCAGCCGCGCTTCGGTGCCAGCGTCGCAGTAGATGTCGACCTCGGCGTTCAGCGAGGACCCGATGCTGCCGGCCACGCGCAGGCGCTCCAGTTCCTTGGCGATATCGGCCCGCAGCGCTAACAAAAAGTCCCAGTCGATGGTGCTCGCCGGGAGCGCCGGCAGGGTGTGCCAGGTTTCGAAAAACACCGATGGCGAGCGCTGGCCCGGCAGGTAGCCCCAGGCTTCATCAGCGGTGAACGACAGGATGGGCGCGAGCCAGCGCACCATCGCCTCGGCCATGTGCCAGCAGGCGGTCTGTGCCGAGCGTCGGGGCTCGCCCTCGCGTTTCGCCGTGTACAGGCGATCCTTGATCACATCGAGATACAGGCTGCCCAGGTCGACTACGCAGAAGTTATGAATTTTCTGGTAGATCAGGTGAAATTCGTAGCGCCGATACGCGTCGACAATTTCCGCCTGCAGGGCCGCGGCACGGCCGACGATCCAGGCATCCAGCGCGACCAGGTGCTCTGCCGGCACCACGTCGCGCGCTGGATCGAAGCCCTCCAGGCTGCCTAACAGAAAGCGCAGCGTATTGCGGATGCGGCGGTAGGAATCCGCCATGCGCTTGAGGATTTCCTCCGAGACGCTGATTTCATTGGCGTAGTCGGTGGAGGCCACCCACAGGCGCAAGACATCGGCGCCCAGGCTCTGCATCACCTTCTGCGGCAGGATCGTATTGCCGAGCGACTTCGACATCTTGCGGCCCTTGTCATCGACCGTGAAGCCGTGGGTCAGCACGCCCTTGTAAGGCGCGCGGTTATCCAGCGCTTCGGACATCAGCAGCGACGAGTGGAACCAGCCGCGATGCTGGTCCGAGCCTTCGAGATAAAGGTCCACCGGCGCCTGGATCTCCGGGCGTTCGCTGCCAACACAGAAGAACGACAGGCCGGAATCGGCCCAGACGTCCATGACGTCAGAAACCTTGTCATAGTCCGCGGTCTCGGTGCCTAACAACTCAGCCGGATCGAGATCGAACCAGGCATCGATGCCGTGCTGCGCGACCCGGTCAGCGACCTGGGCGATCAGCTCCTGCGTGCGCGGATGCAGCTCGCCGGTGGTCTTCGCCACGAACAAGGGAATCGGGACGCCCCAGGTGCGCTGCCGGGAAATACACCAGTCGGGACGGTTTTCGATCATGCCGGTGATGCGCGGCTGCCCCCATTTGGGAGTCCATTCAACCTTCGGGATGTCGCGCAACGCCCCGGCGCGCAGGCCGTTCTGCTCCATCGAGATGAACCACTGCGGCGTCGCGCGAAAAATCACCGGCGTCTTGTGGCGCCAGCAGTGCGGATAGCTGTGCTGGTAAGGCATTTGCCGCAGCAGCCGCGCGGCCTGCTCCAGCGTCTCGATGATCACTTTGTTAGCATCATCCACCTTGAGACCGGCAAACAGCGGCGTATCCGGCAGGAACCGGCCGTCACCACCGACCGGGTTCCTGACCGGCAGCCCGTAATGCCGCCCGATCACGAAGTCCTCCTGGCCATGCGCCGGCGCGGTGTGCACCGCGCCCGTGCCGGTCTCGAGCGTCACATGCCCGCCGAGGATCACCGGCACCGCCTTGGCCAGGAAGGGATGCTGCAGCTGCAGCAGCTCGAACGGCGCGCCCTTGATGGTTGTCAGCTCGCGGGCGTCCTCGATCCCGTAGCGCTTGAGACAGGCGCCAGCCAGGTCGCGCGCCAGCACCAACACGGCGGCTGAACCATCAGGACGCTTGACCGCAAGTACACTGTAGTCAAATTCCGCGCCCAGCGCGACCGCCTCGTTGGCTGGCAGCGTCCAGGGCGTGGTAGTCCAGATCACAAAAAATACCGGGCCAAGATCCTGGGCGAGCGACCCGAGACCGGCGCGGCGCGCAAAATCGCCGCGATCGATCACCGCGAACGCCACGTCGATCGCAGGCGAGGTGCGGTCTTCGTATTCGACTTCCGCCTCCGCCAATGCCGAGCGACAGTCGAGACACCAGTGCACCGGCTTCGCACCCTTGTACAAATGCCCGTTGGCCACGACGCGGGCGAAGCCCCGCAGTTGCGCGGCCTCGTAGCCCGGCGACATCGTGAGGTAAGGCCGCTCCCAGTCGCCTAACACGCCAAGACGCTGGAAGTCCGCTTTCTGCTGTGTAACCTGCTCCTGGGCGAAGGCGCGGCAAGCCGCGCGAAATGCTTTCGCATCGAGCTTGCCGCCGGGACGGCCCACTTTCTTTTCGACGGCGTGTTCGATCGGCAGGCCATGACAATCCCAGCCCGGGATGTAAGGCGCGTCAAAGCCATCCAGTGAGCGTGCCTTGACGATGATGTCCTTCAGCACCTTGTTGACCGCATGGCCGATATGAATCGCACCATTGGCGTACGGTGGTCCGTCGTGCAGCACGAAACGCGGCCGGCCGCGCGCGTGTTCGCGCAGGCGGTCGTAGACGCGCTCACTGGCCCACTTCGCAACCTGCCGCGGCTCGCGCTGCGCGAGATCCGCTTTCATGGGAAAGCCGGTCTGCGGCAGATTGATGGTGTGTTTATAGTCCGCCAAAATCTGATCCTTTTTCTAACATCCCGCTAACAAATCAGGCCGCCAGGATTTCCCGGGCTTCGGCCGTATCGCGCCGCATCTGCACCACGAGCTCATCCAGCGACGCAAAATGCAATTCATCGCGCAGCCGCGCGACAAATTCGATTTCTAGTTCGCGGCCGTACAGCTCGCCATCGAAGTCCATGATGTGGGTTTCCAGCAGCAACTCGCCACCGCCCACCGTGGGCCGCGTGCCGAGACTCGCGACGCCCGCCAGCGGCTTCGGCCCCACACCTAACACCCAGACCGCAAAAATCCCGGTCAGCGGGCTGCGGCGACGGCGCAAACGCAGGTTGGCGGTCGGAAATCCCAGCGTCCGGCCCAGGCGCTGACCATTCACGACCCGCCCGCGCATCCGGTACGGCCGCCCCAGCAGCGCCGCGGCATGCCGAAACTCGCCGGCCCGCAAGGCATCGCGCACCGTCGTCGAACTGATGCGCTCCGCACCCAGAAGCACCGGCGGCACGATGTCGACCGTCACGCCCAGCGGCTGGCAGGCCGTCTCCAGCATGGTCGCGCTCATCTCGCCGCCGCGCCCGAAGCGAAAGTCGTGCCCGACCACAATGGCATGCACCTGGAACTCGCGCATCAGCAAATCCAGGAACTGCGCGCCGGACAGTGCGCGGAGGCGCTCATTGAAATGCAGCACCGTGCAAATGTCGACGCCCAGGGACTCGATCAGCCGCCAGCGCTCCCGAAAATTGGTCAGCCGCGCCGGCGCCGAGGCCGGCGCCAGCACGTCGCGCGGCATCGGCTCAAACGTCAGCACCATGCTCACGCGCGCGGCCCGCGCCGCCAGCGCCATGGCGCGCCGGATCAACGCCTGGTGACCGAGATGCAGGCCATCAAACGAGCCGATTGTTAGCACGCTGCCACGCTGGTGGGGGCGTAAATTGACCAGGCCTCTGACGAATTCCATGAAGCCCGGCATTCTACCGGGTCGGGGCGCCTCAGGCCGAATGTCGCCACTGCCGGACGCGCATGCCCATCAGCCACAAAACCGCGAAATAAAGGCTCGCGCCGGCCACGACACAGGCCCCGAGCCGGGCCACCCGGGGCCAGACGCCGAGCGACAGCCAGCCATCCAGCGGAAAGGCCTGCCAGAGCAGCAGCGCGGCCATCAGCGCGCTGGCGGTAAGCACCTGCGTCAGCAGCCGCCCCCAGCCCGCGGTCTGGTGCCAGACGCCTTCCCGGGCCAGGCCCCGCCACAGCAGCGTGGCATTGACGGCCGCCGAGAAACAGGTGGACAGGGCCAGCAGAACGTGCGGAACCGGAAAACCCAGGTACCGCGACGGCAGCACCACCAGCACATTGATCGCCATGCCCACAGCCAGGGCAATCAGGCCGATACGCACCGGGCGCGCGGTTTGCTGACGCGCGAAATAGCCGGGCGCCAGCACCTTCACCAGGCTGAAGCCGATCAGGCCCGAGGAATAGGCCATCAGCGCGTAACTGGTCATGTGGATGTCATCCATCCGCGCCATGCGGCCGTAGCCGAATATCGTCGCCGCTAACGGCCCCGCCAGCGTCAGCAGCGCCACCGCCGCCGGAACGACTAACACGACGACCAGGCGCAGGGCCCAATCGAGTGTCTGCGAAAATTTCTCGCGATCCTCGGCCGCATGGTGCGACGACAGCGCCGGCAGGATCACGGTCGCCAGCGCGATGCTGAACACGCCGAGCTGAAACTCCATGATGCGATCGGCGTAATACAGCCAGGCGATGCTGCCGTTGACCAGGAACGAGGCGATCACGGACTCGAGCAGCAGGTTCACCTGCGCCATCGAGGAGCCGAAAATGCCTGGAATCATCAGCTTGCCGATGCGCCGCACCCCGTCCATCGCGGGTCGCCAGCGCGGCCAGGCGAGAAGATGTAGCCGGGCCACCGATGGCAGCTGGAACAACACCTGCAGGGCGCCGCTGACAAAGACGCCGATCGCAAGCACCAGGCCGGGATTGCTCGCATCGGCCGCAATCCACAGTGTCGTCACGATCATCACCACGTTCATGATGACCTGCGTGAATGCCGGCACCGCAAAGCGCCCGTAGCTGTTCAGCACGCCGCTGAACAGTGCGGTCAGCGAGATGAAAAAGACGTAGGGGAACGTCCAGCGCAGCATCTCGACCGCCATGTCGAACTTGCCCTGCTGCTGCGAAAAACCCGGCGCAAACGCAAAGATGATCAGCGGCGCGATCACCACGCCTAACACGGTGATCACCAGGAGCAGCGCTCCCAGCGTCCCGGCGACACCGCTCACGAGTTCGCGCACATCGTCCGGGCGCTTGACCCGGTATTCGGAAATCACCGGCACGAAGGACTGGGAAAATGCCCCTTCCGCGAACAGGCGGCGCAGGAAATTGGGGATTTTGTAGGCGATCAGGAAGGCGTCCATCATCGAGCCGGCGCCAAAGGCATGCGCATAGGCGGTATCGCGTACCAGGCCGGTAACCCGCGACAACAGCGTGGTGATGCCAACTATCGAGGTTTTACGTAAAACGCTGCCGCTCATCGTGCCAGTGTAAGGAAAAAGCCTGCATTTGACATCGCGACAGGCCATCCGCAAACTACGCGGCCTTTTTACGGGAGTTCCTGTGGCCAATACCAAGTCAGCTGCCAAAGCCGCACGGCAGGCCGAAAAACATCGCGCCCGCAACGTCGCGTCGCGCTCCAAGGCGCGTAGCGCCCTGGTGGATGCTGCCGCCGCGATTGCCAGCGGCAAGAAAGACGAAGCCAAGGCGGGTTACCGGGCCGCATCGGCCGCCGTGTCCTCGCTGGTGAACAAGCGCCTCGTGCATCGCAACAAGGCTGCGCGTCATCAAAGCCGCCTGGCCAAGCGCCTCAAGGCCATGGCCTAAGACTGTTAGCTGCCGGAGCGTTCCGGCAGCAGCATTCCCATCGGGTCGAGCAGCTCGCTGCCGCGTTTACCGCGCGGCGCAGGGCTTTTCTTGCGGCCGGTGGTCTTGCGCCGGCTCGCCGGGCCTTTGCGTCCCGCAGCGGTCAGCACCTGGTCGCGGGCCTGTTCGCGCGATTCGATGCTGAGCAGCAGCGCGAGGCGCTCGGCGCCACTCGACACCTGCCGCCAGTGGCGGCCTTCGGGCCAGGGCTCCAGCGCGCCGATCAGCGCCCACAGGGCGTTCAGGGATTGGGTCACGTTAGCCCGGCGCAATCGCCAGTAAGCCTCCAGGCCGCCGATGCGGCGCAGGTTCGCCACTGAATGTATGCCCACTTTGGCGAGCATGGTTTCGGTGCGCGGGCCGAGATTACGCAGGTCGCGAATCCGCAGTGTTAGCTTGCCGGCCGCAATGCGGCGCCTGACCTTGGGATTACGCGTCACCACCAGCCGCCGTCTTGTCACTGGCGGCTTTTTCACTGGCCGCGGTGTCGTTCATGCTTTCGATGAAAGTCATCACTTTTTCCGCGAGTTCGCTGGTGCCGCTGCGCGTCACCGCCGAAATCAGGAAATGCGGCCCCTTGAAACGCAGGCGGCGCACGATGTCCCTGGCCCTGGCCGCCGCCTCATCCGGCGGCATCAGATCGCTCTTGGTCAGCACCAGCCAGCGCGGTTTTTCCACCAGGTCCGCCGAGAATTTCTTCAGTTCCCTGACGATGGCGCGCGCATCCTTGACCGGATCCGCGTCCGGATCCGGCGGCGCGATATCGATCAGATGCAGCAGCACGCGGGTGCGCTGCAAATGCTTCAAAAAGCGGATGCCGAGACCTGCGCCCTCGGCCGCGCCCTCGATCAGTCCCGGGATATCCGCCATGACAAAGCTGCGGTGCTGGCCGCAGTAAACCACGCCGAGGTTCGGATAGAGTGTCGTGAACGGGTAATCCGCGACCTTGGGCCGCGCCGATGACAGCACGCTGATCAGCGTCGACTTGCCGGCGTTCGGCAGACCTAACAAACCAACGTCGGCGATGACCTTGAGTTCCAGGTCGAGGTTGCGCGCTTCGCCCGGCAGGCCGGGGCCGAACTGCCGCGGGGTCCGATTGGTGCTCGACTTGAACTTGGCGTTGCCCCAGCCGCCCTTGCCGCCCTGCGCGACCTTGAGCCGCTCCCCGGCGTGAGTCATGTCACCTAACACTTCCTGCGTGTCGCGATCCTTGACGATCGTGCCCGCCGGCACCAGGACCACGAGATCGTCACCGCCGCGCCCGGTGCAGTCGTTGCCGGAGCCAGGCTGGCCGTTCTGCGCCTTGTAGGTGCGCTCGATGCGAAAATCAGCGAGTGTATTGATGCCTTCCGCGGCCTGCAGCCAGACGTCGCCGCCCAGCCCGCCGTCGCCGCCATCCGGGCCACCAAAAGGCGCGGACTTCTCGCGGCGAAAGCTCAGGCAGCCCCGGCCGCCGTTGCCGGCCTTGACGGTCATGCGCGCTTCGTCGACGAATTTCATGCGATCAGCTCACTCCAGCGAACCAGTTTATGCCAAAACTGCCGTGTACAAAAAATCGCGCGCAAAAAATAAACCCCGGGGGACCGGGGTTTAGACAGGTGCAAGAAGGCGTTCTAAAGACGCGTTCTCTCAGTCCGCGGCAACCTCAACAAAGGTCTTGCCGGCAGCGCCACGCTTCTTGAATTCGACTTTGCCGTTCTTGAGGGCAAACAGCGTGTGATCCGTGCCGATGCCGACATTGGCGCCCGGGCTGTACTGCGTACCGCGCTGGCGAATGATGATGTTGCCGGCCTTGACCTGCTCGCCGCCGAAGGCTTTCACGCCCAGACGCTTGCTGTGGGAATCGCGGCCGTTACGGGTACTGCCGCCTGCTTTTTTATGTGCCATGGTGCCTGATCCTGTCTGTTAGCGCGCCGTTAGCCGGCAGCGATGCCGGTGATTTTCACTTCAGTGAATTTCTGCCGGTGATTTTTCATGCGCAGATAGTGCTTGCGGCGGCGGAACTTGACGACACTGACCTTGTCGCCCTGGCCGTGACGCTCGACGGTCGCGTGCACGCTGGCGCCGGCGATCCGCGGGCTGCCCACTTTCACGCCCTCGCCCGAACCAACCAGCAACACCTGGTCAAACGTGACCTGGGAGCCCGGCTCCGCGGTCATCTTTTCAAGACGCAATACGCTGCCTTTTTCGACACGATATTGCTTGCCGCCGTTGGCGATCACCGCATACATGGGAACGTCACTCCTGAACCGCTACAATCTATGGCTTCGGGACACTCTGGATCGGGTGTCCGAAGGGCCGCGCATTCTACGTTCCCGGCGCGGACCGGTCAAACACGAATAATGTGGCAATTTTCTTAAATAAAACAGGCACTTAGAATGGCCAAAGTCGAACAACTCCACTCCCGCGATGGCCTCCGCATGACGCTGGCCGATGTGCGCACGCTATTGGAGCGCGATTTGGCCGGCGTGGACCAGATAATCCGCGTGCGCCTCAAGAGCGTAGTGCCGCTGGTCGACCAGGTCGCAGAACACATCATCGGCGGTGGCGGCAAGCGCCTGCGACCGATGCTGGTGCTGCTCGCCGGCCGCGCGGTCAGCGCACCGAATGAGGCCAGCGCCCACCGCCGCTGGAACGATTCCACCGCCGCCGCTGTCAGCGAAGCGGCCGCGTTCATCGAATTCATCCACACCGCGACGCTGCTGCACGACGATGTCGTCGATGGCTCGTCCAAGCGCCGTGGCCGCGACACCGCAAACCAAGTGTTCGGTAACCAGGCCAGCGTGCTGGTCGGCGACTTCGTCTATTCGCGCGCTTTCCAGATGATGGCTGCGATCGGCGTGCAGCGCGTAATGGAGATCATGGCGGACGCAACTAACACCATCGCCGAAGGTGAGGTGCTGCAACTGATGAATGCGCGCGACCCCTCGACCACCGAGCAGCGCTATCTCGAGGTGATTTATCGCAAGACCGCGCGGCTGTTCGAGGCCGGCGCTGAAGTTGCCGCCGTGTTAGCAGGTGGCAGTGCAACAGAACAGGCTGCGCTCGGGTCCTATGGCAAGCATCTGGGCAACGCCTATCAGCTGATCGACGACGTACTCGACTACCAGTCCAACCCGGTCGAACGCGGCAAGAACCTGGGCGATGATCTGGCCGAGGGCAAACCGACGCTGCCCTTGATCCACGCGCTCAAGAAAGGCACCGACAGCCAGCGCGCGCTGATTCGACAGGCCATCGAGCACGGCGGGCTCGATCGCCTCGAGGACATCGTGCAGGCCATCGAAGCCACGGGTGGGCTTGATTACACGGCCGGCGCGGCGCAGGCCGAGTCGCGGCTTGCCATCGATGCGCTCGCCGCGCTGCCGGAATCGCCGCATAAGCAGGGCCTCATCGCCCTGGCACGCATTGCCGTCGGTCGCGTTACCTGACAGGAAAGCAGTAAATCATGTTGAAGAATATTGGCTACGCCAGTTTGTTAGCTGTGATCAGCGTCTTCTCCCTGAGTACTTCGGCAAAGGCGGCCAACGCCGCTTTGCCGGCGGGGATGCAAAAGGTCACGGCGGTCGAGGGAATCACCGAGTATCGCCTCGCCAACGGCCTGCGGGTGCTGTTGTTTCCGGACCTGTCGAAGCAGACCGCAACGGTCAACATCACTTACCTGGTCGGCTCGCGGCACGAGAGTTACGGCGAGACCGGCATGGCGCATTTACTCGAACACATGCTGTTCAAGGGCACGCCCAAGCACCCTAACATCCCGAAGGAACTGACCGAACGTGGCACGCGACCGAACGGCACGACCTCGTTCGACCGTACCAACTATTTCGAGACGTTTGCGGCAACCGAGGACAACCTGCGCTGGGCGCTGGAGCTCGAAGCCGATCGGATGGTG
>JAYUGT010000118.1:0-12193 GCA_043738315.1 Gammaproteobacteria bacterium
CCATCGACATAGACGGTGCGCGGCTGGCAATGATGCGCGAGAATTTCGTACGGCTGGGTCGCGAGGCGCGGTGTATCCAGGCGGATCTGAGTGTGGCCCTGCCGGCCGATGCAGCCTGGGCCCAGCCCGAAACCTACGATCGTATATTGCTCGACGCACCGTGTTCGGCCACAGGGGTCATGCGGCGGCACCCCGACATCAGGCTGCTGCGCCGGCCCAGCGATGCTGCAGCTTTTGCGGCGCTGCAGACGCGTTTGCTGCAGCAATGCTTCAGATTGCTGCGTCCGGGCGGCCGCCTGTTGTATGCGACCTGCTCGGTGTCGAAGCGCGAAAATGAGGCGGTTGTGCATTCATTTCTGGCCGCCGAGCCGCTGGCAACTGGAATTGCCCCGGCGATTCTGGGGGCCGTGCCCAAAGACGCTCTGTTGTTGCAGTGCGGCATACAATTGTTGCCTGGAAACGAAGCACAAACCGACGGTTTTTATTATGCTGGACTGACCAAAGTAGCGAAGGCGCAACATTCGTGACTGGTTTGCGATCGGTGACGACGCGGCCGTTTTTGGTCCGCTTGTTCATTTGCCTTGGGACGTTGCTCGTGATCGTCCCGGCTGCGCCCCTGCGTGCTGACGCTCTCGACGGGCAGTTCGAGGTGCGCTCGGCGTTCATCAATATCAGCGATGACGTCTTTTTGTTGCACGCGGATGTGCAGTATCCGCTCAGTGACGACATGCGCCGGGCGCTTGCCGATGGCGCGTCGCTCGATTTTGAACTGCAGGCCGCGGTATTTCGCGAACGGCGCTACTGGTTCGATAACGATGTCGTGAACCTCACGCTGCGGCGGCAACTGTCGTTTCACAGTGTTAGCAACCGTTACATCGTCAAGGAAGCGGGCCAGGAAGAACAGCGCAGCTATGCGACCGTGGAGGCGGCGCTCGAAGACCTCGGCAAGGTCGAGGGCTGGCCGATCCTCACCAGGCCGCAGCTGACAGCCGAGGCCAACTATCGCGTTGCGGTTCGCGCCAGCGTCCGGCGCGGCAAGTTGAACGATGCCCTGCGTGTCATCCTGTTCTGGACCGACGACTGGCAGCGCACCAGCGAGTGGTACGAATGGTCACTGCTTCGCTAAGGCGTTATCGCCCGGTCATCCAGATCGCGCTGTGGAGCACGGTCGGGATTGTGGCGCTGGTGTTGTTAGCCCTGACGTCGTCCAATTCGGCGCAGTTCGATACCTGGCGGCTGTGGGTGCTGATCGGCAGCGTGGCGGGTGTGATTGTGCTGGCAGCGCTGCTGGCGCGGAAGATCCTGCAGCTGCTGCGAAACTACCGGCAGTTCGCGCCTGGCGCGCGTCTCACGGGGCGCACGGTGCTGCTGTTTGGTCCGCTGGTCGTGTTGCCGCTGGTGATCGTGTATCTGTTTTCGCTCGAGTTCCTGAACCGCGGCGTCGACAGCTGGTTCCGCGTCGAAGTGCGCCAGGGATTGACCGATGCGCTGGCGCTGTCGCGCTCGGCGCTGGATCTGCGCATGCGCGAGGTGGCCGAGCGCAATGAGCGATTCGCGGCCAGCCTGTCCACGCTGTCGGATCGCGACGCGCTGCTGCGCCTGGTCGATGAACGGCGCGATTCCGGTGCGCTGGAGATTGTGCTGTATGACGCCGGCGGCCGCGTACTGGGTGCCAGCACGGCCGCGCTGACCATGGCGATGCCAGCGGCGCCGGACGAGGAAGTGACCCGGCAGGTAAACAGGGGCGAGCCCTTTGTGTCGCTGGAGCCGCAGGCGCCCGGGCAGTATCTGATACGCACCGCGGCGCCGTTAGGCCACACCATCGGTGCGAGTGATCGACGCTTCGTGCTCGCCGTGCATGAAGTGCCACCGAGACTCGCCGCACTCGCGGAGGCGGTGCAAACTTCCTATTCCCGGTACGGCAACATCGATCTGCTGCGCGAGCCCTTGCTGGACGGATTTCGCCTGACGCTGACGCTGGTGCTGCTGGCGGTGATGCTGGCCGCGCTTTACGGCGCGATTTTTTCCGCACAGTTGTTATTCAAGCCGATCCAGGACCTGATGGAGGGCACGCGCGCGGTCGCCAAGGGCGATCTGGGCACCCGCCTGCCGCTCAGCACGCGCGACGAAATGGGCTTCCTGGTGCAGTCCTTCAACGACATGACGAAGCGATTGCGCCGTGCGCGGGAAGAGGCGGAAAAAAATCAAATTGCGGTGGAAAACGAACGCGCCCGTCTGGCGGCGATCCTGGCGCGTCTCTCGAGCGGCGTGATGGTCTTTGATCACGGCGGCGTGTTGCGTACGTCCAATGAGGCGGCTGACGCCATTCTCGGGCAGAAGCTCGCTGACATGGTCGGCAAGCCGCTGCATGAACTCTCGCAGGCTGGTGACGGCGGCCTGTTGCAGCCATTCGTGAAATTGCTGATGAAGCGGCTTGCCGAAAAGCACAATGATTTCCGCGAACAACTCGATTTCCAGGCGCCCGGCGGGCTGCGGCACCTGATGTGCGCCTGCGTGCCGCTGGCGCTGGAAGCTGACAGTGCTGCGCTGCCGGGCCACGTCGTGGTGTTCGACGACATCACGGCGCTGTTGACCGCCCAGCGCGAAGCGGCCTGGGGCGAGGTCGCGCGGCGGCTGGCGCACGAAATCAAGAATCCGCTGACGCCAATTCAACTGTCCGCGGAACGCATGCGGCGCCGGTATCTGGGTGTGATGACGGGGCAGGATGCGGAAGTGATCGATCGCGCCACCCGCACCATCGTGCAGCAGGTTGAAACCATGAAGCGCATGGTCAATGCCTTCAGCGAATACGCCCGGGCTCCGGAAGTCAGCATGAGCCGGTTCTCACTCAATCAGCTGGTCAGTGAAGTGTGCGATCTCTACCGGCCGCAGAATCGTGCGGTAACCATCGAAGTCGACCTCGATCCGAAGCTTGAGAGCATCGAGGCGGATCGTGGCCGGGTGCGCCAGGTACTCAATAATTTGTTAGCAAATTCGCAGGAAGCGCTGGAGCATGCGGCAGCCGGCCGGATCGAGGTACGGACGCGCAGGATCGAGGGCGAAAGCGCGCAGTTTGCCGAAATTGTCGTTGCCGACAACGGCCCAGGGTTTACGCGCGAGATTCTTGACCGGGCCTTCGATCCCTACGTGACCAGCAAGCCGCGCGGTACTGGTCTGGGCCTGGCGATTGTCCGAAAAATCGTCGAAGAACACGGTGGCGACATCGTTGCAGGCAATCGCGCCGGAGGCGGCGCGGAGCTGCGGTTGATGTTGCCCCTGCTCGACGCCGGCCGCATGGTCGCCGCGCGCGAGCGTCGCAATGAATTACGCAAGGAGCTGGCATGAGCAGCGCGAAGATCCTGGTGGTCGATGACGAAGTGGATATCCGCGGCCTGGTGCAGGAGATCCTCACCGAAGAAGGCTATGACGTTGAGGCCGCGGCGAACGCGGCGGAAGCACGTCAGGCCCGCAGCCGCAGCACGCACGATCTGGTTCTGTTAGACATCTGGATGCCGGACGTCGATGGCATCACGCTGTTGCGCGAATGGAGTTCGACGCTCGCCCAGGGTGCGCCGGTCGTCATGATGTCAGGACACGGCACGGTCGAGACGGCGATCGAAGCGACGCGCCTTGGCGCCTTTGATTTCGTCGAGAAGCCGCTGTCGCTCGCCAAGCTGTTGCGCACCGTCGAGCGCGCCCTGGACGCAGGCCGGCGGCGTCGCTCGGCCGGGCGCGTCATCGGCGCCGCGGTTGCCGCTCCGGTCGGTCGCAGCCGGGTGATGCAGCAGCTGCGTGCCGAACTGGTGCAGCTCGCGCCGCTGGCGGCGCCGGTGCTGCTGGTGGGCGAGCATGGTTCGGGCCGCGAGGCGTTCGCGCGCTTCCTGCACGAAAACTCCGGCCGCTCCGAACGGCCGTTTGTCGTGCTGGTGGCCAGCAGCCTGCGTGATGAAGAAGCCGAGGCCAGCCTGTTAGGTGCTGCGGACGGGGGCGGTGGTCTGCTCGACCAGGCCGCGGGCGGCACGCTGTTTATCAATGAAATCGAAGACCTACCGCCGGCTGCGCAGCGCACGCTGTTAGGTGTGCTGGAAACGGGAGTTTACCGGCGCGGCCCCGGTGGTCCGCAGACGGCATTCGAAACGCGGGTGTTGTCGAGCGCTCTGCCCGGGGTGCTCGAGCGCGCCGGCACCGGTCCGCTGCGCCGGGATTTGCTGGGCAAGCTGAACGGCCTGCAGATCCGCGTGCCGTGCCTGCGCGAGTACGCGGAGGATGTACCCGAGTTGCTGCGGCACACGGTTGACCGGCTGGTCGACAGCGAAGGTCTCGGCTTCCGCCGCTTCAGTGTCCCGGCCCAGAACCGTCTGCGCAATTACCCCTGGCCCGACAACGTGCGCGAGCTGCGTAACTTCGTGCATCGGTTGTTGCTGGCAGGCGGGCCCGAGGAAATCGGTCTCGAGGAAATTGAACGTGAATTGGGCGCGCATTCAGCCGGTGTCGGCCAGGAATCGCTGGTCAAGCAGGACCTGCTGGCGATGCCTTTGCGCGAAGCACGCGAGCATTTCGAGCGCGCGTACCTGCAGCAGCAATTGTTGTTATGCAACGGCCGGGTCGGGCTGCTGGCCAAGCGCGTGGGTATGGAACGCACCCATCTTTACCGCAAGCTGCGCTCGCTCGGCGTTGACTTCAAGAAACTGACTGAAGACTGAGCGGTCGCGCCGGGCACTCTGCCCCCTGGTCAGGGGAATGCCTTGGTTGCGAGTGACGACAACGCGCTTTCCAGCCCGGCGGCGTTGACTGCGGCCACTCCGAAGTACCAGGTGCCGGAGGCCAGATTTTGCACGCTCTGGCTCGTGGTCGAAGGCGTGCCGACCTGCAGCACCCGATCCAGCGCCTGGGCTGATTGCCCGTAATAGAGCTTGAAACCTGACAGGTCAGCCAGCGGTGTCCCGTCAACATTGGTGGTCGGCGCCGCCCAGGAGACGGTAACGGAATAGGTCGTTGGCGTTGGCGGCGCGGCCGGGTTGTCGACCTGGATACTGAAGGCGGGCAGCTGCGTCGTTGCGCGACCGTCGCTGACGCTGATGACGATGCCAGCAGTCGTGCCGACCTGAGTTGCAGCCGGCGTGCCGGTCAACAAGCCGCTGCTGCTGCTGAAACTGGCCCAGGCCGGTTTGTTAGCAATGCTGAATGTCAGGGGATCGCCATTGACGTCCGCCGCGCTGGGCGCAAAAGCATAGGCCGAACCCACCAGGATCTTCGTAACCGGTATCCCCGAAATGGTTGGCGCCTTGTTGCGCGTGTTGCGGCCTGTCCGCACCGCCGTCGCAATCTTGTCGAAGATCGTTGGCGAGTCGCCTGAGGCTGATTCCAAAACTGCAGCGGTGGATGGGTCCGCTACCGGCGTATCGCTGCCGCAGGCCTGCAGCACCAGAGGCGCGGCAAACAGCAAGACCAATACCCTGACGCAACCCTTGAGATTCGTCGCCGTCCAGCTGCTGCTGTTGATCATTGCTTGTCTCCCGGAAGCCTGCGTAAGCGCCTGGGCTCGGCAACCGGATCGACAGCGGGACCTGCCGGAGTGCGATAGTTCCCCTATCGCGCCCCTGACAACAGCAGCGGAATGTGCGCCTTGTGGCCGTGTCCGTCGCTGGCAACCCCGCTATCTTGGGTTACGGCTGGTGCCGTACTCGTCAGACCGGTGGCTTTGCGTCCCTGCCTTTCGACAGGTTTGCCCATGCTTGCCGGCGAATGTACGCGGCAAAGAATTGCCGCTGCGGCGCAGTTAACTTTGCGCGACGGAGCGTCGGTTTTCTGTGATCTGACTCTCTGCGATGCGGAGCGGCCGACGCCAATCGGCGACATGTCAAATCAGTCGCCGACGCGAATGACGATGGCGTCGAGGTCCGCGGAGCGCAGCTTTTCGCGCAGCCGGTTGATCTCTGTTAGGTCCGACGACGGCCCGATGCGAACCCGATGCCAGACGTCGGCGTCGACGGCAACCCGTTGCACCGTGGCCGTCACACCCTGGATCGCCAGCTGCGCGCGGATTCTTTCGGCATCCGGCTGACTGCGATAGGAACCGGCCTGCAACACGTAGGTGCCCGGCCGCTCGATCGGTGCGCCGGCGAGGCCGCGTTGCACCTGGCCCTCTTTCTCGGGCACGACCACTTCGAAGTTGGGCAGGCGATCATAGAAATCGAATTGCTGCGGCGCTTCCGCGTCCGGGTCTTCGCCTGCGGGCCGGCCGTCGGTGGTTCTTGGCACCGGGCGGCTGCCCGCCGCGGCCGCCGGCGCCGATTTCTGCAAAGACTGGCGCTGCACGATGAAGACCACCAGCGCAATCGCCAGCCCGCAGGCCAGCCCGTAGATGAAGTCACGCCAGCGATTGAAATCAAATCCGTTGCGGCGTGTGCGTTTGTAGTCGCGGCCGATTGGTTTGGTGCGCATAGAATGGCTACATCGAATCCGGCGCCGATGCGCCTAACAGTTGCAGGCCGTTGCGCAATACCTGCTGTACCGCGAATGCCAGGGCGAGCCTGGGTGTGCGCAGCGCGACGTCGTCCACCAGCCAGCGGTCCGCGTTGTACCAGCTGTGCAACCCGTTCGCGAGCTCGCGCAGGAAATGCACCATGGCATGCGGCGCGCGGTTCGCGGCCGCGGTTTGTATCTGTTCCGGGTACCTGGCAAGCAAGGTCAGCAGGGCCTGGGCGTGCTCGTTGCCGAGCGCGACCGCCGCCGGCGGGTCCGCCATGGCCGCGGGAGCTGCGGCCGCGTCGTAGCCGATGCCGCGCGCCTTGAGCTCGCGCGCAACGCTTGAAACCCGCGCATGCGCGTATTGGATGTAGTACACGAAATTTTCGTCAGATTTCTTCTTCGCCAGCTCCAGGTCAAAGTCCAGCGGCTGATCGTTGCCACGCATCAGGTAGAACAGGCGGCAGGCGTCGTTGCCGACTTCTTCGCGCAATTGCCGCAGGGTGACGAAGTTGGCCTCGCGTTTGCCCATCGACAGTTTCACGCCATCGCGATAGAGGCTGACCAGCTGGATCAGGCAGGCTTCCAGGCATTCGCCCGGATGGCCAAAGGCCTGCAGGCCGCCGCGCACGCGTGTGACATAGCCGTGATGGTCCGCGCCTAACACATCGATCAGCACATCAAAGCCGCGCTCGCGCTTGGCGAGGTGGTAGGCAATGTCGGCGGCAAAGTAGGTCTTGACGCCGTTGTCGCGCACCACCACCCGGTCTTCGTCGTCGCCAAAGGCGGTGGCCCGAAACCATTGTGCGCCGTCCTTTTCGTACAGCAGGTCCTTGTTACGCAGCCTTTCGATTGCGGCGTCGATGGCGCCGCTGTCGTTGAACTCGCGCTCCGAGGTCCAGCGATCGAAGCGCACGTCGAAGGCCGCCAGGTCGTCGCGGATCTCGGCCATCATGGTCTCGAGCGAGAAATTCTTGACCAGCTCGAAATTTCCGGACCCTAACAATTCGCGCATCCGCGCAATCAGCGCATCGATGTATTTTTCCTTGTCGCCGGCCGGCGCATCGGCGGGCAGACCGGCAAGCACCGCCGCCGCCGGCCGCCGCAGGGCCTGGCCCTGCCGCTCGTGCAGTCCGGCGGCCACCGGCAGCAGGTAATCGCCGCGATAGCCGTTTGCCGGAAACACGAGCGTTTCGCCGCAGGCTTCGAGGTAGCGAATCCAGACGCTGACCGCGAGGATGTCGACCTGCCTTCCGGCATCGTTGATGTAGTACTCGCGAAAAACCCTGTTGCCCGCGGCCTCGAGCACGCGCCCCAGCGCATCGCCGTAGGCGGCCTGCCGGCCATGGCCGACATGCATAGGGCCGGTGGGATTCGCCGATACGAACTCCAGCAGGATCTTGCGCGACTGCTCGCCGATCGCGACCCGGCCAAACTGGTCGCCGCGCTGCAGCACCTCGGCGACCACGGACAGCGCCACTTCCTGGCGCAGGTGGAAATTGATGAAGCCGGCGCCGGCGATTTCGGCCTTCGCAATCAATTTGTTAGCTGGCAGCGCGGCAATGATCGCGGCCGCGATTTCACGCGGGTTACGGCCCGCAGCTTTTGCGAGGCGCAGGGCCACGTTGGACGCAAAATCACCGTGACTCGCATCGCGCGGCCGTTCCAGCTGCACGACGCCCGGGTCGACAGGAGCGTGCAGCAGGGAACCTTCCAGGGAGCGCACTGCCGCAGTCAGCAGTTGCGCAAGTTCAGACTTCATGTGTGGCGGGATTTTAGCAAGCCGCGGCGTCTGGCGGCGGCGAGATGCGGGGCGATTTCAAAATGATTCCAGCGGATCGACATCGAGCGCGAACCGGACGCGCCGCGCTTCCGGCAGCGCTTCGACCTGCGGCACCCAGTGGCCCAGGAACTGCTGCAACTGGCCGCGACTCACCGATTCCGCCAGCAGCTGGGCGTGGTAGCGGTCCGCGCGGCGCGCCATGCTGGCCGGCGCCGGGCCATTCAAGCTAACAGCCTGCAGGCTGTGGCCGTCGCGGATGGCGCTGGCGGCCTGGCGGGCGGCGCGCAGGAAGTCGATGGCTAACGGCATGGTCGTCGCCGAGGCTCGCAGCGCCGCGAGGCGCAGGAACGGCGGCCAGCGGGCCGCGCGCCGCTCCTCCAGCGCCACCGCGGCGAAGCCGTCGTAGCCTTCGGCCAGCAATTTCTGCAGCATCGGGTGCTCCGGGTGCTCGGTCTGTATCAGCACTTCGCCGGGCCGCGACCCGCGGCCCGCGCGACCTGCGACCTGGATCAGGGCCTGCGCCAGCCTTTCCGCCGCGCGGTAGTCGATGCTGAACAGGCCCTGGTCGGCATTCAGCACCACCACCAGCGTGACCATCGGGAAGTCATGCCCCTTGGTGACCATCTGGGTACCGACCAGCAGCCGGGCGTGGCCGGAGCGCAACTGGGCGTAGGCCTTTGTTAGATCCTCCTGGTTGCGGACGATGTCCCGATCCAGGCGCACCAGCGGGGCGTCGGGAAACATCTCTGCCAGCGTTTCCTCGACCCGCTCGGTACCCTGGCCGACCGGCTTCACCGCGTAGCCGCATTGCGGGCATTGGTGCAGCAGCGGACGTTCGGCGCCGCAGTGATGGCAGCGCAGGCGATCATCCTGTCGATGGATGGTCAGGCGCGCGTCGCATTGCGTGCAGGGTGCGATCCAGCCGCAGGCCGTGCATACCAGCGTTGGGGCATAACCGCGGCGGTTCAGGTACACCAGCACCTGGCCATCGTTCTTGAGATGGCGGTCGATGGCTTCCACGGTCTGGCCCGCGAGGCGGTTGTGCAGGTTCTGGCCGCGCAGGTCGACCAGCTTCAGGACCGGTGGCAGCGCATTGCCGGCGCGGCGCGGCAGTTCCAGCGTTTGATAACGCTCGGAGGCTGCATTTTGCAGGCTTTCCAGCGATGGGGTCGCGGATCCTAACACAATCGGAATGCCGAGCTTCTGCGCGCGTACCAGCGCCAGGTCGCGCGCCGAGTAGCGGAATCCGCCCTGCTGCTGCTTGAACGACGCGTCGTGCTCTTCATCGATGACGATCAGGCCCAGTGCCGGCAGCGGCGCAAAGACCGCGGACCGCGTGCCTAACACGATGCGTGCCTGCCCGAGCAGGCAGCGACGCCAGCTCGCCAGGCGTTCGTTGTCGGTCAGCGCCGAGTGAAATACGGTGGGTGCTGAGCCGAAGCGTTGTTCAAAACGGCCGATCAGTTGTGGCGTCAGGGCGATCTCCGGCACCAGGATCAGCAACTGCTGGCCGCGCGCCAGGGTTGCGGCGGCGGCATGCAGGTAGACCTCGGTCTTGCCGCTGCCGGTGATGCCGCGCAGCAGGAAACTCTGGTAACGGTCTGCTGCGGCGTTAATTGCGCTGACGGCGCTCGACTGTTCCGGGCTTAGCTCGGGGCCTGGCGCGATTGCAGCGGTCTCGCGTGCCGCAGCGTCG
Organism: Gammaproteobacteria bacterium; assembly: GCA_043738315.1. Lineage (GTDB taxonomy): Bacteria > Pseudomonadota > Gammaproteobacteria > Steroidobacterales > Steroidobacteraceae > UBA964. Next base: position 9,948 of record JAYUGT010000118.1, read on the forward strand.
GCCGGCAGCGTCTCCAGCGTTTCCGCCGACGCAATCCAGCCGCGCTTCAGCAACGCGCGCGCCAGCGGCCGCCAGTCGCCGAATTCCGCGGACAATGCGCTTTCGCTGGCGCCGCCGCCCGCCAGGCGTGCTAACAATGCCCGCTGTTTCGGCGCGCGCTTCGGTTCACCCGCCGCCGCCGCGTCCGCGCCTGGCGGTGTCGCCGCCCAGGTCTCGATGCGCCGCCGCAGCGGGGCGCCCTCGCGCGCCAAACCCGGCAGCGCACCGAACAACACGTTACCTAACGGGTGGTGGTAGTAATCCGATGCCCACTGCAGCAGCTCGAGCAGATCGGCGGAAAACACCGGTTCCAGGTCAAGGCATTGCAGGGCCGCACGCAACTTGTCGCTTGGGACTGCGGATTCCCCGGCCAGGCCCACCAGCACACCGACCTGGCTGTGGCGTCCGAAAGGCACCCTGAGACGCAGGCCGGGCTGCCAGTCCTGGCTTGTGGAATCCGCTGGCGGAAGGTAGTCGAACACCCGCCGCAGCGGCGTATCCAGCGCGACTTTGAGAACCAGGTCGGCAGCCGGGACGCTGGCCGGCGGATTATGGTGTTTTTTGGCAGCGCTCGACACTGGTAACTAATTGAAATATATGGACAATAATTCTCCTGAAGCGGGTGTCAACCGGTGCCTGCGGCGGTCGTTACACTTCGCATGAACGCCTTTGTTACGCTCGATGTGGGTTATATCACGATGACTGCTGCAGGCGGCGACGCGGTTGTGACCGAAACACAGGCAAAAAAGCGGGCGCTTGAGCAGTTTCTCGCCGGCATCGAACGCAAGGCGTTCAAGGTCGCGCAGCTGGCGCTGCGCAACGAGGACGACGCGCTCGATGCGGTGCAGGATGCGATGTTAGCTCTGGTAAAGAGCTACGCGGATCGCGACGGCAGCGAATGGAAGCCGCTTTTTTACCGCATCCTGGACAACAAGGTACTCGACGTGCAGCGCCGCCGCACCGTGCGTGGCAGAATCATGGCGTTTCTGCCGGCCGGGCGCCGTGATGAAGAATACGACGAATCCAGCGATCTGTTAGCACAGGCGCCGGATCACGCGCCACTGCCGGTCAAACGCCTGGAGATGGATGAGGCCATCGGTGCGCTGGAAAATGCGCTGCGCGAATTGCCGGGACGGCAGCGTGAGGCTTTCATGCTGCGCAGCCTCGAGGGTCTCGACGTCGCGCAGACAGCCCAGGCGATGGGTTGTTCCGAGGGCAGCGTGAAAACGCATTATTTTCGCGCGGTGCAGACACTGCGCGCGCAGTTGGGGGAGTTCTGGTCATGACAAGCGACAATGAATTCGAGCGGCGGGCGCGTCTGGCGCTGGAAGAGAGCGTGTCGCGCCTCGATGGCGCGACGCGATCGCGGCTCACGCAGGCCCGCTATCGCGCGCTTGAACAGCTCGACGCGTCCGGTGCGCATGCCGGCAGCTGGTGGCGCCTGACCGGCCGCCGTAACGTGTTAGCACCCGTAGGCGCCATGGCAGCGGTCGTTACGCTTACCACGGTTCTCTGGGTCGGCCGGCCGGGCGCGGGTCTGCCGGGAGAAGCCGGTGCGGTTGCAGCGGGAGCTCCGGAAGACATGGAATTGCTGGCCGATGGCGACGCCCTGGCTGCGATGAGTGAAGAGGATCCGGAGTTCTATGAATGGGCGCTGGCGCAGGATTCCGCGGGCAATGCCGCGCAGGGGTCCTGAGGCCGGCCCTGTGGCGAGCAACTCATGGAAACTGGCGATGTCATTGTTGTTAGGCAGCGCGCTGTACTGTGCGGCCCCCGCACAGCAGCTGCGGGCGGCGGAACCCGCCGGCGCGAAACCTGTCGGCACAGCGCCGCAGCGGCCGGCGCAAGCCGTGCCTCCGGCCGACGACGATCTCGATCTGCTCGAATTTCTGGGCAGCATCGATGCCGCGAACGAGGACAAGGATTGGCTGGAGTTCCTGAAGAATACCGACATCGGCAAGGTTGCCAGGGCGAAGACGCCGGCGAATCCGCCGGAGGGCAGAGGAAAATGAAGACGTTGCTATCAAGGCCTCAGTTGCGCGCACTGCCGCGTTACCGCAGTTCCCTGCCATGGATCGTGTTGCTGGCGGCGCTGGTGGCATTGTTGTTAGCCATGCCAGCGGCGCATGCGCAGGCCGAAGGCGCCGCCGTCCAGTCCGTGCCGTGGGCCTCGCTCAGCGCGGAGCAGCAACGCCTGTTAGGCCGGA
>JAYUGT010000119.1:0-4837 GCA_043738315.1 Gammaproteobacteria bacterium
ACGATCCGCCGCGGTAAACCACTGGCCCGCGACAATCCGGTTGTCGGTGCCCAGCTCGGCGGTCCAGGTGATGTTCTGTTCGCGATCCGCAAAACCACCACCGCCAACACGCGGCCCGCCACGCGCGCCAGCCGCAGCGCGCTGGCCGGCTTGCGCGGGCTGCGCGCCGTCACCGCGGCGCTCCACCGGCTGGCCTTTCACCTCGACCAAGCGCGCGCGAATCATCGGCAGAAAGCGCGTGCCGCGCGCGCCGTTGTCCTCGAGGAAGCGCTCCAGGGGCTGTTGATCCGCGGGCGGAATATTGATGAAAAAGAAATTCGGCAGGTTGGTCGGCAGGCTACGACGCCAGTCGCTCAGCAGATCCGAGCGCACCAGACCTAACAACAGCAGCACCATCATGCCAAGGCCAAAGGCCGCGATCTGCACCACGCTTTCGGCGCGGCGGCGGCTCAGGTTCGCAACGCCGTAACGCCAGGCAACACCCACAGCGCCGCGCATGCGCGCCGCCAGGCTGACTAGCAGCCAGCCCGCCAGGGCAAGTGCGCCCAGAAACACCGTCAGACCCACGACAAAGCCGATAAAGAGCCGCGTGTCCCGCACTACCCAGGCGATCAGCCCCGCGACCGACAGGACCGCCGGGCCAAACGCGAGCCACAGCAGCGGCGGTGGCGGACCAACGTCGCGGCGCAGCACCCGGATGGCCGGCACGCGCGACAGCTGCAACAGCGGTGGGAAAGCGAATCCCGCGAGTACCGCGACCGACGCCAGCAGGCCGACACCTATCGGACCCCAGCTGGCGTTCGGCAGATCGACCTTCAGCAGGTCGCCGAGCGCCTGCAACAGCCACTGCTGCGCCAGGAATCCTGCCGCCGAACCCAACACGGTCGCCGCGAGCGCGACGATCAGCAACTGGATCAGACTAACAGCGAGCGTGAAGGCGCGGGATGCGCCCAGCGTCTTAAGCAACGCCACCGAGTCGAGATGCTTCTGCACGTAGCGGCGCGCCGACATCGCAACGGCGATGCAGCACAGCAATACCGCGACCAGGCTCGCAAGATTGAGGAATCGCCCGGCCCGGTCCACCGCCGAGTGGATCTGCGGGCTCGCCTCCGTGACATCCCGCACGCGGGCCGAGTCGTTGTTGCGCGCTATGACCCAGGCCTTGAACGCCGCCACCGCATCGCGCTCGCCGGCAAACAACGCCGCGTAACTCGCGCGACTGCCGGGCTGCAATAACTTGGTTGCCGCAAGGTCCGCGTCATTCAGCAACGCGGCCGGCGCCAGATCCGCGAAGGTCGAGCCCTCATCGGGGCGCGACATCAGGACCGCAGACACTTTGAAAGTGCTCGCACCGACCGACAGCATGGAACCGACACTGCCACCGAGCGCAGCTAACAACTTGGAATCGGGCCAGATTTCGCCGCGACCCGGCGTGCGCTGCGCGGGCCGCGCGACGCCGAAGGGTTCCGACGCGAGCGTGACCGTGCCACGCAACGGATAGGTGTCGGTCACGACGCGCAGATTCGCGAGCTGGCTCTGCTCGCCATTGAACACCACGCTCAGCACCGAGGTGACGCGCGCCGTCTTCAGAGCGCGTTTTTGCGCTTCGCCAAACCAGTCTGCCGGTATTGGATCCTGTGAACTCACGCGCAGGTCCGCAGCCAGCACTTCATTCGCCTGCGCTTCCACCCCGAGCCCGATGCGATCCACCAGGAAGCCGACGCCGGTCAGCGCCGCCACGGCAACCGACAGAGCCAACAGCAGCACGCCGAGCTCGCCCGATTTCCATTCTCGGGCCAGACTGCGCAAGGCCATTCGCAACGCGCGCATCGCGCTCAGGCTCCCGGCAACGCGGGCGCGATCACGCGTCCGGCGTCCATCGTGATCACGCGCCGACAGCGCTGCGCGAGATTGCGGTCATGGGTCACCAGCAGCACCGTGGTCTGCGAATTCGCATTCAGGGAAAACAGCAGCTCACCGATGCGTGCGCCGGTCGCCGTATCGAGGTTGCCGGTCGGCTCGTCAGCAAACAGCACCGCTGGACGCGTGACGCAGGCGCGAGCTAACGCCACACGCTGTTGTTCGCCGCCGGACAGTTGCCGGGGATAATGCCCGACCCGTTCGGCTAGACCGACGCGCGCCAGCGAATCCAGCGCCTCGACGCGCGGATTCGCGCCGCCCGCGAGTTCGAGTGGCAGCATGACGTTTTCCAGTGCCGTCAGCGACGGCACCAGATGGAACGCCTGGAACACAAAGCCAACCCGCGCCGCCCGCAAGGCCGCGCGGCCGTCCTCGTCCAACGTTGTTAGGTCAGAGCCCGCGAGCCAGATGCGGCCCGAGGTCGGCGAGTCGAGACCGGCCAGCAGCGCCAGCAGCGTCGACTTGCCCGCGCCGGAGGCGCCAACGATCGCAACAGATTCACCCGCCGCGATCTCGAGGTTCACATCATCGACAATGGTCAACGTCCCTTCGGGGCTGGTAACCTGTTTGGTGAGGTTTTCAGTTTTGATAACGATATTGCGATTCATGCTGGCCCGTTTACTCGTCCTGAGTGCGATCCTGTCCTCTGCAGCGGCTTTGGGGGCCGCCGGTGCCAATACAAGCCAGCGCACCCTGCTCGTCTTTGGGGACAGCCTCAGCGCAGGCTACGGTATCGACGCCAGTGCCGGATGGGTGAGCCTGCTCGACAAGCGGCTGCGGGCCGAAGGGTACGGGTACCGCGTCGTCAATGCCAGCGTCAGCGGCGAGACCACCACAGGTGGGCTGAGCCGCCTGCCGCGTGCGCTGGCGACCCACCGACCCGTCCTGGTTATCCTTGAGCTTGGCGCCAACGACGGCCTTCGCGGCCTGCCGCTCGAAACCAGCCGGGCCAACCTGGAGCAGATGCTGCAGACCTGCCGGGTCGCCGGCGTTCGGGTGCTGCTGCTCGGCATGAAAATGCCCCCCAACTACGGCCCCAAATACACCACCGCGTTTGAGCGCCTGTTCAGCGATCTCGCCAAGACCTACCGCGTGCCGCTGCTGCCGTTCTTCTTGGAGGGCGTTGCCCTGAACCCCGCACTAATCCAGGCGGATGGACTGCACCCAACCGCCGCCGCCCAACCCCTTCTGCTGAAAAATGTCTGGCCCCGGCTTGCGCCTTTGTTGCGCAAACCCTGACCGGCGCGGCTAAATAGCGCCATGGAAAAGCACTGGTTAAAGTCCTACCCGACCGGCATCCCTGCCGAGATTGATGTGACGAAATATCAATCGCTGGCGCACATGCTGGAGGAACCGCTCAGCAAATATGCCGATCGCGATGCGTACGTGCAGATGGGCAAGGCGCTGACTTATCGCAAACTGGGCGAATCCTCCGCCGCGTTTGGCGCCTGGCTGCAACAACACGCCGGTCTCAAGAAGGGCGACCGCGTCGCCATCATGCTGCCTAACGTCCTGCAGTACCCGATTGCGCTGTTCGGCATCCTGCGCGCCGGGCTCACCGTCGTTAACGTAAATCCGCTCTATACGCCGCGCGAGCTGGAGCATCAACTCACTGACTCGGGTGCCAGCGCCATCCTGGTTCTGGAGAACTTTGCCTCGGTACTGCAGGGCGTTTTGCCGCAGACCAAGGTCAAACATGTCATCGTCACCAGCATCGGCGAGATGTTAGGTTTTCCAAAAGGCACGATCGTCGACTACGTCGTGAGGCATCGACGCAAGGCCGTGCCTGCGTGGAATATTCCGCATGCCGTGCGCTTTGGGGACACCCTCCGGCAAGGCGCCGGACTGACCCTCGAGCGCCGGCCGCAGACCCTGGATGACATCGCCTTCCTGCAATACACCGGCGGCACCACCGGCGTTTCCAAGGGCGCGATGCTGACCCACAGGAACATGGTAGCTAACATCCTGCAGTCCACCGCGTGGATCAATGGGCTTTTCGCCGACGGCGAGCCCGGCGTAGCCATCACCGCGCTGCCGATGTATCACATCTTCGCGCTCACCGCGAACGGCCTGATGTTCGCGCGCGCCGGCTGGAAAAATATCCTGATTACCAATCCGCGGGATTTCCCCGCCTTCGTCGCCGAACTCGCCAGGTATCCTTTCAGTTACATGTCCGGCGTGAATACCCTTTTCAACGCGTTGCTGAATACGCCCGGATTCGACAGGCTCGATTTTTCCCATCTGCGCTGCTCGTTAGGTGGCGGCATGGCCGTGCAGGCCGCCGTCGCCGCCAAATGGAAGCAGGTGACCGGCACCGTACTGACACAGGCATGGGGCCTGACCGAGACCTCGCCCGCAGCGTGCATCAACCCGCACGGCGAGGATTTCAACAATTCCATTGGCCTGCCGATCAGTTCAACGGAAATATCGATTCGCGACGACAACGGCAATGCGCTCCCGATCAATGCCGTCGGCGAGATCTGCGTGCGTGGCCCGCAGGTCATGCTGGGCTACTGGAATCGTCCCGATGAAACCGCGAAGGTGATGCTGCCCGAGGGCTGGCTGCGCACCGGCGACGTCGGCCGCGTCGACGAACGCGGCTACGTGTTCATCGAGGATCGCAAGAAGGACATGATCCTCGTATCCGGATTCAACGTGTATCCGAACGAGATCGAAGGTGTGATCGCCAAACACCCGGGCGTTCTCGAAGTGGCTGCCGTCGCGAAGCCGGATGAGCGCGCCGGTGAGGTTGTCGCGGTCTTTATCGTGAAGAAGGACCCCAACCTAACAGAACAGGACGTGATTGCCCACTGCAGGGCGGAGCTGACAGGGTACAAGGTTCCGAAGTACGTCAACTTCAAGAGCGAGTTGCCGAAAACGAATGTGGGAAAGATCTTGAGAAGGGCGTTGAGGGACG
>JAYUGT010000120.1:0-4824 GCA_043738315.1 Gammaproteobacteria bacterium
GTAATCCGCCGGCGCTGACCGCGGTCGCCATTGAAGCGTCGCAGGGCACGATTCTGCAAAAGCCGGTCCTGCAGTGCGGCAGCACAACGGATTCGGTGACCGCCGACGCCGCCAGCGATTCGGTTACGGTCTTTGAAAGCGACCCGGTCCGGCCGGTGGTCTTGTCGGCGGACGGCCAGCGCCTGTACGTCGCGAATGCGCCGGCCCATTGCCTGGAAATCTATGCGGTGCAGGGCGACACGCTGCGGCTCTCGAGCGCGGTAGCCGTGGGCCTGGAGCCGGTGGCCATCGCGGAGCGCAATGCTAACGAAGTCTGGGTGGTCAACCATCTCTCCGACTCTGTGAGCGTGGTGCGCCTCGAGGGCACGCCGCGCGTGCTGCGCAGCCTGTTAGTCGGCGATGAGCCGCGCGACGTGGTGTTTGCGGGCGCGAATCGTGAACGCGCTTTCATCACCGCCGCCAATCGCGGTCAGCAGCGCCCCGGCTTTACGCCCGCAGCGCTGACCACGCCCGGCACCGGCCGCGCCGATGTCTGGGTTTTTGACGCCGGGCAACTGGATGATTCCCTGAACGGCCGGCCGCTCGCCATCCTCACGCTGTTTGCCGACAAGCCGCGTGCGCTCGCGGTCAGCGCAGATGGTCGCACGGTGTATGCGGCGCCCTTCATGTCCGGCAATCGCACCACGGTGTTGCATCGTGATGCCATCGGAGCTAACAAAACTGGCATTGCGACCAGTGCCGACGGTGTCCCGGCGCCGGGCACCGGCCTGATCGTGAAGTTCGACGGCAGCGCCTGGCGCGATGAGGTGCGCACCGACCGGTCCGCCAAAGTGAAGTTCAGCCTGCCCGACAATGATTTGTTTGTCATCGACGCCGCCGCGGCCACGCCCGCAGTGCGCTCGCAGGTGAGCGGGGTCGGCACGACGCTGTTCAATCTCGCGGTCAGCCCGGCCGATGGTCGGGTCTTTGTCAGCAATACCGATGCGATCAACCAGGTGCGTTTCGAGGGGCCCGGCATTCGCGGCGGGTCGACGGTCCGCGGGCGCATCGCGGAATCCCGCGTGACGGTTGTGAACCCGGTCACGGGCGCGGTCGATGCGGTGCATCTGAATTCGCACCTCAGTTTCAACACGCCGCAGGGCGCGGCCATCGCGCCGGCGGAAAAGGCCCGCAGCCTGGCGCAACCCACGGCGATGGTATTCAGCCCTGCCGGCGACACGCTGTACGTGGCCGCGTTCGGCTCCGGCAAGGTTGCGGCGTTGCCGGTGGCGTCGCTGACCTCGGCCGCTTTCGCAGCCGACGCCTCGCGCCACATTGCGGTTCCGGCGGGCCCTGCGGGGCTTGCCATCAACGCCGCGGGCTCGCGGCTCTATGTGTACTCGCGCATTGCGCACGCGGTCAGCGTCATCGACACAGCGAACCGCACCGTGCTCAACACGACCGCGCTTTTTTCGCCCGAGGCGGCTGCGGTCAGGACCGGGCGGCAGTTTCTGTACGACGCGCAGCTAACGTCGGCCAACGGTTCGACCTCCTGCGGTAGCTGCCATGTTTTCGGCGACATGGACCAGTTGTCCTGGGATCTTGGCAATCCGGACGACGTCATGAAGGCCAATCCCAATCAGTATGTCGCTAACAGTCCGCGCACGACGCCGCAGTTTCATCCGCTGAAGGGTCCGATGAATACCCAGACGCTGCGCGGCCTGGGGGGCAACGGGCCCATGCACTGGCGCGGGGACCGCACCGGCACCAATCGCCAGACCGTGCGCGGCGCGCTGGAATCGCTGGAAGAGGCGTCTTTCAAGGAATTTAATCCCGCGTTCGTGGGCCTGGTCGGCCGCGAAACACCGCTCGATCCGGCGCAGCTGCAGGCGTTCACGGATTTCGCCATGGCGCTGACCATGCCGCCCAATCCGGTGCGCGCACTCGACAACAGCCTCAGCGCCGAGCAGGCGGCCGGTCGCGCAATATTCAACGGCGCGCCGAGCACGTTGTTAGGTAACTGCGATGCCTGTCACCGCCTGAATCCGGGTAGTGGGCGCTTCGGCACAGCCGGCCTGATGGCTTTCGAAGGCGGGCGCATCAGCGAGAATTTCAAGGTGCCGCAGTTGCGCAACGTCTATCAGAAAGCCGGCATGTTCGGCTCGAGCCTGAGCACCGGCGCCGGGACCGGGCAGCAGATCCGCGGCTTCGGTTTTTCCAGCGACGGCAGCGTCGACACGCTCGATGATTTCTTCCAGGACCCGGTGTTCTTCTTTCCGGCGCCGGCGGATCGCAGTCGTGCCCAGGTGATCGAGTTTGTGTTAGCCATGGACAGCAACCTGCTGCCGGTGGTGGGTCAGCAGGTGACCTGGCGGACCGGTTCCTCCACCGCGATCGAAAACCAGCTGAGCCTGCTCAAGGCCCAGGCCCTGGTAACGACGCCGCAGCCGGCCTGTGACCTGGTGGTTCGGGCTAACATCGATGGTGCGACGCAGAGCGGCCTGTTCCAGTCCGACGGTAGCTGGCTGATGCGCGACGGGTCGCGTCTGACGGACACGGCGCTGCGGGCGCTGGCGCGCGCCGCCGAGCCCCTGACCTTTACCTGCCTGCCGCCGCGCAACGGCCGGCGCGCCGCCTTGAATCTGCCCTGATCAGGATCGCGTCCGGGGCCGGAACTCGGCGAGATCGTTCCAGACGTCCTGCCGCAGGATCCGGCCGTCCGCGATTTCAAAGCGGTCGATGAAGCGAACGCCTGTGAACGAGGTTCCGTCCAGCCACTCCCCGGCGAGCGTGCCGCGGCAGTAGAGCACCACGGCGGAGGCCGACTCCATGCGATCGAACGCCGCGATCGTCTTGCGTACCGACTGATAGCGCCCGCCGGCCCAGGCGGCCATTGCGGCGAGCGTGGAGAATTGCGCCTGCGTGCCCGGAAAACTCAGGGTTGCGCCGCTTGCCAGCAGGGACTCAGCGCGCCGTAGGTCGCGCGCTTCGAAGGCGCGCAGAAATTCAGTCACCAGCTGTTCGGGCGTCATGCGGCCGCAAGAATAAACCTCACGCGGAAACTCGCAAGCTCGCGCAAGTCAGTGACGGAATGCCTCGAAGGTGTAGCGGACGCCGATTTGCAGCGTGTTTTCCCGGGCGCGCGGCTCTTCACCCAGCCACAGACGCCAGTTGTAGTTGCTGTCGACCTGCAGATACTCGGCGGTGAACTCCAGCCGGGGTACCGGCTCATAGGTCCAGGACACGGTCTGCGCATTGCCGCGATCGCGCCCCAGCAGACCTGGATAAGCGGATCGCACCTGGGTCATCGCAAACCAGTCATAGCGCGCCGCAAAGCGGTGCTTGCCGCGCTGCCTGGCTAACAACAGGAACTGTGTGTCGAAATCCCAGGACGAGGCGGTGTATTCGCCGACTCCGGTTGAACCCGAGAGCCACTGCCCGATCACGGTCCAGTCGTTGCCGGTCTCGAGGCGGATGCCGGCACTATTGAACCTGGTCAGCCAGCCACCGTCGCCGATGCCGGGATCATAGGATTCAGGGTCGGCGCGATTGTCGTAATGCATGGCCCGCACCAAGACCCGGTCGCTGTACTTGGCCTGGGCGCCGACGTAGTAGCCGGGCCGATTGTCGACTTCGGCGAACAGCACGCGCTGTTGCCGATCGCCGCCGGGAGTCCAGGTCCGCAAGCGCCCGAACAGCGGGGTCTGGCGGTCATGTAAGGCAAAGCCACGCAACGCAACCACGACGCCAGCCGGGTCGTTCCAGCCGAAGGCTGCCGCCGTCAACCCGAAATCAAACTGGGAATTGCGCTGTGCACCCAGCCACTCCAGGTTGTACTCGAGGCCGATGGTGCGCAGTTCCTCGCCGATCCAGGTGTTGAGTGCCGAACTATTCAGGAAATATTTGTTAGTCCAGCCGGCGCCGCGATGTTCCAGCGAGATGGCCGGGTAGAAGGCGCCGGCCTTGACACGCGAACGCCAGGCGCTGCTCGGGGTGGGTCGCCACTCGATGTTAGCCTCGGTGATGTCGATCGGGTTGGTGTCGTGTGTGCTCCAGGCCGAGGCATCGAGGACGTAGTGAAAGGACTCGCCTAACGCGCCGCTCATGCCAAACCGCAGGCGGCCCAGTTCCGCGCTGGTGCTGTCGGCATCGGCGCGTAACTTGCCGAGACCGCCATCGAGGAAGGAGGTGCGCGAGTGCGAGGTCACCAGCCGCCCATCGAGCGTGACGTCGACTTGTTGTGCCGCGAGCGGCGCGGCGGCGAACAATGCGCACAGCAGCAGCGGTCGGGAGTCGGTTAGATTCATCAGTAGCTGTCCTCGGCGCTGCGCCTGGCGGTCATGCGCTGCGGGCGCAGGGGTTCACGGATCTGGAACAAGAATTCGCTGTGCGCGTCTGCCGGGGAGACGCTGACGTTCTGCACCAGGGGTCGCGCCAGGTTTCGCAGTCGCTGATGCCACACGCTCACGGCATAGTTGCCCGCTGGCAGTGAGGCGATGGACCACGTGCCCGCTGCGGTCGTCCGGCCGTAGTAGGGCGCGTCGGTCACGAACACGTAGCCCAGCATGTTGTCGTGGATGTTGCAACCCACCGTCACGATGCCCGGCACGTCGAATAGCACCGGCGGGTAGGGTTTGCCGCGGTACAGCGGCAGCTGAAATTTCCTGGCCGGTGAAAACGAATAGACCTGATGACTGATGACGTCGCTGTTAGGGAAGGCGATGCGCGAGCCCACCGGAACCACCAGCACATCCGGCGCGAATGCCAGGTCGACCTGGTCCATGCTCGCCTCGAGCGGCGCGACCGGCCTGCGCTGTTCCGTCAGGCTGCGCAACTCGACCACGG
>JAYUGT010000121.1:0-4824 GCA_043738315.1 Gammaproteobacteria bacterium
TTCTGGCAGATGGGCAGCGCGCCCTACCTGGGCGGCGGCTTCGGCCACTTCTACGCCTACGCGCCGACGAAAATCGAATATGCGATCGACCGGTTTACGCTGGAAGTGAATCGCCAGCTGGATGTCCTCGATCGCCGCCTGGCGCAATCAAAGTATCTCGCCGGCGGCGAGTACACCATCGCCGACATGGCGGTGTGGCCCTGGTATGGCGCGCTGGTGCAGGGCGCGGTCTACAACGCCGGCGAGTTCCTGCAGGTCCAGACCTATGCAAACGTCCAGCGCTGGACCCAGGACATTGCCCAGCGCCCCGCGGTGCGCCGCGGCCGCATGGTGAACCGAACCTACGGCGATCCCGCGGAGCAGCTGCACGAACGGCACGATGCCAGCGATTTCGAGCACAAGACGCAGGACAAGCTGGCGGCTAACAGCGCGCCCCCGGGCGGATGACAGATTCAGCTCAGCGGTGCTATCTGACGACGGACAAAATTTCGCTGCGGTGAATGTTGATGCGTGCTCTCTAGCCATTGCTGCTGAGTCTGGCCTGGTTTGCTCCGGTCAGTGCCGCGACGCCCGATGCACCGTGTTCGAATCAGCTCCTTCTGGATTTGGGCCCGGACCTGCGATGGCAATCGACCTGGCAGCTGTTCAACCTGAACGAGGACTTTTCGCAATCGCGCGACGTGGCATCGAGCTACCCGCGCAATATGAGGAACTCAAGGCGCTGTTCCGTCGAGAGGCGACGCGCAACAGCGTATTTCCGATGCCGCGTGCGCAATTCACACCCGTGCAACCGCCAATGATCCAGGCGCGCAGTCACTATCTGCAGTGGTCGGGGTACCGAGCGATTCTGTGATTGGGGTTTCCCGAATGCAGGCAGGCGCTCCTGGTCAGTCGCCGTACGCATTCAGCCGCCCTGGATGGCGGCTCCGGGCTCATCGTCAACCAGGGCGGTCGGTTCGCCGGCTGGGGTTTGATCCTGTTGGGCGTACCCAAAGGTTGCTTATCGCAGCGTCGGTACGGCCGCGGCAGTCTTGCGTCTGCGCACAGTCGACAGGCTCGACCCCGTGCCGCACGTCATCGAAGTAGTTTCTCGCCCGCAGTGCTTTCATGTACCAGGGCGCTGCGATTGGCCATTCCACCGGCAGCCCGCTGACCGACGACTACTCCGGGCGTTTCGGGTTCACAGGCGACATCGAAAGCGTGGAGTTTGACCTCGCGGCACAGCACTAACGCGGCGAGCAATTGAAGTCGATCTGCACACACACTGGCCTATCCGTTGAGATCTGCATCAGCCTCGCGCCGCGGCGTCGTCGGCTCCGCCCCCTCTGGCAGCAAAATCCAGGGAACTCCAGTGTTCGGCGCAAAGGCCTCCGCACTGAATGCGGTGGCGCTGCGCGACCGAGCGCTAGACGACTATCCGGACTTCCTAACAAAACTGGTCACCGACAAGGGTCGCCGGCCCGCGCCCCGATTGCGCCGGTCTGCCGCCGAAGGACGCGATGGATTCCGCCGAACCTGTGGTGCCCGAAGTCTCAGCGGTAGTGCGAGCTGAGGAATGTCAGCACCTGCTGGGCGGTCGGCTCGGGCCACTCGATATGCATCATATGGTCGCCCAGCGGCTGCATAACCTTACGCGCGACACGCGCATTCTTCAGCGCCGCGACGAACAGATCGGCCGTACCTAACGACAGAGAACGCTCCGCCGCGCCCCACAGCACCAGTGTGGGCGCGCGGACATGCCCCAGCACACGCTGCGGATCGCCGCGTACGTATTGCCCGATCATGATTGCGCCTTCGCGGTCGCGGCCGATGACATTGGCGATCTCAAGCTTTCGTTCGACAAGCCCAGTCGGAATGCGTGCCGGATCGCTGAATGCGTGCGCCAGAGCGCCAGCGATATATTCCCGCGTCAGTGGCGCGCTGCTGGTCATGTTGCTGAAGAAGTCCTTCCGGCCCGTTCTGGGATCGATCCTCTGTTTGCCGTTTTCGATCCCGGCCGAATTCATGATTACGAGTGCCGCTACGCGTTCGATTCGAGTCGCCGCATAACGAAACGCGATCGGTCCGCCATAGGACACACCGCCGATCGCGAAGCGCTCGATGCCGAGTGTGTCCATCAGGCCATCAATCAGCGCAAGGTTGCGATCGATGGAATAGTTGCCGTTAGCTATCTCACCGCTGAGCCCAAATCCCGGCAGGTCGACGCGCACCACGCGATAGCGCTTTGAAAGAACGGTTACCCAGCCGTCCCAGTCGGCCAGATCGCCGAGCGAGCCGTGTATCAGCAGAATAACCGGCCCACGTCCTTCATCTTTGTAGTGCAGCCGTACATCATCAATCACGACAAACCGGGACTGCGCGTCCGCGTACCGAGCTTCGATCTGCTCATGGGTAATCGTGCGCACCGGCGCGCCGCTGCCGGCCGGCGCATCCGCTGCGACAGCTGCGGCCGGAACTGGCACACCGGTGAGCAGCAGCGCGACCGCCTGCGCGAGCCATGGTTGCCTGACATTTTCCAGAGCTGAGCTTTTCATACGGACTGACCTCCATCTACAGAAAATGCCGCGCCGTTTACATAAGCCGCCTTGTCGGACGCCAGAAACAGCACAGCGTTGGCAATGTCGGTCGGCGTGCCAATACGATCCATCGGATATTTCTGAATCAGCATGGCTTCGAGCCGTTCGAACTCGGTCTGCGAAGACACGTTGCTGCGCATCATCGCCGTATCGACCGGCCCCGGCAGCACTGCGTTTACCCTGATGCCGTACTTGTGCTGGCCGCAGTGCAGCGCTGCGATTTTGGTCAAGGCAAGTGCTGCCGCCTTGGAGGCGCCGTAGGCTGGCGATTCAGCATGCAATCGCATCGCAACCGCCGAGGCAACATTGACGATGGCCCCACCGCCGGTGGTTTTCATCGTGAGGATCGCGTGCTTGCAACCTAGGAATGGTCCGTCGGCATTGACGGCGTAGTGCTGGCGCCAATCCGCGAGCGAGGTGTTCTCGATCGTAAGGCCCGGCTTCAGGTAGCCGGCGTTGTTGATCAGTACATCCAGTCGTCCTTGAGCGGCAAGGACAGCGGCGATCGAATTCGTCCATTGCTCATCGCGGGTGACGTCAAGTTCGAGGAACGCTGCGTTGGCGCCAAGCCGTGCCGCCACCTCTCGACCGTTGTCAGGGCGTATGCCCGTTAGGAACACCATGGCGCCCGTTGCGACAAATTGCGCGGCGATCTCTGAGCCTATGCCGCCATCCGCCCCCGTCACCAGGACGGTCTTTCCTCCAAATTCCAGCATGTCGGCGTAACCTTCATCGTGAGTCGTCGACGACTTTGATAAGTCTTGAGGTGTACAGTCAGGCAGCAGTTGCTGTCGATGCAGGGTTGGACGCTTTCCGGCATCCGGGCGGTGGCGCCACAGCCGCTGTGCGACAATCCGTCGCGAAAAGGTCGGCTAGGCGCTTACCGTTGCGATTTCCGCCGCGAGCTCGCGCAGCATTACGGCCCAGCGCTGCACGGAACCGGGATTCTCCATGATGCTCATCGAGCAGCGGATCGACAGGCAGGCGAGGAGCCCCTGCGGCAGCTCAACGGGAACACTGATGTGAGTCTCACCTTGTGGTTTCAGTATTCGCTTGGCAAATCCCTGGCGGCGCACGGCGCGCAGTGTCAGCGTCGACGCCGGCGCCCCGCCAAAGGCCTTCAGTACCGCCGCTTCGCTGCTGCCACGCGCTGGAATCACGCTGCCGGTGATGCAGCGTTCCGCAAAAATCGGTCGCTGCCCGTCGGTCGCCGCACGCACCGCAAGACCGCGTGGCGCATCGGTCACCAGCAGCAGTGGCAGGCCGTGGCGCTCTGTCCATGCGCGCATGTGTGGCAGGGCAATGTCGTCGACGACCGGCAGGTCACAAAAACCGGCTGCCAACGCGCTGACACCGCCAGCCAGCGCGAATTGATGGCAGATCGGGTCGTGCTGCGCCAGGCCCATGTCGGTGAGCACCATCAGCATACGGTGCGCAGTGGAATATTTCAGCCCGAGGCGCTTCGCCAGCGCCCCATTGGTGCTAACGCCCACGCGATTCATGTGGGCGATCGCCTGCAAACCGCGTGTGAGTGCCTGCAAATGCTCGTGCCGCCCGCCGCCGGTCGCAGCGCCCTTGCGTTTTGCAGTGGCAGGAGACTTGCGCATGAATGAAGGCTCTGTTGTCAAATACGTGGAAAAAATCGCCGCTGTGTCGAATCGACCACGTCGCGATGCTGACGATATCAAGTCGCTGCGGCACGGCATTGCCGCGCTGCAAATGACCAATGCAAGACTCTTGATCTCTTCAGGCGATCTGGCGGCCGACTGCAGCATCTCCCGCGCAGCAGCATATCGTATTCTGCAGACCCTGCATGATGAAGGCTATCTGCTGCGCAGCGGCAATGGCAATCGTGTGCGTTATCAGCTCAGTCAGCGAGTCCGTGAACTGGCTTACGGCTACGATGGCGGCGCAAGGGTCGTCGACGTCGCAATCCCGATGATGATCGACTGGACACGCAATCACGGTTGGCCGCTGGCGATCGCGACTGCCAATGGCGATCGCTGCATTACCCGCTTCACCACAGATCCTGCAGCGGCGCGCGTGCTGATCCGCTACCGGCCTGGCGCGGAAATGTCGTTTGCGATGTCGGCCAGCGCGATGGTCAGCCTGGCGTACCAGCCTGCGGAAATTCAGGCATCAGCGATTCGCACCCTGCCCTCGATGCCGCTGCCGCCCTATGCGAAACCCCTAACAGCCCCAGAAATCGCCACACAGCTGAAGCGCGTGCGCCAGGACGGCTTCGCAG
>JAYUGT010000122.1:0-4797 GCA_043738315.1 Gammaproteobacteria bacterium
GTCTACAACGGCGATTACATCGACACCGAGGGACGCAGGCAGCAGTGGCCGGCAGAATTCCTGCGCAAGAATATTGAAACAACCGAAGCACAAAGACAGGGATTTACCGCAGCTCACAAGGCCGGCGTGCGACTCGCGTTCGGCACCGACGCCGGCGTTTATCCGCACGGCCTGAACGCGCGGCAGTTTCACATCATGGTTGAGCGCGGCATGACCCCGACCGAGGCGCTGCAGTCGGCGACCTCGACTGCGGCGCGCACGATGGGCTGGGAAAGCAACGTCGGCTCGCTGGCGCCCGGTCACTACGCCGACCTGATTGCGGTCCAGGGTGATCCGACGGTCGATATCCGTTTGTTAGAGTCGGTGCCGGTGGTCGTGCAGGGCGGCCGTATCCTGAAAGCGCCGGCGCCGTGAGCCCGGGCGCTAAATCAAATCAGCGCTACGACGCCATCGTCATCGGTGCGGGCCACAACGGCCTCACGAGCGCGGCGTTCCTGGCGCGCGCCGGACTCAAGGTACTGGTGCTGGAGCGCAACTCCTACATCGGTGGCGCGGCGGTCAGCCGTGAACTGCACCAGGGCTGGATCTACTCCAATTGCTCGTACGTCTGCAGCCTGTTGCGGCCCGAGATCTATCGCGCGCTGGATCTGGCGCGGCACGGTTTGCAGATTGTGCCCTATGGCGGCGGGGTGACGTTTACGCGCGATGGCGACTATCTCGGCGGCTACGTCGACAAGGACGTCAAACGCCGCGAAATTGCACGCCACAACGCGCATGACGCGGATGCCTGGCAGCGCTATTCGCGCGACACCATGCGCCAGTGCCGCTTCATCCGTTCGCTGCTGTTGCGTACGCCGCCGGACCCGACCTCGCTCAAGCTGCGCGACCTGCGCGAGCTTTTGTATCTCGGCAGGCGCTTTGCCGACCTCGGCGAGCAGGGCATCTACGACACCATCCGTTTCTACACGCTGAGCATTGCCGACTACCTCGCCGAGTACTACCAGTCGGACCTGGTGCGCGCCAATTTTTCCGGCAGCGGCATCATCGGTACGGCGTTAGGCGTGCACTCGCCCGGCACGGCGTATGTGCTGCTGCATCACTACATGGGCGACGTGGACGGCCAGGCCGGCGCCTGGGGTTATGCGCGCGGCGGCATGGGCGCGGTCAGCACGGCGCTGGCGGGCGCGTTGCAGTCATTCGGCGGCGAGATCCGCTGCGATGCGCCGGTCGAGAAAGTGCTGAATCGCGGCAAGCAGGTCACCGGCGTGGTGCTGGCGAGCGGCGAGGAAATCCTCGCGGATCGGGTGCTGTCGAATCTCGATCCCAAGCGCACCTTTCTCGGCTTGTTAGATCAGAAGTCGCTGCAACCGGAGCTGGTGGCCAAGGCGCGCAATTTCAAGATCCGCGGCTCCTCCGGCAAGCTCAACATCGCCCTCGATGGCCTGCCGGAATTTCCTGCGTTAGGCAGGAATCATCCGCTGCACTGCGGCGACCTGCATTTCCTCGATTCCATGGCGCGCTTCGAGCGCGCCTACGACGACTGGAAGGATGGCCGCTGGTCGCGCGATCCGTATCTTGACCTGCTGATCCCGTCGATGACCGATCCGACCATGACGCCGGCCGGCAAGCATTACATGTCGGTGTTCGTGCAGTACGTGCCGCCCAAGGTGCAGGGGCGCGACTGGACGCAGGCGGATCGCGATGCCTTTCGCGACACGGTGTTCGACCAGATCGAAACCCAGAGTCCGGGATTCCGCAAGCTGGTGCTGCACGCCGAAGTGCGCACGCCCCAGGAACTGGAAAACGAGGTCGGGCTCACCGAGGGCAACATCTTCCAGGGTGAGCTGACCGTCGACCAGTTGTTCTTCAACCGGCCGTTCCCGGGATTTGCGCAATATCGCGGGCCGCTGCGCGGGCTGTACCTGTGCGGTTCGGCGACGCATCCCGGCGGCGGCGTGATGGCGGCGCCCGGTGCTAACGCGGCGCGCGAAGTGCTGCTCGATCTGGGTCAGCCCGCAGCCGTGCCCGAAGGGTGGAGCGATGACTGAGCGCGCGCCCATTGTCGTCGTTGGTGGCGGGCACAACGGCCTGGTGTGCGCGGCGTATCTTGCGCGTGCGGGGCGCCAGGTGCTGGTGCTCGAGGCCGCCGATCGCGCCGGCGGTTGCGCGGCCACGCATGAATTCCATCCGGGCTTCAGGGTCTCTACGATTGCGCATTTGTTATACGGCCTGGACGCGCAGGTCGCAGGCGATCTGAACCTGGTGCAGCACGGCCTGGCGTATGCGCAGCAGAATCTGCGCTCGGTGGCGCTGCACCCGGCCGCCGAGGCGCTGGTGTTCGATGGCGACAGCCTCAGCGGCGCCGGTCTCGACGCCGCTGATCGCGACGCCTTCCAGGAATTTGTCGCAGCGCGGCGCCGGTTCGCTGCCGTGTTAGCCAGCTGGCATGCGGCGCCGCCGCCACGGCTGGCGCTGGGCGGCTGGCGCGATGCGCTGCCGGTCGCGAAGCTGGGATGGGCGGTGCGGCGGCTCGGCCGCCAGGACATGCGCGAGTTGCTGCGCATCGCGACCATGAGCGTCGACGACTGGCTGAACGAATATTTCACCGGCGCACGCATCAAGGGTGCGCTCGCGCTTGATGCGGTGTTAGGTACCTGGGCCGGACCCAGGTCCGGAGGCACCGTGTTCACCAGCCTGCACCGCGCCGCGGGCGGCGCGGTTTATTTTGTGCCACAGGGCGGCATGGGCTCACTGTCCGCGGCATTGGCGCGCGCCGCCACGGTCGCCGGCGCCGAGATTCGTTGCCAGGCAAGGGTGGCGGGATTCGAAGTCAAGGCGGGGCGGGTCAGCGGCGTGCGGCTGGCGTCCGGCGAAACGCTCGCCTGCAGCGGTGTCGTGTCGGCGCTCGATCCGCAGCAGACGCTGCTGGGGTTGTTAGGTGCGCGGCATCTCGAAGCCGAATTCGCGCGGCGCGTGCAGCACCTGCGCGCCACCGGCACGGCTGCAAAGCTGCACCTGGCCTTGTCGCGCGCGCCGGAATTTCACGGCCTGAAAACGCAGGACCTGGGCGAGCGCTTGCTGATTGCGCCCGACGCCGACTACGTCGAGCGTGCGTTCAATCCGGCGAAATATGGCGAATATTCGCCGCAACCGGTCATGGAGATCCACCTGCCGTCGTTCCACGATGCCGGGATGGCGCCGGCGGGCCAGCAGGTGCTGTCGGCCGTGGTGCAGTACGCGCCGCACAACCTTGCGGCCGGCTGGCCTGCGGCACGCAGCCGGTTTCTGGAGACTTGTCTCGAGACGCTGGCGCGCCATGCGCCCGGCCTGCGCGCGTCGATTTTGCATGCCGAGTTGCTGACACCGGCCGATATTGCCGCGCGCGCCGGCATCACCGGCGGTCACTGGCATCACGGCGAGCTGGCGCTGGACCAGTACCTGATGCTGCGCCCGGTGCCGGGCGCCGCGCAGTACCAGGCGCCGGTTGCTGGCCTGTACCTGTGCAGCGCCGGTACGCATCCGGGCGGCGGGGTGCTGGGCACGCCCGGGCGTCTGGCCGCGGCGCAGTTGTTAGCAAAGGAGGCCGCGCCATGATGACGCGTGAGCATTACCGGCAGGCGGTGTATCCGACGCCGTTCCATGCGCGCACCTCGGCGGCTAACACGCTCAACCTGTGGCATCGCTGGAAGGATTGCACGGTCGCCGATGCCTATACCGACGTGTCGATGGAATACACCGCACTGCGCAACGCCTGCACGGTGTTCGATCTGTCGCCGATGACCAAGCATCGGATCGACGGGCCGGAAGCGCTGGCGTTCATGAATCGCCTCGTGACGCGCGATGTCGCGAAGATCAAGCCGGGCCGTGTCGGTTACACCCTGTGGTGCGATGACCAGGGGCAGGTCATCGACGATGGCACGATTTTTCACCTCGACGCGGGCGTCTATCGGCTGTGTTCGCAGGAACGTCAGCTCGACTGGCTGCAGGATTCGGCGCTGGGATTCGACGTCCGTATCCAGGAAGAAACCACCGAGGTCGCGGCGTTAGCTCTGCAGGGGCCGACCAGTTGCGCCGCGCTCAAGCGCATGGGCCTGACCGGCATTGAAACACTGACGCCCTTCGGCATGCGCAGTTTCCCCTTCGCGGGAACGCAGCTGCAGGTGTCGCGTACCGGATTTACCGGCGACCTGGGCTATGAACTCTGGATCGGACCCGCTCATGCGCTGGAATTGTGGGACCGGTTGTTCGACGCGGGCAGAGCGGTGGGCATCAAGCCCATGGGCACGCTGGCGCTGGAAATGAGCCGCGTCGAAGCCGGCTTCATCCAGGCAGGGGTCGATTTTCTGCCGGCGGATCGCGCCGTGCGTCCGGGCCGCACGCGCTCGCCGTTCGAGCTGGATCTCGCGTGGCTGGTCGATTTCAGCAAGCCGAATTTCACCGGCCGCGGCGCGCTGCTGCGCGAGCAGGCGGAGGGATCGCGCTATCGCCTGCTGCGGCTGGATGTCGAAGGCAACAAGGTGGCCAAAGATGCCTTTGTCTACAACGGCCGGCACAAGGTCGTTGGCGTG
This sequence comes from Gammaproteobacteria bacterium, assembly GCA_043738315.1. Taxonomy (GTDB): domain Bacteria; phylum Pseudomonadota; class Gammaproteobacteria; order Steroidobacterales; family Steroidobacteraceae; genus UBA964. Next base: position 4,569 of record JAYUGT010000122.1, read on the forward strand.
GTGACGTCGTACATCTGGTCGCCGGCGGTCAAGGCGAGCGTTGCCCTTGCCTCGGTTGAGACACCCTGGGGCCGGGCCGACGACGAATTGTGGGTCGACATCTACTACCAGAAAGAACTGCAGTGGAACCGCAAGATGGCGCGCTGTCGTCTGGTGGCAGGGCCGTTCTACGCGCCGGCCCGACGTAAGATGACCCCGGCTCCGGAATTCTGATCGAGGCGATTGCAAT
>JAYUGT010000123.1:0-12002 GCA_043738315.1 Gammaproteobacteria bacterium
GCCGACTTCGTCTGCGAGCTGATCGAGCAGCTGCGCGTGCGTCTTCGCGTCGATCTCGCGACCCAGCACACGCGCCGCGCCGACGACCACGAGGCCGCCGACTTCGCGGCGCAACGCGTCACGGGCCCGACTCGACTCGGTTGCGGCTTCGGAACGGGCGGCCGACACGATACGTCCGCCCTCGTCCTTGGCGGTGTTTTTCGCCTCGTCGACGAGCTCGTTCGAGCGGCGGCTTGCCTGGTCGACGATCTGCTGCGCGCGCTCGCGCGCCTCGCGGATGATGTCCGACGCCCGGGTGTTAGCTTCGTCCAGCGACTTCTGCCCCTTGTCGGCGGCCGCGAGCCCGGTGGCGATGCGCTTTTCGCGCTCGTCCATTGCTCCGGTGATCATCGGCCACACGAACTTCGCGGTGAACCACCACAAAGTCAGGAACACCGCCATCTGGATGAAGAGTGTGAGGTTTATATTCACGTCACTGCCTCCGGCCGCCGCAAGCTAACAAGCCGCGCCGGCACGATGCTTTCTCACCCAATTATTTCGCAGCTGCTTGCAGCGCGGTGACGAACGGATTCGCGAAGGTAAAGAACAACGCAAAACCGATCCCGATCATCGCCACGGCGTCGAGCAGGCCCGCAACGATGAACATCTTGACCTGCAGCGCGGGAGTCAGCTCCGGCTGGCGCGCGGCGCCTTCCAGAAACTTGCCGCCCAGCAGACCGAAACCGATCGCGGTGCCAAGTGCGCCCATGCCGAAGATCATGCCGACCGCTATCACAGTCGAGCTGAGAATCTGTGCTACTTCCATTTTTCGAACCTCTAGATAGATCTAACAAAAAATCAACGGGAAACTAATGATCGGACTTCTCGTGCGCCATCGACAGGTACACGATCGTCAAAACCATGAATATGAACGCTTGCAGCGTTATCACCAGGATGTGGAACAACGCCCAGACAAGTCCCAGCGCAAAGTGACCGAGGAACGCGAAGGCGCCGCCGACGCTCAGCGCCGCGAGCGTGCCGCCCAGCACCGCCAGCAGCAGGAAAATCATTTCGCCGGCATAGAGATTGCCGAAAAGTCGCAGCGCCAGGGACACGGGGCGCGCCACATGCTCGATCGTGTTCAGTATCAGGTTGAACGGGAACATCCAGGGGCCGAAGGGGTGCGTCAGCAGTTCCTTGGCGAAGCCGCCAGCACCCTTGATCTTGACGCTGTAGAACATGCAGAGCGCAAACACCGACAGTGACATGCCCAGCGTGATGTTGAGGTCGGTGCTGGGAACAACCTTCAGGTGCTCGAGGCCGACCACGTGCTCGCCGACGAACGGCAACAGATCTACCGGCACCAAGTCCATCGCGTTGAAGAGGAACACCCAGCAGAAAATCGTCAGCGCCAGCGGCGCGATGATCTTGTTGGAGTGGCCGAAGGTGTCGCGCACCTGCTGGTCGACGAAGTCGACGAGCAGTTCTACGAAATTCTGGCCGCGGCCCGGGACGCCGGCGCTCGCCTTGCGCGCCACCAGCCAGAAGCCGCCGCCGAAAACGATCGCGAGCAGCACGGCAAAGAAAACCGAATCGACATTGATAGCCATGAAACCCTCACCGCCTGCGCGCAGGTTGGTGAGGTGGTGCACGATGTACTCGTTGGGAGTTTGTGCGCCTTCGGTTGCCATCGATACTTTCCCTGCCCTACTTCGAAAAACTCGGCAGAACCCCTGCCAACGCCAGCCAATACACCAGCAAGGTCGCGATGTAGGTCAACATCATCGCTAACAGCGACGGCTGCCAGAGCACGAGTGCTGACACCATCAGCACGATCGTGACCGCGACCTTCGTGGCCTCGCCCAGATAGAAGCCGCGCGCAATCTGGCGCGGGTCCGTCCCTGCACTGTGCCGGAACGCCAGGGCGTACAGCGCGAGCGAGGCCACAGTGCTGATGCCGCCACCTAACAGGGCGGACCAGCCGGCGCGCATGTCTGCGACTGCCCAGGCGATCAGTCCGCTTGCGGCGGTGACCGCCGCCTGCCCGATGACGACGCTGAAGGCCATGCGGCGCGCGTCGGGCAGTGAGACCTGTAATGGCTGGTTCACTTTGACCACTCGCGCCCGGCTTTTGGCCGGGCGGCACATAAAAAGGCCGCATCGCTTCCGGGAACTATCCCGGGATGACGCGGCCCCCACGGCTTGCCCCTGTTCTCTGCAAAATTAAGCTTGAAAATCAATAACTTAGCTTAAGAACCAGGGCAAGGCGCGCGCATTATAAAGAACGGGTCCTAGGGGGGCAAGGCCGTTTTGCGGACGCTCAGGGCGATACCAGCGCCAGCCGGACCGTCATCCGGTTGTCGGTCGTCGGCGCGGCCCAGGCCAGCAGCGCGCGATCGCCCGGATTACCGCCCAAACTGGCCATTCGCACGAAGCCCACGGCGCGGGAGCCCGACGTTGTGGCGATAATCCGGGTGGCCAGCAGCCTGCCGGCGGCATCCATGACGCCGAGCCGGGGTCCCGAGTCCTTGTCCTGGCCACCCAGCCAGCTGACCAGGAAACCGTCGCGCCAGGCTGCCGCATCGACCCGGCCGCGCACGCGCTCCCCCGGCTCCAGGGTCAGGGTCTCGGCCGCGCGTTGATCCCAGAGCCGGATGGTGTAGCGCTGCACCATGCTTTGACCGACCAGGGTTGGCCAGATTGCGAGCAGGCGTTCGCCATTGACCGCCAGCGCCGGTCCGTTGACCGGGCAGCCTTCGATTTTCCAGTTGTCCGGACTCAGGATGCGCGGCTTCGACCATTGGCCATCGATGCCGCGCGCGGTCACGGCGATGTCGCGGATCTCTTCCGGGCTGCGATCGCGATACGCCACCAGCACGCGACCGGCCCAGCGTACCGCATCGGTCTGGCAGCAGCTGCAGGTACTGTCATCTAACAAAACCTCGCCGCTTCGAACGCCTTTTCGATCTAACACTGCGGTGCGCAGCGTCATGGGCGCCGCCTCTTCGTCATGCTGGTGAGCGGCGCCGCCATTCGCCGCCGTTGCCAGCTGCGCAGCGCGGCGACCGTCGAGCCAGGCCACCAGCACCCGGTCGCCGCCATCCGGCAGCAGGCTGACAAAGCTATGTTGAGTTGCTGTGCCATCGGTATGCGGCGTGACCGGCTTCGACCAGTGCCGGCCGCGGTCGGCCGATCTTGTCAGCTTGATGTCGTAGGCCTCTGGCGCACCGCCGGACTTCTGCAGCCAGTAGCTGATCCAGTCGCCGTTCTCGAGCACCACGAGCGCCGGGAAGTCCGCCCAGTTGATGAACCAGTTGACGCCGCGCGCGATGCGACCGCGCCGGCGCTCGCTGCCGTCGGCCGCGAGTTCCGCAAACCACAGCTCCTGCTGGCTGGCGCCGTGCTGCTGCCAGGTGACGACAAAGCCCTGTCCCGGGATGGCCGCGACGTTAGGCTGCGCGGCGTCGCCGGGAACCTTGAAATCCAGGGGTTTGACGCTGACGCCGGCGGACGGGCCGCCAGCGGACTGCGAGTGGACCTGCGGCGCCAATAGCATGCCGCAAGCCATTGCTAACAACGCTGGCCAGTGCCGGCGCGCGCTCACTTCATGTGATCCAATATGCCGTCCAGCTCGTCGAGCGAGTTGTAGCTGATCACGACCTTGCCCTTGCCGCGCGCCCTGGAATGCTGGATGTCGACGGTCGCGCCCAGTTTCGCCGACAGGTCATCCTGCAGGCTCAGGATGTTAGGGTCCTTGTGACCGGCCGCGCCCGCGGAGTCGCTGTCACGCTCTGCCGGCGGTTGCATCATGCGCCGCACCAGCGCCTCGGTCTCGCGCACCGAGATGCCCTTGCGGGCGATCAGCGCGGCTACTTCGCTCTGCTTTCTCCGGTCCGTCAGGCCTAACAAAGCGCGCGCATGGCCCATTTCGATTGCGCGCTCCTCGACCAGCTTGGCGGTCTCGGGCGACAGCTCGAGCAGGCGCAGCAGATTGGTAACCGTGGCGCGCGAGCGGCCCACGACATCGGCCGCCTGCTGGTGGGTCACGTTGAATTCGCGGATCAGGCGATCGAGCGCGCGCGCTTCTTCCAGCGGATTCAGGTTTTCGCGCTGGATGTTCTCGATCAGCGCCATCGCGATCGCGGCTTCGTCCGGCACGCGGCGGACCACCGCCGGAATGGTGCTCAGGTTCGCGAGTTGCGCGGCACGCCAGCGGCGCTCACCGGCGATGATTTCATAGCGCGGCGCGGCGCCGCCCAGACCGGGAAGTTGCCGCACCACGATCGGCTGGATGACGCCCTGTGAACGCATGGAATCGGCCAGTTCCTGCAGCGACTCGGTGCGCATGTCGACACGCGGCTGGTAGCGGCCGCGCTGCAACACGTCGAGCGGCAGGTGCCGCAGCTCGTCCTGGGTGGCCGGGGTCGCGCCAGCTGCTGCGGTCGATGCGGTCGCCGGCGGTCGGGCTGCGGCCAACTGGCCCAGCAGTGCATCCAGCCCGCGGCCCAGCGGCGGCTTCTTCTGATTCATGGGGCGCGATCATAGCGAATCGCGGTGCGACTCAGGCGGCGGCTGTGGCCGATTCGTTATCCGCTGGCTCGGCCCGCGGCAGCCAGCGCGCCAGTACACCGTACAGCTGGTCGAGCGGTACTGGCTTGGGCAGGAAGGCATCCATACCGGCATCCGCAGCGCGCTGCCGGTCATCTGCGAATGCGTTCGCGGTCAGTGCAACGATGGGCATGCGCTGCCCGTTACGCGCTCGCAGGTCACGGCGCCGCAATTCCCTGGTCGCCTGGTAACCATCGACCCCGGGCATCTGGCAGTCCATCAGGATCAAATCGAATTGGCCAGTTACCGCCATGTCGATCGCGGCCTGCCCGTCCTGCGCTACTTCATACGCGACGCCGATCATGCCGAGCATCGCGCCTGCGACTTCGAGGTTGATCGCGTTATCTTCAGCCAGCAGTACCCGGCCGCTGAGGCGGGCCGCCGCCACAAATCTTCCGGACGCAGTCGTGCTGTGGACCGTTTCCTGCCAGGAGCCCACGGTTGCCCGCAACGTGAAGACGAAAGTCGAGCCCTTGCCCGGCTCGCTCGCGGCGCCGACTTCGCCGCCTAACAAATTCGCCAGCCTGCGGCAGATCGCAAGCCCGAGCCCCGTGCCGCCGGCGCGGCGCGCAAAGCTGTCGTCAACCTGGGTGAAGGCATCGAACACGCGGCCGATGCGGTCGGCCGGAATACCGATGCCGGTATCGACGACCCGAAAACGCACGAGCGCGTCGGGGCCACCGGGTTGCCCATCCAGCAAATCCACCGACAAGGTGATCGAGCCTTTTTCGGTGAACTTCACCGCGTTCGACAGCAGGTTACCGATGATCTGGCGCAGCCGGACGCCATCCGAGAGGATGGTGCCGGGAACATTGCTGGCGATGACGGTTTCAAAAGCGACGTCCGTCATCGCGATGCGCGCCTGCAACGGCCCGGTCAGATCCTCGAGCAGCTCGTGGATGCTGACCGGCCGGCGCGCCACTTCCAGTTCATCCGCCTCGATCTTGGAAAAATCCAGGATGTCGTTGACGATGTCGAACAGCTGCGCGCCGGAGCGGCGCAACAGGTCCAGATGCCGCCGTTGTTCGATGGACACACTGCTGCCCTGCAGGATCTCCGCAAGTCCTAACACGCCATTCAGCGGCGTGCGGATCTCCTGCGACATGGTCGCGAGAAATCTCGACTTCGCGCGGTTCGCTTCCTCTGCCGTCGCCTTGGCCTGCGCGGCCACCATGACGGACTCGGACAACTCCAGTTCGGTCGCCAGCAGTTGCCGCATGCCGGCGTTGCTCTGGAAGCCCGTCCAGATCAGCGCCACGGCCGCGGCCAGTAGCGCGATGCCGACCACGGTTTCCACCGCGCCACCGGACACAATCAGGGCAACTCCGGCCGGGCCCAGTGTTATTGCGGTAAAAGCAATCTGTGACGGCAGGTGCGCCGCGAGCGTGCTGACTGCGACCGATGACACTGCTAACAAGGCGACCACCAGCATCGCCATGGACACGTCGCCCACCGGAGGCATCAGGCGCATGGTTCCCCACGACCACGTGCCTGCCGCCAGGACGACGCCTAACATGAATCGCAGCGACCAGGTCGTAGCGTCCTGAGGCGGTGGCCTGGCGCGACGGTGCCAGTACCAGAGGCCCAGGCGCAGGGCGCCAACGCCCTGGATCATTGCCCCCCATTCCAGCAATACGCGTGTTGGAAAAAAGGGCAGCAGCAGGCCGACAAAGCCCATGCAGACGAGCATGCTGAGCGCGGCTGACAGCGGCAGGCGGTCGTAGACGATATGCTGCAACGCCGCCGCTATGCGTTGTTCGGTCGTTAGCTTGACGGGTGCGGCGCTCACCCGGGAATCATGATCCGCTGTGACTTATCGCAACGTGTCTGCCGTCACGCCCCTGCAGGTTCCAGGCAAACCGATTTAACTTATGTCGCCTAAGTGGCCCGGGCGTCGCGCTCGTCCTCGTCGCGACGGATCATCTCTCCTGCCAGGGCGAGGTAGGCCAGGGCGCCGCGCGAATCCTTGTCATGCAGCAGCGCCGGCTTGCCAAAGGACGGCGCTTCCGCCAGCCGCACGTTGCGCGGGATCACCGTACGAAACACCTTGTCGCCAAAATGCCCGATCAGCTGTGCGCTGACCTCGTTCGACAGGTTATTGCGCGGATCGAACATGGTGCGCAGCAGGCCTTCGATTTCCAGCTGCGGATTAGCGCTGGCGCGCAGCTGCTCCACCGTACCTAACAGCGCCGACAGGCCCTCGAGCGCGTAATACTCGCATTGCATCGGCACCAGCACGCTGTCCGCGGCCACCAGCGCGTTGAGCGTCAGCATGTTTAGCGACGGCGGGCAGTCGATCAGGATCACGTCGTATTGATCGCGCAGCGGCTGCAGGGCCTCGCGCAGCCGCTGTTCACGGCCGGCGGGCTGGGTCAGCAGCGCCACTTCGGTTGCTGTTAGGTCCTGGTTGGACGGCATCACGTCGAGGCCGCTGGAATCGACGCGGTGAATGGCCTCCGCAGGCGAGCACTCGCCCAGCAGCACTTCGGCGGTGCCGCGCGTGATCTGGGATTTTTCGATGCCGCAACCCATGGTCGCATTACCCTGTGGATCGATATCGATCAGCAGCACGCGCCGCCTGGTCGCGGCGAGCGACGCGGCCAGGTTGACGGCGGTGGTGGTCTTGCCGACGCCGCCTTTCTGGTTGGCGACGGCGATAACGCGTTTCATGGCGCTAATTTACAGGTTCAGCGCCCGGAGCGTCACGACTTGACGCTCGGCATCCAGTCCCGGTACCTCGATGCGCTGCACCGCTTCAACATGCCATGCGCGCGGATCGAGCGCGGCCAGCTCCTGGTCCGGGCGTTTGCCTTTCATCGCCAGGACACGGGTTTGCGGCCCGCACAGGCCACGAACCGCCTGCGCCAGCTCCGGCAACGCGGCGAAAGCGCGCGCCACCACGGTATCGAAGGGCACCCCTGGCGCCAGCGCTTCCACCCGCGCCTGCTGCGGACGAACGTTTGTTAGGCCAAGGGTGCGTACCGCGTGCTGCACGAAGCGGATCTTCTTGCCGTTGGAGTCGAGCAGCGTGAATGTTCGCTCCGGGTACAGGATAGCCTGCGGCAGGCCGGGAAAACCCGCGCCGGTCCCGACGTCGGCGATGCGGCCGCCGGCCAGCAGCGGGGCGATCGACAGGCTGTCGAGCAGATGCTGCGTGAGCCATTCCTCACGGCTTTTCACCGCTGTTAGGTTATAGGTCTGGTTCCATTTGCCGAGCTCATCCAGCAACCGTTGCATCTGGCCCGCCTGCGCGGGGGTCAGCGCCACGCCCATCCGCGCCGCGCTGCTAACAAGGCGTTGACATTCGTCCGTGTTGGTTGCGACCTTATCCATGCGTTAGTAAAAGCATAGTACTATTGGCTGCCTATGCTGTCCGTAACCGATGCCATCAAGCGCCGCGTTTCCACGCGCGCTTTCCTGCCCACGCCGCTGCCGCGTGCGCTCGTCCACGAGATCCTCGAGGTCGCGCGTTTTGCGCCTTCCGGGGGGAATCTCCAGCCCTGGAAGGTCATCGTGCTTGCCGGCGCCGCGGCCCAGGAGGTCAAGGACCTTGGCCTGAGAATCATGGGGGATGACCCGACCCGCTCCCAGGAGGGCGATCGCCCGATGTATCCGGCCAATCTGTGGGAACCGTACCGCACGCGCCGCTTCAAGGTGGGCGAGGACATGTACGCGAAGATGGGCATCGCGCGCGACAACAAGCCGGCGCGCTATGCGCATGTCGCGAACAACTTCCGTGCCTTCGGCGCTCCGGTGCTGCTGTTCTTCGTCATCGACCGGCGCATGGGTCACGGCCAGTGGGCGCACCTGGGCATGTTCATGCAGAGCATCGCGCTCGCCGCCGACGGGCGCGGCGTGCAAAGCTGCATGCAGGAAGCCTGGATGCGCATCCGCGAAGATCTGCACGCGCATTTCAAGCTTGGGCCGCAGGAAATGATCTACTGCGGCATGGCGTTAGGTCATGCCGACACATCCGCGCCAGTCAACTCGCTGCGTTCGGATCGCGCGCCGGTCGAGGAGTTCGCGACCTTTCTCGGCTTCTAGAGGAACGTGTAGAGCAGGCTCACCGACACGCTGTCGAGCTTCACCCCCGACCCGAGCTTGAACTGCTCGAATTCCGCGCGCGCGCCGAGACTGCCGAAATGCGCCTGCACACCGGCGCCCCAGGCAAACTCGGTGCTGGTGTCGCTGAAATTGAACGCCGGCACGCCCGGCGTGCGGCCTTCAGTCTTCACTGACGCGACACCGGCTTTCGCAAACAGGTCCAGCAGCGGAAAATCCAGGAAGCCGACGGCAAATGCCGACGCGGATTTCGCGCCGACATTGGTGGTGGCGGGACAGTTGACGCCGACCAGCGCAATGCAGGCAATGCCCGACGGCAGCGTCGCCTTGCCATGGTCCTGGTAACTTGCCTCCAGGGCAAAGCTGTCGAGCGCACGAAATCCGATCAGCGCCTTGTAGCCGTTGTCCTGCTTGTCGAGCGCACCACCAAGATTGAATTGACTCTGGCCGGCGCCGAAACCCAGATAGAGGCCATTGTCGGCTGCCCCGGCCGCGGCGGCCGTACTGCAAAAAGCTAACGCGAGAAGTTTCCTGAACATAAATCCTCCAACGAACGGCAAGCGTGCCTGTTCGACGGGGGACCAGTGTGCAAAGTTCCTGCGCTCGTCAGGCGCCGATCTTGACGACTGTGCGTCCGGTCACAGTGCCCTTGATGTACGCATCGAATGCTTGCGGAAGCTGATCGAATGGGATAGTCGCCGAGACGATCTTGTCGAGGTGCCGGGGCTTGAGATCAGTCGCGATCCGATTCCAGACCACCAGGCGCATGGGCCGCAGCTGCGCGGCGGAGTTGATGCCTAACAAGTTGACGCCGCGGATGATGAACGGCATGACCGTGGTCTTGAGGTCGATGCTGCCGGCCATGCCGATGCTGGCAATATTGCCGCTGTCGTGCATGCTGCGCGTCAGCCAGGTGAGCATGTCGCCGCCGACATTGTCGATCGCGCCGGCGAACTGCGCGCTTTCCAGCGGGCGCTTGCCGAAGTCGATGCTCTGGCGCATCAGCACTTTGGCGGCGCCGAGGGTCTTAAGGTACTCGACCGTGCTCGCCTTGCCGGTGACGGCAATCACTTCATAACCGCGCCCGGCTAACATATCGATCGCGATGCTGCCGACCCCGCCGGTCGCGCCGGTCACCACGACGGGACCCTTGTCGGGTGACTGGCCGTTGTGTTCCATCTTGTGGATCGCGAGCGCCGCGGTGAATCCCGCGGTGCCGAGCGACATCGCCCGGAACGTGCCAAGGCCCGCGGGCATGCCGATCACCCACTCGCCATTGAGGCGCGCGATTTCGCTGTAGCCGCCGTCATGATTTTCCGACAGCCCGCAGCCGGTCACCAGCACATGATCGCCCGGCTTGTGGCGCGGGTCTTCCGAGGTCTCGACCACGCCCGCGAGATCGATGCCGCCCACCAGCGGGTAACGCCGCAGGATGCGTCCGACGCCCGTCGCAGCCAGCGCGTCCTTGTAGTTGATGTCGGAGTACATGACCCGCACCACGACATTGCCGGGCGACAGATCCGCCAGCGTCAGCGTGTCAAATTTCGCGACAATCTTCTTGTCGACTTCGTGAATCCGGAAAGCCTTGAAGGAATTCATTTCTTGGTGCGCTCCAGCCATGAGACCAGCCCGTCGGCGTTGAGTTTAGCATCCAGATCTAACAAATCCATCAGGTCGGCATCCGCCAGCGGGCTGCCCATGGCCCGCAGGGAGTCGATCCACAGCGTCATCATGTCGGTGGCAATGCGCGCCCGGCGGTCCGGCAGCGCCGCATGCCGCAAGGCCAGCGCCGCAAATTCCTCGACCTGGGCCCGCAGGATTGCCGCCAGCGCCGGCACGCCGGTGACGCGGCTGTAGTGGGTCAGGTAAACACACTCCGGCTGGCGCGCGACGATGCGATCGATCGACTGCAACATCTGCGCGGGATCGAACTGGGTCGGCGTGGTGGTCGGGAAGATGAAATTCTTCCCTTCAACATCCAGTTCGCGATACGAGACACCGAAAATATCGCCGGTGAATATCCCGTCGTGATCAAGATCCGCCATCGCGTAGTGATGCAGCGCGTGCCCGGGTGTATGCAGGAACTCGAAATTACGGCCGGCCAGCGCCAGGCGCATGCCATCTTCGGTGATGACGACGCGCTCCTGCGGCACCGGCAGGACCTCGCCGTACAGGCGCCGATAGGTCTCTTCGCCATACACGGCGATCGAACCTTCAATCAGGATGTCCGGTGCCATGAGGTGCGGTGCCGCCCGTGGATGCAGGACCGCGCGCGCGTTGGGCAGCGCCCGCAGCAACTGGCCGGCGCCGCCGGCATGATCGAGGTGGGCGTGCGTGAGAAAGACGTAATCGACCTGGTCCGGCGCGATCCCGAGCGACTGCAGCGCAGCTAACAAGTGCGGCGCCGTGTAGGACGTGCCGCAATCGACAAATGCCGCCCGGCCGCGCTCGACGATCAGGTGCACGGCATCCAGCATCGGTCGCACGTAGTGCGCGTCGATCGCATGGATGCCATGCGGGTGGCTGATCAAGGTTTCGGGTCGGCGGCCAGCGCCGCGAAGTCCTTGTCCCAGTTGTTAGGCGATGTGCCCTTGCCGGAAACAATCTCGAAGGTCTTGCCGAGCGCGCTCTTGCGGCCCAGGGCCTCGATGCAGACCGTGGCGACGTCGGCGCGCGGAATCCGGCCGCTGGCCTTGTCGCCCTGCATGAACTCGACCGCCGCTTTGCCGCCCGCCTCATCCACGAGACCGCCCGCCCGGACGATCGTGTAAGGCACGCCGCTGGCGCGCAGCGCCGCCTCGCCCTTGAATTTCGCCGCCAGAATCGGCCGCATGAAAGGCACCGGATAATCGGCGTAATGGGTGGTCGCTGCCGAGGACACCAGCACCAGATGCCTGACCTTCATTGCTTTCGCCGCCTGCGCGAGATTCGCAACGCCCTGATTGTCGATGTCTTCGGCGCCGTTGCCGGGTGTGGGATTCGGCCCACCGCCGGCGCCGATCGCGGAGATCACGAATTTCACGCCTTTCATCCCCGTCTTGAGACTTTCGATGTCGCGCACGTCGCCCTTGACGACCGCGACCCCCGCCGGGAACTCCGCCTTCGTCGCCTTGCCTTCGTCCCGCACCAGCGCACGGACCTTGTAGCCGCGCGCCGCGAGCTGCAGCACCGCCTGCTTGCCGGTGCGACCCGTGGCACCCGCGACCAGCACCAGTTCGCCCCTGGCCAGGCTCACGGATGGCGCCGCAATCACCACGGCCGCCAGACCTAACAAAATGGTTCGCAATAACTGTGTCATTTTTTCCTCTCCAGTACGTCTTTCCACTTCTCTTCGAATGCCCACACGTCGCCGA
>JAYUGT010000124.1:0-4784 GCA_043738315.1 Gammaproteobacteria bacterium
GCCGACTGGGCGGCCGCGCACAAGACCGGCGCGCTCATCGTCGTGCACAAAGGCGTCGTGCAGCTCGAACGCTATTGGAACGGCGTGCGTCCCGATGAACTCGTGAATGGCCGCGCCATCACGCGCAGCGTTACGCCGATGCTGCTGGGGTTCGCAGTGGCGGCGGGCAAGGTCGCCCTGGATGATCCGCTTGGCAAGTTCATCACCGAATGGCGCGACGATCCGCGCGGGCGGATCACGGTCCAGCAACTTGGCCAGCAGGTCTCGGGTTTGGAGGTCGCCCCACAACTTGGACTCGACGTCATCGCGGGCAACAAAGACCTGTGCCTTGCCTACTGCGGCGACGTGGTGCGGGCGGCGCTTGCATACCCAGCCGTGAACCCGCCGGGCACGCGCTTTGAATATGCGCAGGAGAACATGCAGCTGCTGGCGCTGGTGATCGAACGCGCGTTAGGTGTGCCGATCCAGACGCTGCTGTCCGAGCGCGTGTGGGGACCGATCGGCGCCTCGGATGCGACTTTTCAGATGGACCGTCCGGGCGGTGTCGCCCGGGTGATGTGCTGCATGCGGGCAACGCCAAGGGACTGGGCGCGCCTCGGCGTTCTTGTACTTCAGGACGGCCGGTGGCAGGGCAAGCAGGTGTTACCCGCCGGCTGGGTGCGCACAATGGCCACGCCGTCGCCGCGCAACCCAAGCCACGGGCTTGGCCTCTGGCTCGGCAGTCCGTACGTCGCCAAGCGCAGCTTTTTTGAAGGCCAGCCGGGTATCCTGCCGCAGTCGGAGCCCTATCTCGCCAAGGATGTGCGCATGATGGAAGGGGGCGGGTTCCGGGTCATTTACGTGGTGCCGTCCGAGCAGCTGGTTATTTATCGACATGGACAGACCGTCGACAACTGGGATCATGCATTTCTGGTCAACTCGATTCTGCGCGGGCTGCCGGCGTACCGCCGTCCGAAACGTTAGCCCGCCATGTCGCTGAATCGCCGGCAATTCACTGCGCGACTGGCCGCTGGCGCGGCACTCCCGGCCCTGAGCGCTGTCCTGCAGGCGCAGGCTGCGGCTGTTAGGACCCGCTCGCAAGCGCTGCAGACGGTGGATGTGCTGGTCATCGGGGCGGGCCTTTCAGGCCTGCAGTCGGCACTGCTGCTGGAGGAACTCGGCGCACAGGTGCAGGTGATCGAAGCGCGGCACCGCATCGGCGGACGCGTCTACACCCTGACCGATCGGCCGGGCTTTCCAGAGGTTGGCGGCAATGGTTTTGCGTCCGGCTATGGCCGGGTGCTGGACCGGGTGAAGTCCCTGCAGCTGCCGTTGTTAGATACCGCGCCGCTGCGCGTCCGCTATCCGAAGATGGAACTGGTGTTAGGATCCGACATCGTGTCACGCGAGGCCTGGACGGCCGCGAGCGCCAACCCGCTGCCCGCGGATGCGCGCGGGCGATTTCCGTGGGAATTCGGCGGCGCTTACCTCGCCCGCAACAATCCACTGCAATCGGCCGATGCCTGGCTCGACGATGCGCACGCCGCTCTGGATGTATCGCTGCACGACTGGCTGGCGGCGCGCGGGCTCGATGAGCGCGTGATCCAGCTGTGCTGGAGCACCAATCCCTATTTTGGTTCCTCGGCCTTCGACGTATCGGCGCTGCAATCGCTCTTTAACGATGCCTGGGTCAAGGCGATCACGCAGGGTTCCAGCGCGGCGCTGTCCATCGACGGTGGCAATTACCAATTGCCCGCGGCCATGGCCCGGAAATTGAAACGCGAGATACGACTGGATCAGGAGGTCGTGGCCCTCCGCGACGACGGCTCGAGGGTGACCGTGGACTGCCGCGACGGAACCCGTTACCGCGCGAAACAGGTGATCTGCTCGCTGCCATTTTCCGTGTTGCGCCACGTGCATATCGATCCGGTGCTGCCCGCACCGCAGGCCGAGGCGGTCAATAACCTTCCCTACATGCAGAACACGCTGATCTTTTTCGTACCGAAACGGCGCTTTTGGGAAGCGGACGGTCTCAGCCCGACGATGTGGACCGACGGCATCGCCGGCACGATCTCGGCGCAGCGATTTGGCAAGAATCCCGACGACGTGACCGCCATCGTCGCGAATCTGCGCGGCAATGCGGCCCTGTGGCTCGATCGACTGCCACCCGACGAGGCGATCCGTCTCGTGCGCCTGGAAATCGAGCGCTTGCGTCCCGCCGCGCGCGGCGCGTTAGCCGGCGGCTGGATCCAGTCCTGGGGACGCGATCCGTTTTCCGCTGGCGACTGGGCGGTGTTCGGCCCCGGGCAGATCAGCCGTTTTGCGCGGTACATGAGCGCGCCACACGGCCGTATCCACTTCTGCGGCGAACATACGGCGCGCGCCAATCGCGGCATGGAAGGTGCGATGGAGTCAGCAGAGCGCGTTGCGCTCGAAGTATCCGAAACTCTGTGAAGCTGCATCGCTCGATCGATTATTGTCCAGGAACTCAAGGAGCTAACATGCCCGACCCGAAATCCAGTTCCCAACGACCTGTCAATCGTCGCGACCTGCTGGGCGCCAGCGTGCTCGGCGCGGCCGCCGCCTCGCTGGGCGTTGGCGCGGGCGCCGCGAATGCCGCGCAGCCCGACCCGAAAGTCAGCGTGCACGACAAGGGCAAGTACGAGATGGTGCCGCTGCGCCGGGACGCGCTGCGCGTCACGGCGGTCCAGTCGATCGTCCGCGCGGTTCGGGACACGAAGAATCCCGCGCGCGAGCTGAAAGCCAATGTCGATCACATGCTGGACCTGGTGGACGCGGCTAACGGCTTCCCGGGCCCGCAGGATCTCATCTGTTTTCACGAACAGCCGATCATGGGCTGGAATCCGTGGACGCTCGAAGAGGCGCTGCGCGTGGCGATCGAGATCCCCGGCCCGGAGACGGAGGCGCTCGGCAAGAAGGCGAAACAGTACGGCTGCTACCTGTCCTTCGGCACCTACGCCAAGGACAAGGACTGGCCGGGCCACCTGCTGCTGAATGGCATCCTGATCGGTCCCGATGGCAAGGTGGTCGCGA
The DNA here is from genome assembly GCA_043738315.1 of Gammaproteobacteria bacterium. Classification (GTDB taxonomy): domain Bacteria; phylum Pseudomonadota; class Gammaproteobacteria; order Steroidobacterales; family Steroidobacteraceae; genus UBA964. The sequence continues at coordinate 3,034 of JAYUGT010000124.1, forward strand.
ACCATTGGAAAACCAACAATTCCCGCGGCTTCAAGCCTGGCTGGGACATCTTCACGACCTCGATCTACGACGTGCTCGACCGCTACCGCGAGATGTATGGCGAGGATGCGGTGCTGCCGATCGCGCGTACCGACATCGGCAATATTTCCTGCTCGATTACGCCCGGGCAGCCGGACGTGATGCGCGCGCATGCGATGAAGGGCCTGGAGCTGCGCCTGAGCTCGTCCTCTGGCGGCTACTTCATCGAAGACGCGCAGATGATCTCGCTTTATAACCGGATCTGGGCCGTGGTCTGCAACAACTCGATCTCGCCCGAGCAGCCCGGGTTTCCGGAATTCTCCGGCGCCGGCGACACCGCGATCTTCGGGCCGAATGGCCGTGTCGTTGCGCGCGCGCGTTCGTTCAACGAGGAGTTCGTCACGACGGTGATCCCGATGGCGGAATTCCGCCGCACGCGTGTCATCGCGGACGTGCCGATCGAAATGCTGATGCCGGTATACAGCAAGTTCGTGCCACGCAACGGACCTAACGCGCAGGCCAGCTACGTGCCGAAGACTTCGGAAGAGGCGGCGAAGCATTTCATCAGCAAACGTAACTGGTAAGGGCTAACAGATAACAGGCTAACAGGTAACAGAAGGAACTTCACATGATTCATCGTCGCACTGCACTCGGACTTCTCGGCGGCGCCGCCGTCGGCGCCGCCACGCTGCCCACGCTGGCACTGGCCGCGGGCAAGGGCGGCGCGGTCTTCGACCCGGCCAACCCGGACCACCTGGCGCTGGCGTTTCGCAAGCTCGCCTATTCCATGGACGACAAGCTGACGTTCTGGTGGATGAGGGGCACGCGCTACGGCGTCACCGGCACAGTCGCAACGCCGTTCTGGGACATGTATGTCGCCTCCTGGTTCACGACCCGCGACCTGCCCGATGGCAGGTACGAGGTGAAGATGGCAGGCAGTAACTTCTACACCGCGCCGGGCGCCACCAGCCTGCTGGAGAAATTCGACAACCCATTCACTGGCAAAACCGTCGACGTGCCGTATGGCAAGCCGCGGGTGACGACCACCGTCATGGACAAACGGGGCGGCGGCTTCGGGGGCGGCGATGTACCGGGCATGAAGACCACGCGCCACACCGACATCGGGCCGGCCTGGGTCGAGGGCGAGAGCGTGCACGTGCAGGGCGATAATTCGATGCACCTGGAGCCGCTCGAGGCCGGCAAGCGCAGCTTCACGGTCAATGACTTGTCGACCTACATCGGCGCCGTCGCCGACGTGCTGAACCCGAAGATGAAGAATCCACCGGCGGCGCAGATGTTCAACGACATCCTCGATTTCCCGCCCTGGCTGCAGATGGGCGACTACCAGGGCGCCTACGTATCGCGCTGCTATGGCCGCAAGGTCTACGCCTATGCGTCGATGCCGGCAACCTGGCGCAAGTTGTTTGAGCAGAAGTTTCCGGACTTTGCTAAAGATCCGGGCGCGGTGCTCAGGGGCTGAGCCGCAGCGTACGTCTCAGAGACCGATTGGGCAGGTATCCGGCATGCCCCGGAATCAACACCGGGTACGTTCAGGCGCGCCTGAACCTAACGACATAGCCGCGGTCGGTTGCATGGTCGCCGCTGGCGCCGGGACCATAGAACGGTTTGTCCTCCAGGGACAGCCCGGTGATTTGCGGCCTGATCTCAGCAAACTTGGCGGCAAAGCCCGCCTGCTCGTAGTGCTTCACGTTGATCGACATCACGACCAGGCC
>JAYUGT010000125.1:0-32020 GCA_043738315.1 Gammaproteobacteria bacterium
GCAGCCGCGCTTTCGGCGCCAGCGGCACGCCGTGGCCGCCGACATAGTTCTCGAAGCTCCAGCCCTCCAGTTCCTTCAGGCTGCGCACCCAGTTGTGCAGCGAATAGTCGGAGATATACGGCAGCGGCATCCCGCCCGCCGTGGCGAGGTCGACGATGAACGGGATGTCGACGTTGTCAGGCGTCATCACGACCAGGCAATCGCCGTGGTTCGGTCCGAGGTAACGCAGAGTGATCCGCCGTTCGCCGAGGCGCACGACATACTTGTCGCCCTTGAACGTGATGTCCGGCATCACGATGTCTTTGTTAGGCAGGTCGCGAAACTGCGCCGCGCATTTTTCGTGGCTGACGAACTTCGCGCCCTCCTGCTTGAAGATCGCGCCGCCGATCACGTGGTCCCAGTGCTGATGGCTGTAGATCACGTACTTGACCGGCAGCGGTGTGAGCTTGCGGATTTCCTCGCGCATGACCCGCGCCTGTTCGATGCTGCCCGGATCGGTCGAAATCACGCCGGCGCGCGTCACCCAGAACACGTTGCGGTTGGCGTGAAAACGCAGGCTGTAGTAGCCGGGCGCGATCTCGGTGATTTCATACCCCTGGCGCGGATTCGGAATCGCGATGGCGCCGCTTTCCGGGGCCGGCGACTGAGCCACCGCCGTGGCGGCGCCCGCGCCGATAGCTAACAAAAAGATACTGCAGATGATCTTTTTCATGGCCGCTCCCGGTAGTTCGTCTCAGGCATCCAGGAAGGGCATCAGCTCCGCGCCCCAGGCCGCGAAATCATCCGGCACCTTGCGGAACGGGATGCCGGGAAAATCCCGCGTCAGGCGCTCGCCGTCCTCATACTGCGGATCCCAGGACGGTGACACGACCAGCGTCGGCACCTTGTTCTGCCTGAGCCTGGCGCGGATCGGATAGGCAAAGTGCGCCTGGTAGGCGCGCCGCCAGTTGCCCTGCGAACGGAACAGATCGAGCACGCGCTTGTTGATCATCGCCGGATCGAGATAGGGCGGCTTGCGGATGATGTTAGCTTTCTGGCGCTTGAACCACGGCCAGAACAGGCCCTGGTCGCGCATCAGGTGCCAGGCTTCGAGCAGGTAGCCGCCATACCAGTCGGGCTGGATGTCGGGCGTGTAATGCGCTTTCAGCTCCTTCAGGAGTTCCGGGCTGTGGTACATCGCGTCGGCCATCACCAGGCGTTTCAGGCGCCTGTGTGCCAGCGTCGCAATCTCGAGGCCGACCAGGCCGCCGCCCCAGGTGCCGATGAAATCGAACTCGTCGACGCCCAGCGTCCTGAGCGCAGCTAACACCGCTTTCGCATACGTGTTCACCGTGACCTTGCCGTTCGGCAGTGGCGCCGTGGACTCGCCGTGCCCGGGCAGATCAAACGCGATCACCGGCCGCAGGCCAACGAAACCGCGCGCCAGCGGTTCGATGATGTCGACCGAGCTCGCGGCATCGTGCTGCACGACGATGGGCCGGCCATTGCCGCTCAGGCTGCGCAGCGCGCGCAATTGCCCGCCCGGCACATCGACATAGTCGCACCACAATCGGCCCGCCAGCGGTTCGGTGCGCGCCGGCAGGCGTGGCTTCGGCGCCTTGTGCCTGGCGATGAAGTCCGCGCACAGATCGAGCGTGGCGCTGCCATCGCCGCCGGGTTGCACCGCGACGTTAGGCGGTCGGCGGGTCAGGCGCTTGAGGTCGCGCGCCAGCGGATCGGTGTCGGTGGCGGTAATCAGCGCGGGAACCTTCAGCCCCGCGACGGCCTCGGCACTGCGCATGGTGAACGCGGCGCGATAGCCGATCCGGTAGGCGTCGCCGGCGCGTAGAAAATCTAACAGGCCGGCATGCAGCGCCTCGGGCGATGGCACGTCCATGCCCATGCGCGCCGCCAGGGTCTTGCGATACCACGGAAAAAAGATGGTCTGCTCGCGCATCCGCGACCACAGCCAGGTCAGGTGGGAGCCGTCCCATTGCGGCACGAAAGCCGGCAGGTAATTGGCGAGAAAGTCGGCGCGATCGATCTCCGTCTGCACCACATAGCCGTTGGCGGTGCAGCAGCTCACCCGCTCCGGATACTTGAGCGCGACCGCCACCGAAATCATCGCGCCGGTGTGAAAGCCATAGGTGGCGGCCTTTTCCAGGCCGATGGCGTCCATGAATTCGATCACCGCATCGGCAATGTCCGACATTTCGGCCTGCGGCACGCCCAGGGGGTCCGACAGGCCGTAGCCGGGCGTATCCGGCGCAATACAGGTGAATTGGCCCTGCCAGCGCTGCATGGTCGCCAGCATGTCGCGCGAGGACAGCGGCGACTGGTGCAGGCAGAGGACCGCGGGGCCGGTCCCGACCTGCCGGTAATGGACCTGGCGGGCGCCCCACCGGCCATCGGCAATACTGGCAAAATGGCGTGTGATCTTATTGCTGGCCATATCAATACCGCTCCCTCTGGCAACTGCCCCCGAAATTAACAGTTCGGCGCGCTGCTTCGAAAATAAATCCATGCGCTTAGCCACTTTCGGATGCGTTTGAAAGAACTGTTCGCCTACCGGGACTTCGTCCGCTACGCGCTCGGGCGCTTCGCCGCCACCATTGCCTGGCAGATGTTAGGCGTGACGGTCGGCTGGTGGGTCTATCGCCTAACGGGGGATCCGCTCGACCTGGGCTATGTCGGCCTGGCGCAGTTCCTGCCATTCCTGCTGCTGGTCCTGCCGGCCGGCCAGATCGCCGACCGGGTCGATCGGCGCCGGGTGCTGATGTTCGCCTACCTCATCGAGGCGGTGGCGGTGCTGGCGCTGTTGTGGATTAGCCTGAAGTGGCAGGGGCATATCTGGCCTATCTTCATGGCGCTCGCGATCTTTGGCTGCGGGCGGGCGTTCTGGATGCCGACCGGTCAGGCAATGACCGTGAACCTCGTGCCGCAGCAGGTATTTCCGCGCGCCGTGGCCTTCAACTCGACGCTGTTTCAGCTGGCTGTGATCGGCGGTCCGGCATTGGGCGGCCTGACGCTGGCGCTCGGCGACAGCCTGCTGCAGGGACGCGGCGTCGAGCTCAGTCTCGGCATCATCCTCGGCCTGCTGCTGGTGGTCGTGCTGCTGATGGCCAGCATCAAGGCGCAGCAGAAGACCGACACGCACGGCGAATGGCGCCTAACCGACGTCTTCGATGGCCTGCGTTTCGTCTGGCACAACAAGACAGTGTTAGGTTCGATCACCCTCGACCTGTTTGCCGTGCTGTTAGGTGGCGCAGTGGCGCTGTTGCCGATCTTCGCCAAGGACATCCTGCATGTCGGACCCATTGGATTTGGCGTGCTGCGCGCCGCACCCGGCGTCGGTGCGATGCTGACCGCGGCCTGGCTGGCAATCCGGCCCTTGAACCGCCATGTCGGGCGCTACCTGTTTGGCGGCGTCGGCCTGTTTGCGATCGCAACGGTGCTGTTTGGGCTCTCGACCTCGTTCTGGTGGTCGCTGCTGCTGCTGTTCCTGATGGGTGTCGGCGACATGGTCAGCGTCTTTGTGCGCCATATGCTGGTGCAGCTGCAGACCCCCAACGAAATCCGCGGCCGGGTCAGCGCCGTCAACGCGATGTTCATTGGCGCATCCAATGAGCTGGGCGAATTTGAATCAGGCGTTACGGCGAAGTGGTGGGGTACGGTGCCCGCCGTCGTTATCGGCGGCCTCGCCTGCGCGGCGGCCGTCGGCGCGTGCATGCTGGTGTTCCCAATGTTGCGCAAAATGGACCGATTTCCGGCCCAGCTGCCGCACCCGCGGAACTAGTTCCCGGACCGCCGGTCCTTCCAAGGAGGCGCCGGCGGAGAATGTCATAGGCCCGTGGCATACTCAGGTCAACGCGGGAGGCCGTTATGCGTTGTTCAATCGCTGTGGGGAAGTCCATCAACTGGATGCTGCGGAGCAGCACGCTGGCCGTGCTGGCGTTGTCCGTTACCGGCTGCGTGCAATCCCGGGTCGCCGAAACGCGCGAAACGGGTTCGCAGATAGTCGGCAACGAAGCGATCGTGATCCTCGCCAAGCCGCAAATTGAAGGTGCCGGCGCCGAAGACCGGTTCATGGATTGCCTGGGCCGCCAGTTGTCCGGTGGCGCCAAGCCCATCCCGGTGCGCGATAACAACAAATTTGTCGACGACATGTTCCCCTGGTTCGAGCCTTCGACGGCGCCCAGCCGGCCCTCGGCCATTACCGCGCTGCTAACAAAACCGGGCGTCGCGGAACAGTTTGCGACCAGCGGCGTGCGTTATGTCGTCTGGCTCGACGGCTCGACCCGCAAGACCGATGGCGGCGGTAGCATTGCCTGCGGCGCGGCGCCGGGCGCGGCGGGCTGCGTCGGCTTTGGCTGGTGGGAAAAAGAGTCCAACTACGAGGCAACGGTCTGGGACATGAAGCTGGCGAAATCCGCCGGGTCGATCGACACCAAGGTCCATGGCACCAGCGCCATGGTGGGAGTCATCGTGCCGCTGCCGTTCATCGCGCGCGTCGAAGGCACCGCCTGCGATCGCATGTCGGACCAGTTACGCGTGTTTTTCCAGGGCAATCCCGAGGCCGCGGCGGCGTCGAGCAATTGAAGTTGAGCATGAATTTACTGTCAGGTATCCCCACATGAAAAAGCCGGCACTCACAGTCATCCTGGCGACGCTGGTGCTAACAGCCTGCGCCACGCAGAGCGGCGGCGGCTCTGGCGGCAGCTCCGGCAGTTCAGGCAGTTCCGGCGGCGTGAGCGGCGGAATCGGCGGTGGCACCGGTACCGGCGGCGGCAGCAAGGGCGGCAGTGGCGGTGTCGGTGGCGGCGTCAGCACCGGCGGCGCAGGTTCCGCCGGCGGCGGCATCAGCCTGCCATCGATCCCGACGGCGGGCGGCGGCAGTGCGCAGACCGAAGAGGAAAAGCGCGGCAAGATCGACGAGCGCATGGATCAGTCCATGGGTGAGTTCGATCGCGAGCTGCAAAAGGAAAAAGAACGCGTCGCGAAAGAACGGGACGAACGCCAGCAGAGCGGCGGTTCGGGCGGTCGCGGTGGCGGCGCCACCGGTACGGATTCCGGCACGGGCAGCGGTGCGGCGGGTGCTGCCGGCGGCGCGGACGCAAGTGGCGGCGCCAGCGGGGGCCGAAAAGGTGACCTGCGATCCGACAAGGACGGCGGCGGCGCAGCAGGCTCGAAAGACAAGCAGGGCGGTGAATCGGCCGGCGGCAAAGGCTCGGGCGCCAGCGCCGATCCGCGTTCCGGCCAGGGCAGCGATGACGATGTCGTCGCCCGTCGACTGCGGCGCGCGGCTGAGCAGGAAACGGATCCGGAGCTCAAGGAGAAGCTCTGGAAGGAATACGAAGACTACAAACGCAATCAGCGCGGGTAAGTTATGAGCATGCGGAAATTGATTTTTGTTAGCCTGGCGGCGCTTGCGAGCAGTGCCTGCGTGACCAGTGACATCCGGCCCCAGCCCAAGGTGCAGGCGGTGCAGGCGAAACAGGAAATCGCGGCCGCGGAGCTGCTGGACGTCGGTATCCGGGTTTTCGATCCGGGCCTGCCGGCGGCGCCCGCCAATGCCCCCCTCGATACCGAGCAACTGGCGAAGAAGGGCATTTACCCTGAGCTGCGCAAGGCGGAAGCCCGCTGGATCCCCGCGAAGCTGCGCGCCACGCTGGAGTCCACCAGCCAATGGGGCGCCGTGCGCGTCATACCCGACTCGGTGCAATTTCTGGATGTGATCGTCACCGGCCGTATCGTTGAATCCAATGGCATGAACCTGGCGATCGTCATCGATGCACGCGATTCGCAGGGGCGCGTCTGGATCAATGGCCTGCGCGCCGAAGCGGTTGCGGATCTGGGCTCCTACAAGACCGATGCGGCCCTGAAAATGCGCGATCCTTTCGAGAACGCGTACGCGGCGGTGGCCAACGCTTTGTTAGCTGCGCGCGACCGCCTGAGCACGACGGAACGCCGCGAGATCCGCCAGGTCACCGACCTGCGTTTCGCGGCCGACATCACCCCGGAAAAAGCCAGCGGTTATGTCGCCGCAGACGCCAAGGGCATCCTGCGCATCGCGCGTCTGCCGGCGGATAACGATCCGGTCATGAACCGGGTTGCACAGGTGCGCGAGCGCGATTTGAATGTGGTCGATACGCTGGATGCTTATTACGGCGGTTTTTACGAGCGGCTGTCGGAACCGTATGGCCAGTACCGGCGCGTCAGTTTTGATGAAATGGACAAGGTCCAGCAGGCCAAGAATGCTGCCCGCACGCGTATCGGGCTCGGTGCGGCCGTGATTCTCGCCAGCGTACTGGCACCCCAGGCATGCTCGGCGGACAGCTACAACTGCCAGATTGCCGAAAACACGGCACGCAGCATCGGCATCGGCAGCGGCGTGGCGGCGATCTACTCGGGCGTCAAAAAGTACGGCGATGTCAAAGTGCATGCCGAAGCGCTGAGCGAGTTGGCACGGTCGTTTGAAAACGAGTCCAAGGGCCAGCTGGTCGAGGTTGAAGGCCGCATGCTCAAGTTGACCGGCACCGCTGAGGAACAGTACCGCGAGTGGCGCAAACTGCTGGCGGAGTGGTATCGCAGCGATACCGGCGCCCCGCCGCCGACGATGATGCACCCTGCGCCTGCGCCGGTACCGGCGACAGCACCTGCAGCGGCACCTGCTCCGGCGCCACCGGCAGCGGCACCGGCGCCGGCAGGCACCGCAGCGGTCACCGCAGACCCTGCTGCGACCGCGCCGCCAAAACAGTAGAATTCCACCCGCCGCCGAATCCGCGCGGCGTGCGGCCCGGCCGCTGATACGGAGTGGCATGCTGAGCCTCGCCCCGGAACAACGGTTGTTAGATCGTTTTGTCCTGCTCGAGAAAATCGGGACGGGCGGTCATGGCGAGGTCTGGCGCGCGCAGGACACGAAGAGCGACTCGCAGGTCGCGATCAAGGTGCTGTTTCCGCAGCTGGCACATTCCGGCGCGGCCTGGGAGCTGCTGCAGCACGAATACGACATTGCGCAGCGCCTCAGTCACAAATCGATCCTGGAAGTCTACCAGCCGCTGCGCGACGAACAGTTCACGCTGTTGCCGATGCAGCTGGCGACCGGCGACCTGCGCCGCCTGCGCGGCGAGAGCTACCTGCGCATCGTGCCAATGCTGCTCGATATCGCCGGCGCGCTGGCGCACGCGCACGCGCGCGGCGTGATTCACCGCGACCTCAAGCCGGCTAACGTGCTGGTCGACGATGAGGGCCAGATCAAGCTCGCCGATTTTGGCGCCGCCCGCCTGTCCGAAGGCGATGAGTCGGCCAATGCCGGCTCACCCTTCAGCGCCAGCCCGCAACAGTTGTCAGGAGAGGCGGCGTCGCCGCTCGATGATATCTATGGTCTCGGCGCGCTGGCGTATGAATTGCTGAGCGGCTACCCGCCGCACTATCCGAATTTCGACCGCAAGATCATGGTCGAGCAGCCGGTGCCGCCGCTGCAGGCGGCGCAGGCGCTGCCGCCCCGCCTCGACGCGCTGGTGATGCGCATGCTGGCCAAGTCGCCCGAGGGCCGGCCGGCATCCATGGAAGAAGTGCTGGAAGGCCTGCGCGCCGCGCTGCAGGACACGCTCGAGAATGTCGCCGACAGCGGCGGGCCGCTGGCAGCCGAAAAATCGATTGCTCTCGATGACACCACGAACGAAACCCTGGTTCTCGAGGGCGACGGCGACACGGGGTCGAACCCGGCGCTCGAGGATCAACCGCCACGGCGCAAGCTCTGGCTGTGGGTTTCGGCCGGCGCCGCGGTCGCGCTGTTAGCTGCGGTGTTCCTGCTGTTGCCGCGCTTTGCCAAAGCGCCGCCTGCCAGCGCGGCCGCGGGCAAAGCGGCTGTTCCCGCGGTCGACGCCGCTGAGGCGGCGGCGCAGCTGGAGGCCAAACGCGCCGCACGCGAGCAGACATTCGCCGAGCGCCGCAAGGCTTTCGACCAGTTGTTAGCTCAGCTGGAAAACCAGCAGGCCGCAGTGTGGGCGGGACCGGCTTTTGCCGCCGGCAAGTCGCTGGGCCTGGATGCGGTGGCTGCGCATGACGCCGCGAAGGACGACATCGCCAACGATCGGCTGGATGTCGCGCTGAAGCGTATGCAGAAAGTGGCGGACCTCGCGCCGCAGGCCTACAGGGCACAAATGACTGCGGGCGAGCAGTCGCTGCAGGACGGTCAGATCGAAGGCGCGCGCGCGGCGTTTGAGCTCGCGCTCAAACTCAAGCCGGCGGATCGCGACGCGAAGCTGGGTCTGGAGCGCAGCGCTCAGCTGCTGCCTTTGCTGCCGGTGCTGGTGCAGGCGGACAACGACCTGGCGCAAAACAAGTTCCGCGCGGCGACCGAAGGCTATGCCACCGTGTTGCGGGTTGAGCCGCGCCTGAAACGCGCCATCGAGGGCCTGGCACGGGCGCGCGGATCGCTGGGCACCAGCGAGTTCCAGAGCGCCCTGGGTAGCGGGCTTGCGGCCTTGCGTGCGGGCAAGTTGGAGGAAGCGCGCAGCGCACTGGAGCGCGCCCGCGCACTGAATCCGGATGCGCCCGAGGTCGCGGCAGCCGTCGCGCAGCTGGAGGGCCGCAAGACGGGCATCAGCCTGGCCAGTGACCAGCAGGGCATTTTGCAGCTCGAGACCAGCGAACGCTGGGCGGACGCGCTGACCGCCTATAACGCGGTGCTGAAGAACGACGCGTCGGTGGAGTTCGCTCGTGCCGGCAAGGCGCGGGTCACGCCGCGCGTGGAACTTGCGCGCCGGCTGCAGGGTCTTATCGATCAACCCGACCGACTTTCGAGTCCCGCCGTGCGCACTGAAACCCAAGCATTACTGACAACCGCGCGAGCCGCAACCCCAACGGGCCCGGTGCTGCGTTCGCAGATTTCGCGCCTGGAGTTGCTGGTACCGCAATATGAAAAACCGGTGCGTGTGATGCTGGAGTCTGACAATCAGACCACCCTGACCCTGTCAGGGTTCGGCGCACTGGGCAGCTTTTCGCAACGCGAGCTGGAATTGCTGCCCGGCAAATACACGCTGACGGGCACGCGCGACGGTTACCGGGATGTGCGCCGCGAAGTCGCGGTCAAGCCGGGCGACGGCACGCCTGTATTCGAATTGCACTGCACTGACACGATCTGAGTTTCCCATGGTCGCTGCGGCATTCGTTCACGTCGATGAACCGGCAGGCGCCCGGCGTCTGGCCGCGCCACTCGGTGTTGGCGGCCCGGGCGCGCGCGTCATCGTTCCGGGAGCAGCCGATGGCGAGCAGCTGCGACTCGAGTTTGCCGACGGGCTGTGGTCGGCGCAGCCTTTGTCCGAAGGGCGCACCCGCATCAATGCCGAGTTGTTAGGCGGCGCGGCCCGTGAACTGCGCGCCGGCGATGTGCTGGCGGCTGGCGATGCGCAGCTGCTGGTCGTTGCGATCAGTCCGGCGGAGCTGCATCTGGCCGTGCGCCATCTCGCGGGCAACGAAACTGTCGCACCGCTGCGACCGCCGCCCAGCCGCACTGAGCAGGACGACGACAGCGACGTCGACATCATTGCCGGCGAAGTGCTGCCGGGCGCGCAGGCGGCGCGCAGCGCCGCGCGTGATGCCGCCCAGGCCGCTGCGCAACCGGCCGGTGGCTCGCGCTCGCAACGGTTCTGGTGGGCGGTCGCTGCCGCCGCGATCCTGGTGCTGGTATTTGGTTTGTTAGCACGCCTGCAGAGGGTGCCGCTCGACTTGCAGCCGCGCGAAGCGCGGGTGCGCGCCGCGCATGCCTTCTTCTCCTGGCAGTCGGGCACGACCTTGTTCGTGCTGCCCGGCAAGCATCGGCTGCGCGCCGAGCAGCCGGGCTACGCGGTGCTTGAGCGGGATTTCACGGTGCTGGCAACGCCTAACGAGACCCAGGTGCTGCGTCTCGCCAAACTGCCCGGCCAGGTTGCCATCGACACCGGCGGCATCCGTGCGCAGGTCACGGTCGACGGCGAGCCGGCCGGCTGGGCGCCGGGGGTGGTGCAGATTCCCGCGGGCCAGCGCACGCTGACGCTGCGCGCGGAACGCTATCTGGACGCGGTCGCCAGGCTTGATGTCACCGGCGGCGGTGTAAGGCAGAGCCTGAAGGTTCCGCTGCGCAGCTCCTGGGGCCGCCTGCAGGTCGATGCCGCAATGCCGGGCGCGATGGTGGGCATTGATGACCAGCCGGCCCGACCGGCGCCGGCCTTGTTAGATGTCCCCGCCGGTGTACACCGCGTGCGCATCACCGCGGCCGGCGCCAAGGCCTGGGAAAGCAGCGTCATCGTCACGGCCGCGCAGACCGCCCGCATCGGGCCTATATCGTTAGGTGCGCCGGATACGAATCTGCTGGTGCAGTCGGAGCCGCCCGGCGCCGACGTCACGGTGAGCGGCGTATTCAAGGGACGTACGCCCTTGTCGGTCGCTTTGCCGTCCGGTGCCAGCTATGAGATTGCGGTCAGCCGGCCGGGTTACGCGCCGTGGTTGCGCGGCGTGCGCGCCGAACCGGCCGCGCGGCTCGCGTTCAGCGCCAAGCTGACCCCGGTGCTGGTGGCGCTGCGCATCAATGGTGAACCCGCCGATGCCGAGTTGCTGGTCGATGGCAGTTCCCGCGGCAAACTGCCGCAGACGCTCGAGCTGACCGCGACCAGCCACGCCGTGGAAATCCGCAAGCCGGGGCTGCAGACATTTTCGACCCAGGTGGACCTCGCGGCCGGCGTTGCGCGGACGCTCGATTATCGGCTGATACCCGAGGGCCGCAGCGCCGACTGGCAACCGCCCGCGGCCAGGGTGACCGGACGGCTGGCTGGCGCACTGCGGCTGGTCGCGCCGACCAGCTTCATGATGGGCAGTGAACGGCGCGAGCAAGGCCGCAGACCTAACGAAGTGCAGCGCCGGGTCACTTTTTCACGCGCGTTCTATATTGGGGTGCGCGAAGTCAGCAACGGAGAATTCCGCCGCTTCCGCGCCGATCACCAGTCCGGGTTTATCGGCAAGCAGAGCATCGATCTCGACAACCAGCCGGTCACCTCGGTCACGTTCGATGAAGCCGCCGCATACTGCAACTGGCTGTCCAGGGAAGAGGGACTGCCGGAAGCCTACGAGTCGAAGGGTGGCAGGTTCGTGCTGAAAAAACCGCTGACGACCGGTTATCGCCTGCCGACCGAGGCGGAGTGGGAGTACGCGGCGCGTTTCACGCCGCAGGGCCTCAAGCGCTACGAGTGGGGCAACAGCCTGCCGTGGCCCGCGGGAATCGCCAACCTGGCGGGCGCCGAAACCGGCAACGCCAGCGCGGCCCAGCTGGCGGACTACCGGGATGACTATCCGACCATCGCGCCGGTCGGAAAATATCCAGCTAACGCGCTGGGTCTCTATGACATGACCGGCAATGTGTCAGAGTGGGTCAACGACCGTTATTCGTCCTATGTCGATACCGGCGCCGCGACCGATCCGCTGGGCCCCGACAGCGGCCGCGCGACCTCGGTGCGTGGCGCCAGCTGGCGCACCGCGACGACGGCGGGCCTGCGACTGTCGGCGCGTGAGTCCGCCGAATCGGGGCGCGATGATCTTGGATTCCGGATTGCGAGGTATGCCGAATGAAAACCACCTGGTTCCGTATTGCGGTGCTAACACTGTTGTCGCTGGCGTCGCTGGTGGCCCTGTCGATCGATGCTCCGCTGAGGAAGCCGAATGCGGAAAAACCCGCCACCGCCGCGCCGGCGCCAACCACTCCTGCGCCAGCCACTCCAGCACCAACCGCTCCCGCAACACCCCCCGCTGCACCAGCACCAGCGCCGGCTGCAACGCCGGCGAGCGACAGCCGCGCGGATGAGCCGACCGAGGCTGAGAAGAAGGATCCGAACGGAGGATTCCTGCCGGCGCCGGAGAGCGACAAGCAGATTGAATTGCCGCCGGAAATGCGCGGCACCGCCGATTTTGACATCAGCTTTCCGATCGACATCTGAAACGGAACCGCCGCCCATGAATCGCAAGAACTCCAATGAATTCGTCTTCAGCCTGATCGCGCTCGCGATCTGCGTGGCCATCGTGCACTCCATTTACGTGCTGCATGTGCGGCCGACTGCGCAGGCAATCCTGGTGGAGCAGCGCGCCGCAGCGGCGCGCGACCGCACCTACGTGTCGGAACGCAGCATCTACGTGGTCATCAAGGACTATGAACAGGAATCAGAAATCATCCTGTTGCTGTGGGCGCTGGCGCTGCTCGCCTACAAGGGCCTGCGCCAAAGCCGCGAGCGCCGGGTGCTGGACGCCGGGGTACTGAAACTTCCCGAGGGCCTGAAGATCCTGCCCGAGGACACGCGGGAATACGCGCGGCAAATCGACGCGCTGCCGCCCGAGCAGCGACAGATGCTGGTGCCGCGCGCGCTGTCGGCGGCGCTGGCGCGCTTTGGCGCAACCCGCAATGTCCAGGACGTTTCCACCGTGGCGCATGGCATTTGCCAGTCGGAAGCCGATCGGCTCGATTCGGAGCTGTCGATGCTGCGCTACATCGCCTGGGCGATTCCGGCCATCGGCTTTATCGGTACGGTGCGCGGCATCGGCGACGCGCTGGCCGAGGCGCACAAGGCGGTGACCGGCGACATATCCGGCGTCACCGAGGGCCTCGGCGTGGCGTTCAACTCAACGCTGATCGCGCTGCTGCTGTCGATCCTGCTGATGTTCCTGCTGCAGCAGCTGCAATTGCTGCAGGAGCGGCTGGTGCTGGACAGCGAGACCTATCTCGACCAGGCGATCATCCGCAACATGCAATCCCGTTAGGCTAACAGACGACGCAAATGACAAACTGGGCGCTGGAACTCGACGATCGGACACTGGCCACGGCGGTCGATGGCGTCGTGCAGGGCAGCGCCTCGACTGCGCCGGCCGGCGCGCGCCGCGACAGCAACGCGGTCCGGCACTGGTACGATTTCGCCGCGGCGCGGCGACCCGGGCCGCAGATCATGGCGGCCGTCGATGCCGATCTCGACGCGCGGCTGCAGGGCGCAAGCGGTGCGCTGCGCATTGCCACGCCACCGCGCTTCGAGCCCGCCGCGCTCGGACAGTTGTTAGGGCTGTTGCGCAGCAAGGCGCGCAACGTGGCGGCCTTCATCGACAGCGCGGCGGTCAGCGCCGCGGCGCTGGGTTCGCAACGCAGCGCGCTGGTGGTCGATTTCGGACTTTTGCACCTGGCGGTTGCCCGGGTCGATATCATCGCCACCGACAGCGGACCGGTGGCGCAGCGCCGCAGGGTCCTGGTGGGCGAGCGCGGCGGCTTGCTGACCCTGGTTGACCTGTGGCTCGACCTGGTCAGCGATGCGATGGTGCGGCGCACGCGATTTGATCCGCTGCATGACGCTGCCACCGAACGCGGCCTGCTGGCCGGGCTGCCGCAGCTCGCGCGCACGGCGGCGCGCAATGGCGAGGCGGTGGTGCGCGTCGAGCATGCCGGGCAGCAGTACCAGGTGACGCTCAGCCGCGATCAGTTCGCGACGCCGGCGCAGCCGCTGTATCGCGAGCTGGCGGGACTGCTGCATGAACTCAGGCCGGCCGGCGCCGCGCTGACCATCATTGTCCCGCAGGCCCTGGCCGAATTGCCCGGGCTGCGCGATTCGCTGGAGATTTTCGCCGGCTGCGAGTTGTGCGTGATTCCGGATGGTTTCGCCGCCTGCGCGGCCAGCAATCTGCCTGACGAGGAAGTGGCGGCCGCGGGCGTGCGCCTGCTGCGCCGCCTGCCGGTGCACGCGCAACCGCAACTGCTGGCGCTGACTGACAGCCACTTGTTAGGTGTTGGCGGCACCGGCGAGGCGCGTCCGACGCACGTGTTGTACGGCGGCAAGGCCCTGCAGCTGGCGGGCGGCGGTATCGAAGTGGGCCGCGATCCGGCCAATCGCGGCATCGTCCTGCCCGATGGCCTGGCGGGCGTGTCGCGGTTTCATTGCAGCTTGCGGCGCGATTCCGATGCAGTGGTGCTGGTCGACTACAGCCGTTTCGGCACGCAGGTCAATGGCGAACGCGTGGCAGGACGGGTGCGGCTGCGCGCCGGCGATACGATTCGCATTGGCGATCCGGGCATCGAGCTCAACCTGATTGCGGTGGACAGCGATCGTGCGGCGCCGCAAGCTTGAAGTATTCAGTCTGTCGTTCCTCGACGTCATCTGCTGCGGCTTTGGCGCCGTGGTCCTGTTCTACACGATCATCGTTTCGCAGACTGGTTTGGAGCGGATTCGCCGTACCGATGACCTGACGGGCGAGGTGCGCAAACTGGAAGAAGAAGTCATCCAGGGCACCCGCAATCTCGTTATCCTGCGCAACACGCTGCAGAAAACCCAGAGCGAGACAGCCAGTGCCAGTTCACGCGCCACGCGGCTGCTGGAGACGCTGCAGCGCGAGCGCGGGGAAAGCGCCGTGTTCACCGCCGACAGCCTGGCGCGGCGTGCGCGCATCGAAAAGCTGAAGGCTGATCTGCGCGCGCTGGAGGAAGGTACGCGCCGTCTGCAGGCCGCGGTGGTCGAAGAGCCGCCGCCGGTCGAGCAGCAGGGCGGTGGCAAGGTCACGTCGGCGCGTCGCTACATCACCGGGCTCACCGTCAAGGGACGCCGCGTGCTCATTTTGTTAGATGCCTCGGCCAGCATGATGGATGAGGACGTCGTCGAAGTGATCCGACTGCGCAACAGCAACGAGGCGGTGCGGCGCGCGGCGCGCAAGTGGCGGCGCACGCTGGAAATCGTCGACTGGCTGACCGGGCAAATGCAGACCGGCAAGCAGTACCAGGTGTATGGCTTCAACACCAGCGCCGGCCCGATCCTGCCGGACACGCGCGGCACGTGGCTGAGCGGCGGCGATGCCGGCCAGCAGAAGAAGCTGATGGACACGCTCGACAGCCTGACACCCAGGGGCGGCACCAGCCTGATCAACGCGTTCACCGCATCGCGCGGCCTGATTCCGACCGCCGACCAGATCATCATTATCACCGACGGCCTGCCGACACAGGGCGCGACGCCACCGGTGCTGTCGAAACTGGTGGCGACGCCAGCGCGGCTGCGGTTTTTTGATGATGCAGCCAAGGCATACGGCAAGTTGGCCCCGGCCGATGTGGTGCTGATGCCGATGATCGGCGACAACCAGGCGCCGTACCGCTTCTGGAGCCTGGCGCGCCGTACCGGCGGCGCTTTCATCATGCCCTCCAGGGACTGGCCCTGACACCATGGCTACGCGTCTCCGCCGCCGTGATACCGAAGTGTTCAGCCTGTCGTTCCTCGACTGCATTTGCTGCGGCTTCGGCGCGATCATCCTGCTGCTGGTGATTTCGGAATTCGGCGAGCCGGTGGTGATCGAGAAAAGCCGCAAGAACATGGAGCAACAGTTGCTGGATCTGCAGAAGCAGCTGTTCGAAATTCGCGGCGAGACCGACCAGCTCGACCGGCAGATGAAGGGACGCGTGGATTTGCTGCTGAAGGCGAAGCAGAACCTGGCGCGTGCGGCGGGCGACATGACCAGCATTCAGGGCCAGTACAAGGCCTCGCGCACCGATTCCTCGGTCAGTAACATCGTTGAATCGGCACTGGCCGCCGAATTCCAGAGCCTGTCCACGGAGCAGGCGAAGTTGTTAGCCAAGTCGCGCGAACGGCGGCGCATACGTACCGACGCGGTCGGCGGCATTCCGGTCGACAGCCAGTACATCATCTTCGTGGTCGACACTTCGGGCAGCATGCAGAGCGCGCACTGGGACACCGCGAATACGGTCATGCGCGAAGTGCTCGACATCTATCCGAAGGTCAAGGGACTGCAGATCCTGGACGACAACGGCAAGGAGATGTTCGGCGGCACCCGCGGCACCTGGCTGACAGACAGTCCGCGGCAGCGTGCCCAGATCGTGGAGCGCATGAAGACCTGGCAGCCGTTCAGCGATTCGGATCCGTCGGATGGCATCGAGATCGCGATCCGCACCTACTGGGCGCCGGACAAGCGCATCAGCCTGTATGTCATGGGGGACGAGTTCACCGGCCGTTCGATCCAGGCCGCCATAGACAGTGTCACCAAGGTCAACAAGACCGACGAGCAGGGGCGGCGGCGGGTCCGTATCCATGCCATCGGCTTCCCCGAGGGCAACATGGCGCCATTTACAAATATTCGCTTTGCTGCCCTAATGAGGGCCATGTGCGAGCAGAACAACGGCACCTTCGTCGGCATTACCAACGAAAAAAGCTGTGCGATTACCTTCAACGGCCAGTGCATCACGGGTAACTGACCGCATGCCGCCCCGACCCGACATTTTGTTAGCTTACCGGTCCCTGCTGGTGCTGGCCGCTGTGGTGCTGGCCAGTTGCGGCGGCATCAAGGTTGCGCCGACTGCCACGCTGCCGCGCGCGCTGATTCAAAAGCTGCCGCTCAAGGCCGGCGTGGTAGTCGCTCAGGACATGCTCGATTACAAGCACCTGGAAACGCGCGGCGGCGTCGCCTGGGAAGTCAGCCTGGGTCCCGGTCACCAGAAATTTGCCATGGACACACTGGGCGCAGCCTTTGCCAGCACGCAGCAGTTCCGGACTCTGGAGGAGGCCAAGGCGGCGAAAGACCTGGCGGTTATTTTTGAGCCACGGATCGAGCAGTACTCGTTCGCGACGGCGCGCGATACCGGCAGCAACTACTACGCGGCCACCATTCAATACCGCATCCATGTCTACAACCCGGCCGGCGAGCGCGTCGATTCCTATTCGCTGACCGGCTATGGCAACAGCATCGTCGGCGGCGCCATGTCGAGCACCAGTGAACCCATGATTGCGGCGACAGGCAATGCGATGCGCGACGCTGCCGCCAAGTTCATGGTGCAGTTTCCCGAGCAGAAACTGGCGCAACAGCTGCAGAAGGGCGAACCGTTGTTAGCTCAGGCCGCCGGAGGCAACGCCGTAGACGCCCTGGCTTTCATCGAAGCGGTTCCGATCAAAGACCAGACATACTGAGACAACAGGGACAGGTATGACCTCGACCGGGATCGTTGAGCCGCGACGCTCGACGCTGATTTTTATTTTTGTCACCGTGGTGCTCGATGTGCTGGCGCTCGGCATCATCATTCCGGTGCTGCCCAACCTGATCAAGCTGTTCGAGGGTGGCAACACTGCGTCAGCTGCACGCGTGGTCGGCCTGCTGGGATTTCTCGGCGCCGCAATCCAGTTTTTCGCCGCGCCGGTGTTAGGCGCGCTGTCGGACCGTTTCGGCCGCAGGCCGATCATCCTGTTTTCCTGTTTCGGTCTGGCGATCAGCTACATCATGATCGCCAGCGCGACCTCGCTGGCCTGGCTGTTTGCGGCGCGCGTCGTGACCGGCATCGCCTCGGCCAGTTATTCGACCGCCAGCGCCTATATTGCCGACGTCACGCCGCCGGAAAAGCGTGCCGCCAGTTTCGGCATGCTGGGTGCTGCGTTTGGCATGGGGTTCGTTGCCGGACCCGCGCTTGGCGGCCTGTTGGGTGGCATTTCCCTGCAGATGCCGTTCTGGGTCGCCTCCGGACTGTGCATGGCCAATTTTCTTTATGGCGTGTTTGTGTTGCCGGAGTCGCTGGCGCCCGCGCGACGCACCAGGCAGATCGACTGGTTCCGGGCCAATCCGCTGGGCGCGCTCAAGCTGCTCTCCGGACACCCCGGCCTGCTGGTCCTGTCCGCGATCTTCCTGCTGTTCGCGATTTCGCACGATGTCATGCCCAGCACCTTCGTGCTGTACGGTGGCGAGCGCTACGGCTGGACGACGCGCGATGTCGGCTTTGTGCTGGGCGCGATCGGCATTGCCACGGCGGTGGTGCAGGGCGGGCTGGTGCGCCCGCTCGGCAGGTTGTTAGGCGAGCGGGGCGCGTTGCTGGCCGGGCTGCTGGCCGGCGTGGTCGGGTTCACCCTGTACGGCCTCGCGCCGGTCGGCGGGATGTTCCTGGCCGCGGTGCCGATCCAGGCCTTGTGGGGCATTTCCGGGCCGTCGATCCAGGGCCTGATGAGCCACAACGTGGGCCCGACGGAGCAGGGACGATTGCAAGGCGCGATCACCTCGATGCGCGCCATTGGCGGCATCATCGGACCCCTGATTTTCACCAACGCCTTCAGCTTCGGCCTGGTCATGGAACCGGCGGTGCCGGGCCTGGCGCTGTTTTTCGGTGCGGCCTTGCTGGCGGTTGCAGCCTTGATCAGCTGGCGCGCAGCGCGTTAGGCTGCGTTGATGAAGCGCCTGTGCAATCGCCGGACTGCTCTTCTGGTGCTTGCCGCTGGCCTGCAGTTGCCACTGGTGCAGGGCGCAGCCGTCGCGGCGCCAGCCGGCGGGGTGACGGCCGAGGCGGCTGGCCGGTTCGTGACGCTGGCGCTCGCCTGTGTCCACCAGGAATACCCTAACAAAATTGGCCACAGCATGAGCAGCGACCGCGACGCGCTGCCGCCGCGCCTGCTGACCCCGGCCTTCTACGGTTGCTATGACTGGCACTCGGCCGTGCATGGGCACTGGCTGCTGGCGCGCGCGGCGCGGCGCTGGCCGTCCGCAACCTTCGCGGCCGATGCCCGCGCGGCGCTGCAACGCAGCCTGAGCACCGAGAATATCGCCGCCGAGCTGCTTTATTACCAGGGCGATGGCCGCGCGTCCTTTGAACGCCCCTACGGCCTCGCCTGGTTGTTAGCTCTGGCGACGGAACTGCGCCGTTGGAATGATCCGCAGGCGGCGCAGTGGTCGCGCAATCTGGAACCGCTGGAAAATGCGGTGGCTGCGCGCCTGGCGGACTGGCTGCCGAAACTGCGCTATCCGGTACGCAGCGGCGAGCATAGCCAGACGGCATTCGCGCTGGGACTGGTCCGCGACTGGGCAGTCGCGCGCGACCAGGCGCAGATGCGCAGGCTCGTGGACCAGCGGGCGAATGCCTTCTATCGTCAGGACCGCGCCTGTCCCCTGTCATACGAGCCCTCGGGCGAGGACTTCCTGTCGCCATGCCTCGCCGAGGCCGACCTGATGCGCCGGGTGTTAGCACCGCGCGAATTTGCCGCGTGGCTGAGCGGTTTCATGCCGCAGGCGCAGCGCACTGACACGCGCTGGTTGCAGCCGGCGATTGTCACCGATCGGGAAGATCCCAAGCTGGCACACCTCGACGGGTTGAATCTGAGCCGCGCCTGGATGCTGCAGGGAATTGCCGCAGGCCTGCCGCGCGGCGATCCGCGGCGCGCCAGGCTGCTGCGCAGTGCGTCCGCGCACGCCAGCGCCGCATTGCCGTGGGTCACCGGTGAACACTACAGCGGCGGTCACTGGCTCGGGACCTTCGCGCTCTATCTCGTCACGATGACGCCATGAGCCCGCGCCAGCTGCTGATCGACTGCGATCCAGGCATCGACGATGCGATTGCGCTGTTGCTGGCATTCGCCTCCCCGGCCGAACTGCATTTGTTAGGTATCACGACGGTCGCCGGCAATGTCGGCCCGTCGCTGACCGCGCGCAATGCGCGCATCGTGCGCCAGCTGGCGCGCCGCGAGGAGGTTCCGGTGCACGCCGGTTGCGACCGGCCACTGTTGCGGGAGCCGGTGGATGCGGGTCATTTTCACGGCGCGTCCGGACTGGGCAGTGTCGACATTTTCGAGCCCCGGGCGCCGCTGGCCGCGGGCCACGCGGTCAATTTCATCATCGAGACGCTGCGCCATCATCCGGCGGGCTCCGTCAGCATCGCGATCACCGGACCGATGACCAATGTCGCGCTGGCGATGCGCATGGCGCCGGACATCGTGCCGCGCATTCACGAGCTGGTGATCATGGGCGGCGCGCGCAGCGCTGGCGGCAATATCACCGCGTCCGCCGAATACAACATCTATGCGGATCCGCATGCCGCCGCCATCGTGCTGCGCTCCGGCTGTCCGGCGGTGATGTGCGGGCTGGATGTGACGCACCAGGTACGCGCCGGCCCGGAGCGCGTCGCCGCGGTGCGTGCGCTCGGCGGGCCGGTGGCGCAGTTCGCTGCGGATTTGCTCGATTTCGCCAACCACCTGACACCTAACGCCGCGCACGGCGTGGCAACCGCATTGCACGATCCCTGCACGATTGCGTGGCTGCTGCAGCCGCGCCTGTTCGTCGGCCGGCCGGCCGCCGTGGACGTCGAGGTCGCCTCGCCGCTGACAATGGGCGCGACCGCCGTGGAGTTTCGCGCTGATCACGGCCGGGCGCTGCACGTGCAATGGCTGACCGAGGCCGATGAAGACGGCGTGTTCGCGCTGCTGAACGAGCGGCTGGCGCGCCTGCGCTAGGTCCGCCGGTGCAGATCACGGTCCTAGGTTCGGTCAATCTCGATATCGTCGCCACCGGCGCGCGGCTGCCGCGTCCCGGCGAAACCGTGACCAACGCCGTGCTGGCACAGCATCCGGGCGGCAAGGGAGCGAACCAGGCGCTGGCCGCGCGACGGCTGGGCGCGGAAGTCGCGTTGCTTGCGTCAGTCGGCCGTGATGCGAACGCCGACGCGGCACTGGCGTTGCTGCGCGCCGAGGGCGTGAACCTGCGGCATTGCCTCGTTGACCCGCGGCTGCCGACCGGCGTTGCACTGATCGCGGTGGCGGCCAGCGGCGAAAACCAGATCGTGGTGGCGCCGGGTGCGAACCGCGCATTGGGCGACAATTTTGTGCTGCCGCCATCGGACGCAGTGATCTGCCAGCTGGAAGTGCCCATCGCCGCGCTCGAGCGCGCGGCCGCGCAGTGCCGGGGGCTGCTGGTCCTGAATCTCGCGCCCGCGGCTGACATGCCGCCAGCCCTGCTGCAGCGTGCCGATGTTGTCATCGTGAACGAGCTTGAGGCGCAATTCTACGGCCCGCAGCTGCAGGCCCGGCGCGGGATGTTAGCTGTCACCGCGGGCGCTCGTGGCGCAATTCTGTGGCGCGACGGCCGGGAGATTGCACGCGCCAAACCGCCCGCCATCACGCCAGTTGACACCACCGGCGCCGGCGATGCGTTTGTCGCTGCGCTGACAGTCGCCTTGCTGGAAGGGCAGCCTGTCGAGGCTGCTTTGCAGTTCGCCTGCGCGGCTGGCGCCGCCTGCGCGCTGCGGGCCGGCGCGCAACCGGCCCTGCCGACCCGCGCACAAGTGCTGGCGTTGTTAGCTACGGGGCGTTAGCATCCGTCGCGATGGCCAAGACCGCTGACACAGTCCCAGTGCTGAGCCTGGCGCAGGCGCGCGCGGAGTCCGCCGGGCAGCGTGCTGCCTTCGGCGCGCAGCTCGCCACGGGCTGGCAGCGTTTCGGGTTTGTGATTGTCCGCGACCACGGCATCGGCGATGAGCTGCTCGACCGCGCCTACGACCTCGCGGCCCGGCTGTTCGCGCTGCCGGATGCGCAAAAACGCCGCTACATTGCCGGGCTGCGCGGCTACACGCCATTTGGCGTCGAGCACGCGAAAGACCACGCGGCTCCCGACCTCAAGGAATTCTGGCAGATCGGGCGCGATGTGCCCGGCAGCAGCGATTTCGCTGCTAACAGCTGGCCCGCGGAGCTGCCCGACTTCAGGCCGGCATTCCTGGCCCTGTACCGCGAGCTCGATGCCGTGGGCGCGCTGTTGCTCGAGGCGCTGTCACCGAGCCTCGGGTTGCCGCCCGGCTGGTTTGCCGAGCGGGTCGCGCAGGGCAATTCGGTATTGCGCGTCATTCACTACCCGCCGCTCAGCGCAGTGGTACCGCCCGGCAGCCTGCGCTCGGCCGCGCATGAGGACATCAATTTCATCACCATCATGGTGGCGGCGCGTGGCGCGGGCCTGGAACTGCGCGACGCGGACGACCGCTGGCGCCCGGTGGTCGCCGACAGCCGCCAGCTCGTCGTCAACACCGGCGACATGCTCGCGCGGCTCACCAACGATCGCATCGGCGCCAAGACCCATCGGGTCGTGAATCCGGTAGGCCCCAGCGTCAGCCGTTATTCGATGCCATTTTTCATGCATCCGCACGATTCGGTGTCGTTAGCCTGTCTGCCGTCCTGCCGCGGCGCCGGCGCGCGTTACGCGGCCATCACCGCCGGGGAATTTCTCGCGCAGCGCGTGCGTGAGATCGGCCTGCAGCCGCCGGGTCCGGGGCGTTAGCTTTTTTTCTCGGCGGGCGCCGGTGCAACGGGTTTGCGCACGTACACTTTTTCCGTGTACGGCAGGTCTTTGGTTTCTACGGCACCCGTTGCGTCAATCCTGGGACGGTAGCGTGCGCGCTTGAGCGCGGCCAGTACCGCCTTCACGCTGGCATCCGGCGCGTCGGAGGCGGTGCTGACAGCCTCGCGCACGCGTCCCTCAGCGTCGAGGGTCAGGCGTGTTTCGACCGTGCGCGTGTCGTATTCATCTGGTTTGTCCGGCCGCATGCGCAGCGTCGAACTTGCCGTTGCGCGATACGACAGCACTTTGGGCACCTCGACCTGGTTCGCAGCGCCCGCCATGTTCAACTGTTTCCAGGCCAGCCGATAGGCGTCGTTGGAACGGGAGGCGGCGCCCGCGATCAGATACCAGTCGCCGAGGTCGACCAGCGTTTCGCCCAGTTCCTGATGGCCATCAGGCTGCTGCTTGTTGAGCGTCGCAATGGCGATCTGCAGCGCTTTTTCGCCGTCCGGATTCAGGCGCCCCGCAGTAAGGCTATTGCCCGGCGCTTCCGAAGGCTGGGCCGGGTCCTGCGTGACCTCTTCGGGCCCGTAGATGTACTCAAGCCGATAGGTGCGCGCGAGACCGCGCAACGGGCGTACCGCCAGCAACGAGGTCTGGCCGCCGTCTTTTTCGGCAATCTGCAGGCCGCGGGCGTGCAGCACGCGCGCCGTGGTGTAACGGCCCATGAACTCATACCAGCGCGCATAGCGATCCAGCGGTCCGAGCAGGCGCTTGTCGTCGCGGCCGAACGCAGTCTCGGCAATGCGAAACGCATATTGTTGCTGCTGTTCCGCGAGCGCGAAATTCTGTATCGCGCTGTAGCACTCGATCAGCGACGGCAGGATGGCCAGTTGCGAGACGTCATACAGTCCCTTCAGGTTGCGCGTCAGGGCAACCGCGCGGTCCAGGGCCACGATCGCGGCATCGTAGCGCCTCGTAGCTAACAAAACTTCGCCCAGGCCGTGCAGCGGCATGATCAGGGCCGGATCTGCGCCAGCGGTTGCCGTAGCCTCGGCGATCGACAGTGCGCGTTTGAATGCGGCCTCGGCGGGATCGTAGTTCGCGAGGCGCAAATTGACGGTGCCGAGATTGGTCAGCGGGTTGATCAGCGCCTTGTCCTCGGCGCCAAGCTGCTGTTCGGTCAGTGCGACCAGTTTCTCCGCCAGCGGCAGCGCCTCGGTGTATTTCCTGGCATCAAAGACGCTGCGAAAATCCTTGTAGGCCTGGATCCGGTCGGCGTCGGACACGGCCAGGCCGGCGCCGGCGCCGGCGCCTAACAACAGCGCCATCGCGAGCAGGCGTCTCAGCCCGGCTTTTGGAAAAGATAGTGCGAAACGATCCATTCGCGCCCTTCGTTATAGCCCCAGAGTTCCGCGCAAGACATGAAAAAGACGCGCCAGTATACCCACCAGCGCGTCGCCTGTTCCGGGCCGTAGGTAGCCGCCAGGATCGGCATCAGTTCGGCGCGCCGGGCGTCCATGTTCTGCAACCAGCCCTCGCTGGTAAGCTGGTAGTGACGCCCGTCGACGTGCCAGTGATCCAGGAGCCGGACGTCGCTCTGAAAATACAGCAACAGGTCGTCGCTGGGCATGATGCCGCCGGTGAAGAAATACTTCGCCATCCAGTCGCTGGCATCGCGGACTTCAAAGGGGTAGGCGAACCGGTGGTGCGTAAAGATGTGCACGAACAGCGTCGCGGCCGGCTTCATCCAGCCGCCGATCCGCTGCAGCAGCACCTCGTAATTGCGCATGTGCTCGAACATCTCGACCGAAACCACGCGATCGAACCGGGTACCCTCGGGAAAGCTCAGCAGGTTGACGTCGCAGGTGATGACCGTGAGGTTGCCGAAGCTGCGGCGCCGCGCCTCGGCAAGGATGAACTCCTTCTGGGTGCGCGAATTGGAAACCGTGGTAATGCGCGCGTTCGGGTAGTGCTCGGCCATCCACAGCGACAATGAACCCCAGCCGCAACCCAGCTCGAGAATCTGCTCGCCGTCCTGCAGTTGCGCGCGCGCCGCGGTCAGAGCCAGCATTTTTGCTTCGGCCGCGTTCAGTCCGGCCGCGGCCTGCGGGATCGCGAAACTGTCGTACCAGCAGCAGGAATACTTGCGGTGCCTGCCTAACACCTTGAGGAAGAACTCGGTCGGCACTTCGTAATGCTGCTCGTTGGCTTCGCGGGTGTGTATGGCGATTGCACTGCCGCGCAGACTGCGCACCAGGGTCATCAGCCGCTCCTGCTGTCGCGCGGGATCGTGCTGGTCCTCCTCGCGCAACCGGTCGGCAACCAATGCGCGGATCTGCCGGCGTATCAGCCAGTCGGGCACGCGGTCTGCTTCCAGCAGGCGCATTGAAAAATCGCCGATCGTCATGACTTGAGCTTCCTTGCCGCACTTTCCATGATCACCGACAGCACACGATACAGCAGCAGTATTGCCAGTGGCATGACCGCAAACCAGCCCACTGCCGCATGGACAATGGCGCCCGACAGCGCGCTGACCGCCTGCAAAATGCCGTTGCTAAGCATGCCGATGCCCTGTTCCAGCGTCATCGGCAGGGGCGGGGCGCCCAGCAGCCACTCGCCAAGCCTCAGAAAAGGGATGATCAGCAGCAGCTGCAGCGGCGACACCAGGTAATTGACCAGCTGGATGGCCGGCAGGTTCAACCTGAGCGGCAGCGCCAGCCCGGTCAGTGCCAGCGTCGAGATCCCGAGGACCGGGAAGATCCCGATGCCTGCGCCCAGCGCCACTGCCAGCGCCAGCGCGCGGGGCGCCACCCCCTGGCGCAGCAACGCCAGCAGCGGATCGACCAGTGTTCGTCGCCACCACCCGGGCATGTTTGTTAGGCCGCGGTGCGTCTTAGCAAAATGCCGGCCAGCGGCTCGCCGCTGCGATGCTGGTGCAACTGCCACAACACATAGGCCGACATGGCCATGTTGCCGAGCGCCATGATGGCGATGAACCAGGCAACGCGTTGCAGCCAGGCTGTTTCCTTGTACGCGACCCACACATAGAAGGTGATGAATCCGTAGTAGGCGTCGATCAGCGTCGCCATGGTCCACCAGCGATCAGGTTCGCGGATCAGGCCCTGCCAGGCCATGACCGACTGTTGCGTGCTCGCAAAACTGGTAAACAGCAGCAGCGACAGAAAAATGAAGGCAAACAGAATCTGCAGGCGTGTCTTGGTCACAATGCAATCTCCGAAATGAGTCGGCCCGGGGAGCCTCGCAGCAGCCCGGGCCGGACGTCTAGGTTACGCTGGGCAGTGGGTGAACGCTGGCACGCTAGCGTGCGAGCTGCGCCTGGTCAACCCGGCGGGCGGCATACAGCAGCAGTACGCCAAACAACAGCAGCAGCAGGTCGGTGGGATCAGGCTCGCGCAGGCTGGAAAATGTCTGGGCCAGTTCGGTGGACAGCGTAACGGCCAGCATCACGGCCGTTGCCCGCCACAGCCCCAGCTGGCTGCTGGATCCCAGCCACAAGGCCCCGATCAGGAGAAAAATCCGTTCCGGGATGTTTGCGTAACCATTGGCGTCGGCAAACAGCGCGAGCTGAATGGGCTGCATCGCCGGCGTGAAGTCCCACGGCAGCAGCGCGCCCACCAGCAACAGGCCGGCGACGGTCCAGAACAGCGCCCGGTGGGTGGTGTTCCGGTCCCGGCTTCGCACCCAGGCGACCAGCGGCAGGACTAACAGGAACGCCAGGCAATCACCTGCAGTGAGACTGTGTTGCAGGAACAGGATGCCGGCCAGCCACGAGCCCAGTACCGCGAGCACGAAGGCCCCCCACAGCAACTCGGGTTTGACCAGCGCGCGCAGCAGTGCTGACAACACCACGAGGCTTGCAACACTGCGCAGCAAGCTGCCATCCAGCAGGCCCCATTGTGGAAAATTCGCCAGCACCGCGATGATTCTCGACGGCCGCAGCCGCGGGATGAACGGCGCCGCCTGCGCCGCGACCCAGACAGCTAACAACAAAGGCACGACCGGGCCGTCAGTCAACGGCCGCAGGCGCGCTCCGAGGCCGCGTCGGGGTGCGCGCGCATAAATCAGCGCCGCAGCCGCCCCTGCGGCGGCCGATCCACTGTTAGCCAGGAAATCAGTTGCGCTCGCGAAACGCATGCTGATGCCCAGCTGCAGGGTTTCGACGCTCAGGGACAGGGCCGCTCCGCCCAGCGTGGCCAGTGCCAGCCGCAGCCAGCCTGGAAATTTCTCCAGCAGCAGGGCAGCGAGCAGGCCGAACGGCAGGTAGGCCAGCAGGTTGCTGAACAGGTCCCCGCGGGTCGAATGACCTAACAGAGAGCGATCGAACGCCAGCGCCGCGAAATGACTGTGCCAGAGCTGCAGCGAGAAATTGAACGGATAGAGGCTCGCGCTCAGCAGGACCAGGACCCAGAACGCCAGCATCCAGGCGCGGGCGCGGGTCCTGGACGTTGCGGAGGGGCGCAGGTTCATGACGGTCCCGGGTTCTGAATTCATGGACCTGTGATCCAGGTCACATGGTTGTGCAGGGGCAGCCAGTTGCCGCTCACGATAAGTGAAGCATCGCTCAATTCGAACTCGCGGCCTATCGTTAAATAGCAGCCTCCTATTCTAAGCCAGGAACCCCCGGACCGGATCCAATGATCGCGCGACTGACGAAAGCGGTCTCCGGACCGATAGCGCGGCGACTGCTTGCAGTCTTGCTGCCATTGGTGCTGCTGCCGCTGATTGTTTCGGCCGCGACTCGCATGTGGCAGGCAGGCGCGGAAGGACCGGAGCGTCTGTCGCAACGATCAGCGGTTGAAAGCCGGGCGTTTGCCAGCGCCATCGGCGCGCGCCTGGCGGCGGCGGAGGCCAGCGCCTGGACTTTTTCGCGATCGGTTTACATCGCGGAGCGCGGCTATTGGCGGCAGCAGGTGGTGTCGTCAGCCCCCTTTCGCGACGTGTCGGTGTCGACCCAGCCGGGCGCCGATGCGCGCGATCGACCGTTACCGCCCGCCATTTCCCGCAACAAGGACGATACATCGATTGCGACCTTCGGCGACGGCGGCCGCGCTATTTCGCTCTACCTTGTTAGGTCGCTGCGCGACACGCGTTCACTTTGGGGCTACTTTGAACTGGATCGCGACTGGCTCTGGCAGGATCTCAGCGAAGCCGGCAATCGGGTCGCAGTCATCGACTCAAACGGCCAGTGGCTGTTTGGTTCGGACTCGCTGCCGGACAATCTGCGCTCGGTACTGGGCGCCGCCGTGCTCGCGAATACCCGCGACTGGAATGCCGCGAGTCTGAAGGAATCGGACAACCGCCTGTCGTGGCAGGCTGG
The DNA here is from genome assembly GCA_043738315.1 of Gammaproteobacteria bacterium. Lineage (GTDB taxonomy): Bacteria > Pseudomonadota > Gammaproteobacteria > Steroidobacterales > Steroidobacteraceae > UBA964. The sequence continues at coordinate 27,383 of JAYUGT010000125.1, forward strand.
TGGCCATGAGTGGCGTGGCACCTACTGGCGCGTGCCGAACCTGGCCCGCCTCAGCAACGCCGCCTCCTGGAACGTGGTCGTGATGGCGGAAACGCAGTCATCCTGGATGGACAGCCTGAACGCGTTGTCCGACTACTGGCTGCCATTTTTGTTAGCTATCGCGGCGGCCGGCCTGCTGGCGGCCTGGTTCAGTGACCGCTACCTGCTGCCACTCGCAGATCTGCAGAAGTCCATCCTGCAGATCGGCAATACCGACTACGTCGCTAACAACTCCACGATGCCGGTGGAGCTCGGACAACTTGCCGAAAACGTCCGGCTGACCGGACTGAGCGTCGCGGACCAGATCAGCGCATTGCAGGCTCTCGAAGAAGTCGACCGGCTGCTGCTGGCCAACGGCGCGCTGGAACCGGCGCTGGATGCGATCCTTGCCCGGGTGCAGCGAGTCATGCGCGCGCGCGCGGTCGGACTCGCCCTGCTCGATACCGATTCGGCGCAATTCGCGCGGGTCATGGTGGCCGCCGACACTGGCGGTTCCCTGCCGGTGGCGCGCGTGACGATGGATGCCGCCATGCTGGAGTACCTGGCCAGCGTGCATGAGGGCATCACCGTCGCCAGGTGCGAGGAGCAGCGCCACAGTTTCCTGCGGCCGTTGCAGGACCTGGGCAACCAGTACTTCTGGGTCTGGCCGGTGCGCACGTCGGAAAAGCTCACGGCGCTGCTGGCGATTGGTTTTCAGGAGCCGCCGGCGCCGGATCCGCGTTACGCGAAACGCGGCACGGAATTCGCGGCGCGCCTTTCGATCGCATTGTCCAATTCGGCGCGCGATGAGAGCCTGTACCGGCAGGCGCATTTCGATCCGCTGACCGGGCTGCCTAACAGGGTGCTGTTCAACGAGCGCCTGGCCGGCGAGCTCGAGTCAGCGCTGGCGAGCGGGCGTTCCGGATCGCTGTTGTATGTGGATCTGGATCATTTCAAGAAAGTGAATGACACGGTCGGCCACGCGGCCGGCGACCAGTTGCTCGGCATCATTGCGCAACGTCTGCGCGCCGCGGTCAAGGAAGGCGATTTGGTTGCGCGCCTCGCGGGCGACGAGTTCACCATCATATTGCCGACGGTGGATAAACCCGAATCGGCGGCACTGGTTGCGGAACGCATCATTGAGTCGCTGCACCAGCCCGTCAATCTCGGTGGCCGCGATCAGTTCGTCGCGGCCAGTATCGGTATCGCGATGTTTCCTAACGATGGCAGCACTGTCGAAGACCTGCTGCGCAATGCCGACGGCGCCATGTATCGCGCCAAGGCCATGGGCCGGGGGCGCGCGGTGTTCTTCGATCGCAAGCTGGCGATCTCGCAGAGCGACCCGACGCAAAGCGGCCTGTTCCGCGCGCTGCGGCGCCGCGAGTTCGCGCTGTTCTATCAACCGCAGTTCGACATGGCCGACGGCCGGCTGGTGGGCCTGGAGGCGCTGCTGCGCTGGCACACGCCGCGCGATGGCATGCGCGAACCGAAGGAATTCGTGCCGGCTGCCGAGGCTTCCGGCCTGATTGTCGACATCGGTGGCTGGGTCCTGGAGGCCGCGTGCGCGCAATTCGCCGCCTGGCGGGAACAGGGCATTGCGCCGCCGCGGGTATCGATCAATGTTTCCGCGCAGCAGCTGAAATACGCGGAATTTCCGCGCAGCGTGCGCCGGGTGCTCGACAAGTTCGCAATCGCGCCGGAGCTGCTGGAACTGGAACTGACCGAGACGGTGTTAGCTGAGGACGCCGCCGGAGCCGCGCTGCTGCAGATCGCGGCGCTGGGGGTGCGCATCGCGCTCGATGATTTCGGCACCGGCTATTCATCGCTCAACTACCTGCGCCTGCACCCGATCCACGCGGTGAAGATCGACCGCAGCTTTCTCGAGGAGGTGCCGGTCAATCCCGCATCCGCGACGCTGGCGGAGTCCATCATCACGATGGCGCATGCGCTCGGCAAGGAAGTGGTCGCCGAAGGCGTCGAAACCGCAGAACAGATGCAGTTCCTGCGCGAGCATGGCTGCGATATCGCCCAGGGATTTTTCCTCGCCCGGCCGATGCCGGTAGCGCAGATCACCGAGCTGCTGCAGATACGCCTGGGAGCGGTTGATCCTGGAACAGCCCGCGCCGCGGGCTAACGCGGCTACAATCGACGCCGTGCAATTTCACGATTCGATTCGACTGGCGTTGCTGCTCGGCATCCTGCCGCTGCTGCAGGCCTGCAGTACCACGCGTGGCACCTTGCCCTCCGGCCCGGATGAATCCGGAACGCGGATTGCGGCGTTAGCTGAGTCGCAGCTGGGCGCGCCGTATCGCTTCGCTGGTGATTCGCCGCAAGGTTTCGATTGCAGCGGCCTGGTGCGCTATGTCTTCGGGCAGGCTGGAATCACCGTGCCGCGTACCGCGCAGGAGCAGCAGCAGGCCGCCGAACCGGTGCCGGCGGATGAGCTGCAGCCCGGCGACCTGGTGTTCTTCCGTATTGCGTCCGGTCGCGTGGATCACGTCGGCATCTATGTTGGCGACGGCGCGTTCGTGCACGCGCCGCGCAGCGGCCGGCCGGTGCGCAGTGAATTGCTGGGCGACAACTACTACCAGCGACGTTACGCAGGTGCCGGCAGGCTCTGGAACTGACCCGGCTCGTCAGGCGGCGTAAACGCGGACTGTTTCGCCGATGGTATTGAGAATGCCACGCAGCGTGTCGTAGTCCGGGTGTCGCACCCGCATCCACGCGTTCGCCATGTAGCCGCCTTCGACTGGCTGTGTCGGCGTCCCGGGCGGTGGCAGATGGGACGCGACCACACAATCGCCGTATTCGCGCGCGATGCGTTCGACGCCGTCGTAACCGCGAATCCTGCCGTCGCGATCCGGTCGCAGCGCAATCATGCCGCAGGAGTAGCGCCGCGATGGCGCCTGGCCGATGCGCTGGTGTACCAGCGCCATGGCCCACTCGCGATAGATGTCGAAGTCGTTAGCTGCCGCGTATACATCCCATTGGCCCACACCCGGCGGCCGGCAACCGATCTCCGAGAACTTCAGGCCCTTGGGTCCGAAAAACCATTCCATGTGCGTGGCGGAAGTGCCGATATCCAGCGCCTTGATGACCCGCCGCGCCATGGCCTTGAGTTCATCATAGCCGCCCGCATCGACGCGATTGGTCGCAATGATCTGTGGCGATATCCAGCGCGCCCGCATGGCCTCGAGAACGTTAGGGTAGTAGTGACTGATGAACTCGTGTGCGACCTCGCCGTTGATGGCGATGGTGTCCAGGAATCCTTCGTGGCCCTCGATGAATTCCTCGACCGCAATCGAGTTGCCGCGCTCGAGTTGGTACTCCGGCAGCGCGCGTTCCAGTTCCTGCAGGTCGGCAACCCGCGTCGTGCCCGCGGCGCCGGCGCCGGCGCGCGGCTTGAGGATCAGCGGAAAGCCGACCCGCGCCGCGAAGTCACGCACTTCCGCAGCCGAGTCGGCGCTGGTCGACTGCGCGCAGGGCACTCCCGCGGCGCGCAGCACTTCTTTCATCGTGGGCTTGTCGCGGCACAGCCAGGCGGTGCGCACGCTGGTGCCGGGAATGTTGCATCGCTCGCGCACCCCGGCGGCGGCCATGATGTGTGCCTCCACCGTGGCTTCCAGGCGATCGATCCACACGCGGCCCTGAATGCGCTGCACGGCAGCTAACAAACTGGGTTCGTGGACGACACTCTGGACCTGCTCATAGTGTGCGAGCTGGCTCCTGAGTTCATCGCCGAGTGCCTCGAGCGGTCGTTCACCGATGCCGATGACCCGTGCGCCGACCGCATGCAGCGCGCGCACGAATTGCCGCTGGTAGTAGGGAAAAGCTGGCTCAATGAAAATGACGTTCATGACGGTCCCACCAGGCGTTGGTACAGATCGACGTACAGCTGGCCCTGGCGTTGCCAGGAAAAATCCTGCGCCATCGCGTTTTGCACCATGCGTTGCCAGAGCGCAGGCTGGCGATAAAGATCGAGCGTGGTGCGCAGCGCCCAGCTCATCGCAGTGGTGTTGTAGTCGTTGAAAACAATGCCGGTGCCGTCGCCGGTCGCCGGATCGAACAGCTGCACCGAATCGGCAAGGCCGCCGGTGCGCCGGACGATCGGAATGGTGCCATAGCGCAGGCTGTACATCTGGTTGAGGCCGCAGGGTTCATACAGCGACGGCATGACAAAGGCATCGCTGGCCGCCTCGATCCAGTGCGCCATTTCGTCACTGTAGCCGCGATGGAAGACTGCGCGCTCCGGGAACTGGCGCTGCAGGTGGGCGAAGAATTGTTCGTAGCGTTCCTCGCCGCTGCCCAGTGCGATGAAACACAAGTCGCGCGTGGCCAGCAGCGGCGGCAGGGTATCGAACAACAGGTCGAAACCCTTCTGCACCGTGAAACGGCTCACCAGTCCTAACAACATGGTCCGGGCCCTGGGTTTCAGCCGCAGTTTCGACAGAAACTGCTTTTTCAGTGCGGCCTTCACTTCGACTTCATACGGCCCGAAGTGGCGCGGCAGCCATTGATCCCAGCGCGGATCCCAATCGTCATAGTCGACGCCGTTCAGAATGCCGACCAGCTGGCCCTGCGACGCCCGCACCGCCAGGTCGTCCTGCAGTCCCATGCCAT
>JAYUGT010000126.1:0-4775 GCA_043738315.1 Gammaproteobacteria bacterium
GAATTCGTCTTCGATGTCAAAGCTTTCGGAATCGCGCTGGGACATGGTGGTGACTATAAATCCTTAAAAATCAGTCAGTTACGCCTCGTCACAGTGGTGACGAGGCGTGAACTATAACGAAATATCGCCGCGCTGCAACCTGCATTCGCCCTTATCGGAATCGAACGCTGTCCTGCACCACCACAGGGGCGCCGCGTTGCAAGCCCAAAGAGTCCGCCGCGCTGCCCTGGGAACGAGCGATTTCGAGGACATCGAAGGAGTTAATCAGCGCGAGTTCCTCGCCTGGGGGCACATCGCCATAGGTCCTGCGGACCGCGAGCCTTTTGCCCGCAATGGGTACGTGCGGGTCGGTCATCCGGCGCACCAACTCACCAGAAATGTTGGTTATCAAGTTGCCAAAATGGTCGATCGTGACGACAACTCCACTGATCTTGTTGGCATCCAATATCGGCTCCTCGATCCAGCCTGGGACCCAGTCCAGCGTCACCACCCCCAGTTGCGCAAGCTGCAACTGGCCGCCCGCCAGCACGGCTGCGAGCGGCGCAAACAGATCCCGGCCATGAAAGGTCGCGCTGACCCGATGGCTGAACAAGGTCGGCTGCCGCTCCGTCTGCAGCTCCCAGACGGCGGCCGGGCTGAACTTCTCCAGCACCGGTCCCAGCAAGCCGTTGTCGGGGGCCAGGAAGATCTGCTCGTGTGCCTCCACCATGAGGATGCGGCGCGAGGTGCCAACACCGGGATCGACGACAGCTACGTGTACGGTGCCCGGCGGAAAATACGGCGCCGCCTTGCTAAGCCAGAAGCCTGCTTCAGCAGGCCAGTGCGGCAGGATGCCATGGGTCAGATCAACGATACGGGCCGCCGGCAACCTGGCCAGCAGTACGCCCTTCATGACGCCCACAAACGGATCCTGCAGGCCGAAGTCGGTCGTTAGCGTGATCAGACCATGCGGTTGCGCCGCCGCGCGTGTGTTCGCTGTCAAGCCCGGGTCCTCAACTATGTCCGCCATGCCAAAATGGCGGTTGGCACAATAACCCGTCAGAGCGACATGGCCCAAATTTCTCGTCCCGCCGCCGCCAACACCCGCGGCGCACCGCAACTGGATTTTGTGCTGCTGTTGCTGTGTTTCCTGCTGAGCGGGGTTGCGGCGCTGGTTTACCAAACGGCCTGGACGCGGGAATTCGGCCTGCTTTTTGGCACCTCGGAGCTCGCGGTCGCGACCGTGCTCGCCGCCTACATGGGCGGACTTGCGCTCGGCGCGCGGTTGATCGAGCCGCTGTTGCCGCGCATCCGGCGCTACGTTCGCACGTATGCGCTGCTCGAAATCGGCATTGCCGCCAGCGCCATCGTGCTGGTGCCGGCGTTGTTAGCTGCGAGCGGTTGGCTGCTGGTTCAATGGTTCGGCGGCCAGCCGCAACCGCCATCGAGCGAGCAGCTGCAATTGCCCATCTTTTACCTCGCGGCGGCATTCATCGCGCTGCTGATCCCGACGACGTTGATGGGCGCGACCTTGCCGGTGCTCGCGCGTCATGCCGTGCTGACCGACGCCCAGATTGGCTCGCGCATCGGCTTGCTGTACGCGGTCAACACCGCCGGCGCGGTCGCGGGCGCCTTGCTGACCGCCTATTTCCTGCTGCCTGAACTGGGCCTGCAACACACGACCTGGGCGGCAGCGGCATTGAATGCTCTGGTCTTCCTGCTGGTTGCTTCATTGGTTCAGCGCAGCAGCGAATCGGGTCCCGCCGCCGCTGCGGCCGCGCCGCAACCGGCCGCGCCTTTTGTTAGCACCTGGACGCTGGCCAGCGCCAGCTGGATTTTGCCGCTGATGCTGCTGTCCGGCGCAGTATCGTTTTTTTACGAAGTACTGTGGACCCGGCTGCTGTCGCACCTGATCGGCGGCAGCATCCACGCTTTTGCGGTCATGCTGGCTAGTTTTCTGGCTGGCATCGCGCTCGGCGGCGGATTGGGCGCATGGCTGGCGCGCAGCCGGGACAGCGCCGTGATCGCGTTCATGGCTGCGCAAGCGGCAGTCGCACTCGCAGCGGCCGCCGCGTACGGCGTGCTGCTCGGTCTTGCGCCCTACAACGGTGGCCTGACTGACAACAGCTGGACCGGTTTTCTGCTGCTGTTGCCGATGACCATCGCGATAGGCACAACGTTTCCGCTGGCGGTGCGCATTCTTTCGCCCTCACCGGCGGCGGCCGCCGCCGCCAGCGCCCGTGTCTATGCGTGGAATACCGTCGGCGCCATTGTCGGCGCAATCGCCGGCGGCTTCTGGCTGATCCCGCTGCTGCGCTATGAAGGCAGTGCGCGACTCGGCGTGGCCGCCAGCCTGGCGTTAGGCGTGGCGGCGCTGTGGCTGCTGCTGCGGCCGAGACTGGTCATGGCAGCCGCACTGACGGTCGTTGCCGTTGCGGCCGCGCTGCTGTTTCAGCCGCAACGTCCGCAAACTCTGCTGCTGACGTCGCCGCTCAGGATCCCTAACAACGGACGCGTGCTCTATTACGAGGTCGGGCGCAGCGCCAGCGTGGTCGTGCTGGCACAGGACGGCGGGCTGGTGCTGCGCACCAATGGCCTGCCCGAAGCCATGATGGACACGCCTGGCCAGGCGCCGCGCTTCAGCGGCGAATTCTGGCTCGCGCCGCTCGCCTCCATCATGCGGCCCGAGGCGCGCGATATGCTGGTTATCGGTTACGGCGGCGGGGTCGTGGTCGAGGGCGTCGCCCCTAACATCCGCAACATCGACGTCATTGAACTCGAGCCCAAGGTCATCGATGCCAATCGCGCCACCGAGCAGCTGCGGCGCCGCAATCCGCTCAATGATCCGCGCCTGCACCTGATCGTCAATGATGCGCGCGGTGCCCTGCAGTTGAGCGCGCGCAAATATGACGTCATCGTCTCGCAGCCCTCGCACCCGTGGACCGCCGGCGCATCGCATCTCTACACGCTTGAATTCATGTCGCTGGCGCGCGAGCATCTCAATGACGACGGAGTTTTCATCCAGTGGATGAATGTGGCATTCGTCAACGAATCGCTGCTGCGCTCGCTGACCAATACCCTGCAGACTGCTTTCGGGCAGGTGCGCATCTACCGCCCTGACCCGTTCACGCTGGTGTTTGCCGCATCAACCGGTTCGCTGGCGCCGGAGCAGCGGCTGCTGGCAACCGGCGTGCCGCTGTCAGTGTCCCCAGCGCACTTCGCGCGCTACGGCATTGGCGGCGCGGAAGACCTGGTTTTTGCGCTCGCGGCCGATGAAGAAGGCGCGGCGCGACTTGCGCAGGGTGCGGCGCTGATAACCGACGATCGTAACCGCATCGCGACCTCGACCGTTTTCAACGCCGGCTCCGGCCTGAGCGCCGAACAGGCTGGCCGGCTGTTAGCCGCCTACGACCCGTTGCAGAACCCGGACAGCTGGGTCTACAAGCAGCTCGGCGGCCGACTGGCCTTTGACTACATCATACGGCGCAACGCCAATTATCTGCAGCTGGATCGCAGCCTGCGCGATCGCGTGCAACATATTATCGACGCGCTCGGGCCCGGTCCCGACGCGCGTCTCGGCGCCTGGTACCTGCGCCGCGCGCAGGGTGACGTCGTCGGCGCCCAGCGGATGGCCCACGAAAACGCCGAGCTCGCGCCAGACCACGCCGCCAGCATGTACATCGCGCTGCAGCCCGAAGTTACCGCGCTGCGTGGCGCCGAACCCCCGGCGGAGCTGGCGGCTGAGATTGCCAGGTTGCCCGATTCGGCGCGCGCCACTTTGTTAGGCACCGGGTTTGCGGCGCGGTCTGATTACCAGGGCCTGGCCGCGCTCGATCCGGTGTTAGCTACCGCGGCGTGGACCGACACCTGGCGCCTCGACGCGACGATGCTGCGTGCCGATTGGCGCGCGCGGGTCGCGAATTCCGACCGCTCCAAAGGCTTCGCGGACCAGGCGCTTGAAATGCTCGACCGGGACGCGATGTTCACTCCAAGCCCGGCCACCTTCGGGTTGCGTCTGACTGCCGCAGTCACCGCCGATCGTCCAGCAGTCGCGCTCGAAGCCGTGGATAGCCTGGTCAGCTGGGACCTCGGCTTGCTGCAGCGACCGCTGTCGGCGCCGATGCGGCAGCGGATTCGTGCGCGACTGACGCAGTTGCAACCGGTCCTTGAACAGAAGGCCAGCGATCCGCGCCTGGACCCTGCACGAGGCGAGGAAGTCCGTGAGAAACTACGCCAGGCAGTCGCACTGGCCACTGCTGCAAAATGATGGGGGCTGATGTGGGTGCATTGACCAAAAAGCCGGTGCTGGGATTGATCGGGTTGCTGGTGGGATTCCAGACCCAGCCGCTGGGCCACACGGCTTTCAAGGTCATCCAGCTGACCGCCGGCAGCTACTACGCGTGGGTGGCATTTTTCATCGGCATCCTGGGCTTGAGCCTGGTCTGGATCGGCCTCAAGAAAGCGGAACTTCCGGCGACCGTCTATGGTCTGTTAGGTGGGTGGCTAGCCTGGATCGGGTGGTTTGAGTATGCGTTTGGCTTTTTCGGCGAACTCTACAAGGTCCCAAAATATGCGGTCGAACCGGGTTATCCCGGTGGCTATGAGGCGCCAGCGCAGGCCAGCATGCAGCAGGCGACCGTAACCATCATGCTGGGGTTGTTCGTCATCTACGGCATCTTCAACCTGCAGACCAAGTGCAACCTGATGCGTTGGATTCACCGCAACTTCCGGTTCTCTCCCGGCATGCCGACGCCGGACAACAAGCGCAGCTTTGCGCGCATCACCGCCATGGAAAT
>JAYUGT010000127.1:0-11951 GCA_043738315.1 Gammaproteobacteria bacterium
CTCGAGACCGCCGTTGCCCAGGCTCCGGTGGTCGTGCTCGCGGACACCGCGAGCTGCAGCTTCCAGTTCGATCCCGTCGGCAAGGCCACCTTCAGCAACAGCTGCGACATTGCAAAGACAGCGCTCGCCAGGGCCGGCGTGCCTTACACCAATGCGCCGGCGCCCATGGGTGCCGTGGCGATCGTGCGCATCGGCGAGACGGCGGTGGTCGAAAGTTTCGAAGGCCAGGCGCTCGCCGCGTCCGATCCCACCGCGTTCAAGCAGCGCGCCGCCGCGTTCAACAAGTCGCTGAAATCCGCGCTGACAATCGCAGGCTATCCCGCCAAGGCCGATGCTGCGCAAGCTAACACCACGGCGCTGGTCGGCCTATGCTGGTTGCTGGTCTTGCTGGTCACGATGGTCTACGGCCCGATCGCCGCCTGGCTGGTCGAGCTCTTTCCGCCACGCATCCGCTACAGCTCGATGTCGCTGCCGTATCACATCGGCAACGGCTGGTTCGGCGGCTTCCTGCCCGTCACCGCCTTCGCGATCGTCGCCGCCACCGGCAACATCTACGCCGGCCTGTGGTACCCCGTGATCGTCGCCGGACTCACCGTGGTGATCGGCGGCCTGTTCCTGCGGGAAACCCGCGGCTCCGCCGCGCACTAGCCGGTCTCAGCGCGTCAGATGTTGGCCGCCCGGGTTGTCGGGGTTATCGGCACGGCGAATTGTCGGCGGCCCGTGCGCGCGGCCAGCGCAAACTTAGTAGATTCGTTTCAGCTTGGGAAAAGATCCGTGACGAACGTTTGCGCGCGCGCATGCTGAGTCTGCGAAGCGTGATCGCGCAAGCGCGCCGACACCTGAGCCGTGGCGATAACCCCGACAACCCGGGCGGCAACCAACTGCCTGTTAGCTCAGCCGCACCAGCTGCTTGCCCACATTCGCCCCGCCCAGCATCCCGATGAACGCCGCCGGCGCGCTGCGGATGCCCTCGGCAATCGTTTCCTTGTAGCGCAGCTTGCTAGCGGCCAGCCACTCGCCGAGCTCGCGATACGCGGTCGGATAGTGATCGCGGAAATCGAACACGATGAAGCCCTGCACCTTGAGGCGATTGACGAGTATGAAGCGGAAATTCTTCAGACCGTAGGGCTCGGTCGCGTTGTACTGCGAGATAAGGCCGCACACCGGCACCCGCCCGAAAAGGTTCATTCTGGTCAGCATCGTGTCGAGGATCTCGCCGCCGACATTGTCAAAGTAGACATCCACGCCCTTAGGCGTCGCTTGCTTGAGCGCATCGCGAAAATTCGCCGTCTTGTAGTCGACGCAGGCGTCGAAGCCCAGGTCTTCGACCACCATCCGGCACTTGTCCGGCCCGCCCGCGATGCCCACGACATTACAGCCCTTGAGCTTCGCGATCTGGCCGACCAGGCTGCCGACCGCTCCCATCGCGCCCGACACCACCACCGTCTCGCCCGGCCGCGGAGCACCTAACAACAGCAGCCCGCACCAGGCAGTGACACCCGGCATGCCGGCCGCGCCGAGGTTGGCGGACTGCGGCAGTTTTGGATCCACCTTGCGAACCGCCTTGCCGCTGTTAACCGACCATTGCTGCCAGCCAAAATCGCCGCACAGCAGGTCGCCCACGGCATACTTTGGATTGTTAGATTGCCGGACCTCCGCGACACACTCGCCGCACATGACCGCACCGACTTCGACCGGCGGCACGTAGGAAGGCCCTTCACTCATGCGGCCCCGCATATAGGGGTCGAGCGACAGCCAGTGGTGTTGCAGCAGTATTTCGCCGGGTCCCGGGGTTGGGATCGATTCTGTGACGACGTCGAAGTTACTTTCCAGCGGCCAGCCTTTGGGGCGGCTGCGTAACAGAACTTTGACATTTTGCCCGGTAGTCATGGTGAAGCCTTGTCGAAACGTGACGAAGGTCCAAGTGTACATCGACTGGCGTCAGTCACTATCTCCAGGTGACTCGTTCCCCGACCCCAGAAACCCAGCTGACCGAATTGCCGTTCGTCCATGTGCTCCCGGATGAGTATGCAATCCTCGAAAGCGATGGCGTGCTGATGGCTAATCTGCAGGCCAGCATTGGCATCTGCATTTATGACGCCGTGTTCGAACCCGGCGCGCTGCTGCACTTGAAGGCAATGCCCGACAAGTCGGTGGAAATCGAGCTAACAGATGTGGTGCTGGCGGCCGATCTCCTGCTGCTGGAACAGGCCCTGGCCGCGCTGCACGCCACAGCGCCGCGGGCGCAGTACTGGCAGGGCAAGATCCTGACACACTGCCCGCCACACGACCCGGCCCTGTCCGCCATCGCGCAGTCGGTCGCGGAGTTCGCCGCCGATTGGCTGGGCGACGCTGGCGTCCAGATCGTCGATCGCCAGCTTCTTGAAGGGCGCCGCGCCCGCGTGCAGTTTCGTCCCCAGATGGGCCAGCTGCGCACCGCCAGCGTCCACGACTGACAGACGCGTCAACCACCGGCGCGTTGCGCCGTTTCCCATAGCAGAACGTCGGCCTCCAGCCGCTGGCTTGGCGTGGTTCGTTCCCGGACTCGTTCACGACCCTGTCCGGGTGACTGCGCGGCCACGGCCGGGGGCCGCCGTTCGCTTCTGAGCGCCGCCTCCTGAGTTTCTCGCCACGACGCATAACGCCCGCGTGGCGCTAAGGACCAAGATCCAGGTCCCTGCTGTAAGTCACGTTCATCACGTTGTCGTACCAGCCACGCACGCGCGGACTCACGAGATGCTTGTTGACGTAGAAATAGAGCGGGATCAGCGGCTGGTCGGTCAGCAACACCCGCTCCGCGCCCTGCAGCAGTTCGCGTCGTTTTCCCGGATCCGCTTCCGCGGCCGCACTTGTTAGCAACCGGTCGTACTCCGTGCTCTGGTACTTCGCCGTGTTTATGCCGAAGTTGCCCTTGAAATACTGCAGAAAGGTATAGGCGTCGTTGTAATCGCCGATCCAGGCGAGCCGGTAGATCTCCGCCTTGCGCGCGTCGATGTCGGCCTGCAGCGCCTTCATCTCGCGCGCCTCGGGGCGCACCTCGGCACCTAACGCCTCTTTCCACATGCCGGTTACCGCGAGCGCCACCCGCGTATGGATCTCCGCGCTGTTATACAGGAGCGTCGCCTTGAATGGCCGGGCGGCGCTGTAGCCGGCCGCGGCGTAGAGTTTGCGCGCCTCGGCGATGCGCTCGGCCATCGGCCGCGCGGCGAAGTCGAGGTTCTGGGTCTGGTAGTTGAACGTTCCGGGCGGCACCCAGCTGTTAGCCGCGAGCTCGCCCACGCGCGTCACCTGCCGCACCAGCCGCTCGCGATCGATCACCAGTGACAAGGCGCGGCGCAGACCCGGCGTGCTCTTGTAGGGCTCACGGTCCATCGAAAACCCGTAGAAATAGGTGCCGAGCTGCGGCGTGATCCGCAGCTGCGCGCCATAGTCGCGCTGGATGGCTTCGAACTGGCCGCGCGGCACCACCGCGGTGATGTGCAGCTCGCCGCTCTGGAAACGCTTGAATTCCGTGTCGATGTCGGTGGTATCGATGTAGCGCACGACATCGAGTCTGGTGGCGGCGTTGTTCCAGTAGCGCGGATTGCGGCGCAGCTCCAGCTCAGAGCCCTGCTTCCAGCTAACAAGCGTGAACGCGCCGTTGCCAATGAGGTTTCCTGGCTTGATGAAGTCCGCGCCGTAACGCGCCAGCGTCGCGCGGTGCACCGGGCAGGTCGACGGATGCGACAGCAGGCCGAGCAGGTATGGCGCCGGGTTCGTCAGCCTGATAACAACGGTGCGCGCATCGGGTGCGGCCACTCCCAGCGTATCGGGCGGTTTGCGCCCGGTGATGATCTCGGGCGCGTTGTCGATGATGTCGACCACCTGTGCGTACTGCGCGGCGGTCGCCGGGTCCACGAGCCGGCGCAAGCCGGCGACGAAATCGTCCGCCACCACCGGATCGCCGTTCGACCACAATCCGTTAGCCCGCAGCGTGAACGTATAGTTCTTGCCATCGGCGCTCGTAGTCCAGGTTTCGGCCGCGCCCGGCGCCGGCGCGGCGGATTTATCGAGCGTGGTCAGGCATTCGAACAGGTCGCGCTGCACCGTCGCGGACTCGAAATTGCGCGCCTTCTGCGGGTCGAGCGAATCCGGTTCCGGCCCCAGGCCGCGGACCAGCACTTTCGTGGCCGGCGCGCCGCTCACGACTGCCTTGCCCGCGGGCTGCTGCCCGCAGGCCGCCAGCCACAACAGCGTAAGTCCAATCAGAACCGGTGCGATTTGTCTGCTTTTCACGCTCGCACTCTACACCGCAGCCGCGGGCATCCGCGAGCGGGCCAGCGCCCCCTGTCGCAGTTGCGCGTCGGCAGCGGTGCTGTTAACCATGCACGCCGGGGGGGACGTACAAGGATGTTCATCAATTTCTGGTATCCGGCCGAGCTCGCCTCGGCCGTGACAACCAAATCGGTACGCGTGAAGTTGCTCGGTCAGATTTTCGTCGTGTTCCGCGACGCGCAGGGCCAGCCACATTGCCTGGCTAACACCTGCGTGCATCGCTGCGGCTCGCTGAGTCATGGCTGGACCGAGGGCAACAACATCGTCTGCCCTTACCACGGCTGGCGTTTCGCCGGCGATGGCCAGTGCGTGCGCATCCCGTCGTTAGGTGTTGGCGCCGGCGCGCTGCCAACACGCGCCCGTGTCGACGCGTATCCTACGATTGAGCGCTACGGCATTATTTTCGTGTTTCTCGGCGACCTGCCCGAGGACGAGCGCGTGCCTATCCTGCCGATCCCCGAATGGGACGAGGCGGGCTGGCGCTCGACCGTGGTGTCGTGGGTCTTCAAGGCCAACTGGCTGCGCGTGATGGACAACGCGCTCGATCTCACGCATCCGGAGTACGTGCACATGTTCGGTCTCAGGGGCAAGGACCCGAACTGGCATGTCCCCGACTATCCGCTTGATACCGATCAATGGGGTGCTTACGCCACGCTGCGCTCCAAGCCACCGCCGCCGAGCGGCATCTGGCGGCATCTGCGCAAGCAGGGCATGGAAGTCGAATCGAGCACCGGATTTCATGGCCTTAATCACGTGAAGACCAGCATCCGGATCACGCCCAGGGCCGTGGTGCTGCAATATCTTTACGAAGCGCCGATCGACGAGCAGACAACCCGGACCTTCATGGTCAGCGCGCGCAGTTTCCTGCGCGCCAGCTCGCAGGGCGCCCAGCACCATGTGATTCCGTCCCCGGCGCGCCGCCACAGCGCCAGCTGGGTTTTCCCGCCTGTGCCGCTGCTCGCGCGCGGCGCCTGAACCATCATCGCCACGCCATCATCGGGGAGATTACCATGTTTTCCAGCTTGTTAGGTCCGGATACCCTCATGGGACGCCGCGCGGCGCTCGGCAGTTTGTTAGGCGGGACGCTCGCGGCAACGCTGGGCGCAGGTGGCGCGCTCGCCGCGCCGGCCAAAGGCCGGAAACGCGGCCGCATCGCACTCGATTTCAACGATCCCATCGATAACCTCTATGCCTTCGGCAAGATCTGGTCGGGGTATGAGAAGCCCGTGATCGGCGGCTTCCACGGACTCATGTACATGCGCATACCCGGCAAGCGCCTGATTCCCGTGTTTGGCTACACCGGCACCGGCGTCTTGTTAGCCGAGCACGACCCCAAGGGCTTCCTCAAGATCAAGTCGCGCGAGACCGGCTATTTTACTGACCTGCGCACTGGCGATATCCTGGAATATTGGGATAACCCGCTGACCGGCGAGCGCTGCGAGGTCTATCACTTCTACAATCGCCTGATCGCCGGCAAGCTGACCACCGAAGTGCCGAAATTCGCCTATGGCGGCGCCGGTGACACACCGACCACCATGAACGAGGGCACCGTTTTTCCGGACGCCGACGGCAAGTACCCGTTTCGCCTGCCGTTCTCGCGCTATGGCGACGACCTGATGCTGCAGTGGGACTACGCACACGACTACACCAACCCCGTGTCGCCCGAAGGCTGGCCTACCTATTCCACCGGCCCGCGCATCACGCCGTCGGAGCACTTCGTGATGTACGCGAGCCTGAAGGAAACCGAAGACCGCGATATTCCCGTGGCGCGCATGCGCGCCGGTTTCTCGCGCATGTCGGAGTGTTGGCCGTGGATGCGCATGGGCAAGCACGAGCAGCGCGGACTGACGCTTTTCGGCCGCATGCATTCACATAAAGGCCTCAACGGACTCGCCGAAGTGCCACCCAAGGTGCGCGCCTACATCGAAAAGCACGCGCCCGAATATTTCGAGCTGCCGCCCGAGTGGGAATCCGACAACAAGCGCGTCGAGACCTGGGGCGCGTTCGCGCAGGATGTCCCGCCCGAGAATCCTGCCTACGACTGGAAGGCGAAGGCGCTGCGACCGAAGGATTTCAAAGGACCGCCCACAGGGCTTGGACGACGCGGCTACACCTGACAAGAGTCGCCGCCAGGTCGATCAATCAGCCGCCGTTGCTAGGCGGTGGCCACGTTGGTCGCTCGCAATCGCGCGCCCCTGACGGGGTGCCCTCGGATGATTTGCTCGCTTGGACACATTCGGGCATCGCCAGAGCATGACGTCATCGACCGCGCTCGCGACGATCATCCTCGGCGCGCTCCAGCTCGCGTCAACATGGCCACCGCCTGGCAACGGCTGTCAGATCCGTCGGCATATCGTTGCAATTCTTGTTAGGTCAGCTGACAGCCAATGTGTACAGACCCAATGACGCCTCAATAGCTCCTTCGCCGATGGGCCGATTCTCTTCGGCTTTCAACCGGGGCCGAAGTATCAGGGGCGCGAAGATCGCGGCTGCCGTGATGCCACGGTTGCTGATCAGCGAGCTGGAGCTCGCCGAGTGAGGGCGCGGCGCGCCCACCGCGCTCAGCCGGGGGCTGCCAAAACCGCACGCCGAATAACATTACGACAGGCGTGACGTGCCCGTGTATTCGAGCGCGGTCGATGAGGTTTTGGACTCGAGGTGAACGAATGTGTCCAAGCTCGTAGCCCGAACGAGGGTACCCCGTCAGGGGCGAGCGATTGCGAGCCCGGCGCGCTCACGACGCTGGCCGCGCTGCTCGCTAAATTGCGCGCCGCGCAACGAACCGTCGGATGTTCGGCTAGGCCGCCCGATTCTTCTTCCGCAGATGAATCAGCAGCAAAGACACCGCCGCCGGCGTCACCCCGGGTACCCGCGCCGCCTGCCCCACCGTCTCCGGCCGCACGTCCGCGAGCTTCTGCCGCACTTCATTCGACAGCCCCGAGACGATTGCGTAGTCAATATCGCGCGGCAGGCGCGTGGCCTCGTGCTCGCGCTGGCGCTCGATTTCCGTTTCCTGGCGTTCGATGTAGCCCGCGTACTTGGCGCGCACCTCGACCTGCGTGCTGACCTGCGCCGGCAATCGGTCGTCGGCCGCCGCCAGCAACGCCATCGGTCCGGGTTCGTCGCCGTGATCGAACTCGGCGAGATCCGCGTATGTCACTTCGGGCCGGCGCAGCAGGTCGAACAAGGTCGCGTCGCGCGTCAGCGCGGTACCTAACACGCGTTGTTCCCAGGCCGGGTGTTGGGCCGGCTGAATGCGCCGGGCCTGCAGTCGCGCAATCTCCCGGGCAGTCGCATCGCGCTTGGCCTCGAACAGCACCCAGCGCTCATCGCAGACCAGGCCGAGATCGCGACCCTTGGGCGTAAGGCGCAGGTCGGCATTGTCCTCGCGCAGCAGCAGCCGATGCTCGGCACGGCTGGTGAACATGCGGTAGGGCTCGCGCGTGCCGCGGGTAATAAGGTCGTCGACCAGCACGCCGATGTAGGACTCACCGCGCGTCGGCACCCAGGGCGCGCGCTCCGACACCTGGCACGCGGCGTTGATGCCGGCCAGGATGCCCTGCGCGCCGGCCTCTTCGTAGCCGGTGGTGCCGTTGATCTGGCCCGCAAAAAAAAGTCCCGCGATCGCCTTGGTCTCGAGGCTGGCATTCAGATCACGCGGATCGAAATAGTCATACTCGATCGCATAGCCCGGCCGCGTGATATGCGCGCGCTCGAAACCCGCGATGCTGCGCACGAATTCCAGCTGCACATCGAAGGGCAGGCTGGTCGAAATTCCGTTCGGATAAACCTCGTGGGTGTCGAGCCCTTCGGGCTCGATGAAGATCTGATGCGAGGTCTTGTCGGCGAAGCGCACGACCTTGTCTTCGACCGACGGGCAGTAGCGCGGACCCACGCCTTCGATCTTTCCGGTGAACATCGGCGAGCGGTCGGTCGCGGCGCGGATGATCGCATGGGTACGTTCGTTTGTACCTGTAATGAAACAAGGTATTTGCTTTGGGTGTTCATTGGAACGCCCAAGATACGAAAACACCGGTATCGGGTTGTCGCTCCACTGATCCTTGAGGCCGGAATAATCGATGCTGCGGCCATCGATGCGCGGCGGCGTGCCGGTCTTGAGGCGCCCCACACGCAGCTTCAGTTCGCGCAGGCGCGCGGCCAGTTTGTTAGATGGCGGATCGCCGGCGCGGCCACCCTGGTAGTTGTCAAGGCCCACGTGGATGCGCCCGCCGAGGAAAGTGCCTACGGTGAGCACGACGGCGCGCGCGCGAAATTCAATGCCGGTCGCGGTGGTAACGGACGTAACGCGCCCGGATTCGATCGCGAGATCCGCGACTTCCTGCTGGAAAATCGCGAGTCCCGGCTGGTTCTCCAGCAGGCCGCGAATCGCGCGCCGATACAGCATGCGATCGGCCTGCGCGCGGGTCGCCCGCACCGCCGGACCCTTGCTGGAATTGAGCGTGCGGAACTGGATGCCGGCGCGATCGGCGGCGCGCGCCATGGCGCCACCTAACGCGTCGATCTCCTTGACGAGGTGACCCTTGCCGATACCGCCGAAGGCCGGGTTGCAGCTCATCTGCCCGAGCGTCTCGATGTTCTGGGTCAGCAGCAGCGTGCGTGCGCCCATGCGCGCGGACGCAAGCGCAGCCTCGGTGCCGGCATGGCCGCCACCGATCACGATCACGTCAAATTGTTCTGGGTGATGCATAATTTTGGGGCGGGCATTGTAGTCGAGAACAGGCGACAAAGGCAGGGCTTTCATTGCACAATGCCGCCCGCATCATGCCCCACTTGCTAACAATACTGCTGAGCCCCGTACTGCTGTCCATTGCTGCGTTAGGCACCGGCCCCACGGCTTCCGCCAGGACCGAATTCAAGCCCTGTCGCCTCGAGCACCCGGCCAGAATATCCTCGGTCAAGGCCGAATGTGCGTGGCTGACGGTACCCGAAGACCGTGCCAAACCGCAGGGTCGCCAGGTCCGCCTGCATGTCGCGCGAATTCCGGCGGTCATTTCCCGCAAGCAGCCGGACCCGTTGACCGTGCTGGCCGGCGGGCCGGGCATGGCCGCCAGCGTTATGTACCTGTCCAGTGCGGCCGCTTTCGCGCGCATTAACCAGGAACGCGACATCCTGCTGGTCGATCAGCGCGGTACCGGCGAATCAGCGCCGCTCAATTGCGATTTTGACGAGGAAGACACCTACAACGCTGACGATGACCGCCTGCAGGAGCTGGTACTTGCCTGCCGCGACACGCTGGCAAAAAAAGCGGACCTGCGCTTCTACACCACCAGCGTCGCGGTGCACGATCTGGATGCCGTGCGTGCGGCGTTAGGTTACCGGCAGCTGAACCTGTATGGCGTGTCCTATGGCACGCGGGTCGCGCAGCACTACCTGCGACGCTACCCGGCTAACACGCGGCGCGTGATTCTGGACGGCGTCGTGGCGCCGGACGCGGTGCTGCCCGAAGGCATCGCGCTCGATGCCGAAGCGGCGCTGCGGCAGATCCTCGAGCGCTGCCGCAAGGACCGCGCCTGCTCTGGCAGCTTCCCGAATCCACTGGCGGACTACCAGAAAGTGCGCGCCCGGATCGAGGGCAGCCCCGTGGACGTGGAAATTGCCGATCCACGCACCGGCGAGCGCCGCAAGATCAAGTTCGACGCGATGCAGCTGGCAATCGTGTTGCGCCTGAACATTTACACCCCCCAGGGCGCGGCGTTGTTGCCGCTCGCCCTGTCGCAGGCGGCGAAACATGAGGATTACCGCGCACTCGCGGCACAGGCGCTGATGGCGGCGCGGCCATTGCAGAAAATCCTGTCGATGGGCATGAGCAACAGCGTCATGTGCGCCGAAGACGATCCGCGCATCGACAGCCGGCCGATCGACCGCGACCAGATGGCGACGACGTTTATCGGCACCGCCCAGCTCGATGCCATCCGCCGCCTCTGCGCCGCCTGGCCGCGAGGGCCCGTGGATCCGGATCTTTTTGCTCTGGTCGCATCCAACACGCCGGTGCTGCTGCTGTCCGGCGGCAACGACCCGGTGACGCCGCCTGCCTATGCCCGCCGCGCGATGGAAAAACTAACAAATGCGCGCCATGTCGAGGTGCCGGGCATGGGCCACGGACAGCTCGGCCTGCCCTGCATGGATCGCATCATGGCGGACTTCATTCGCGGCGACGACGTGAAATCCCTCGATACGCGTTGCCTCGGCGCGCTCAAGCCGATGGCTTTCTTCACTACGCCCGCCGGGCCTGCACCGTGAGGCCAGGGTCATGATCGAAGCCCGCCAGCTGCGCAAGAGTTTCGGCGCCGTCGAGGCGGTGCGCGACGTAAGCTTCACCGCCCCCGATGGCTGCATCACTGGTTTGTTAGGCCCTAACGGCGCGGGCAAGTCAACCACGCTGCGCATGCTGTCGACCATCCTGGCGCCGCAGAGCGGCGCTGCGCTGATCGATGGCATCGATACGCGCACCGACCCGCTCGCGGCGCGGCGCGCGCTCGGCGTTTTGACGCACCAGTCGGGTCTCTATCCAAACCTCACGGCGCGCGAAAACATCCTGTACTTCGCCGAACTGCACGGCATGCCGCGGCAGGAACGTCTGCGCCGCGCCGATGATCTCATCGAGCAGCTCGACATGCGTGAGTTCGCGACTCGGCGAGTCAAGGGTTTTTCGCAGGGCCAGCGCATCAAGACCGCGCTGGCGCGCGCGCTGGTGCATGGTCCGAAAAACATCATGCTGGACGAGCCCACCAACGGCCTCGATGTGATGGCGGTGCGCAATCTGCGCGCGCTGCTCAATCGCCTGCGTGATTCGGGTCACTGCGTGCTGTTCTCGAGCCATGTCATGCAGGAAATCGCCTGGCTGTGCGAAGAGGTCGTGGTCATCGCCGGGGGCCGGGTGCTGGCTGCTGGCACCCCGGATGCGATCCGCGAACGCACCGGTGCCGCCCATCTCGAAGACGCTTTTGTTAGCCTGATCGGCGATGCCGAAGGTATGCTCTGATGCGTGCGATCTGGACCGTGTTCTGCAAGGAATTCCTCGAAAACCTGCGTGACCGCCGCACGCTCACCACGGCGTTGTTGTTAGGCCCGGTGTTCGGGCCGCTGATGCTCTCGGGCCTGCTGCAGTTCGTCGCGCAGCGCGAACAGGAGCGGCTCGACAAGCCGCTGCCGGTCGCGGTGGTGCACGCCGAGCGCGCGCCCAACCTGCTGACCTACCTCAAGGGCTATGGTGTCGAAGTTACCGAGGTCAAGCTGAGCGATGAGGCTGCTCAAAAAGCAGTCGAGTCGCGCGAGCATCGCCTGGTGCTCGCGATTCCGGACGACTTCGGCAGCCGCCTGGCTGATCAATCTCCCGCTCCGGTTTACTTTTACTACGACGCTGCCAACCTGGACGACGCCCGCTCACTGCGGCGCATCTCTTCGCTGGTTTCGCAGTACGGACAGACCATCGCGCAGCTGCGGCTCGCCGCGCGCGGCGTCGATCCCGCCGTAATCGCACCCATCGTGGTGCAGGGCATCGACGTGTCCACGCCGCGCAGTCGCGCCGAGACCGTGCTGGGCATGCTGAGCTACATCGTCATGTTCGCGATGCTGTTAGGCGGCATGTATCTCGCCATCGACGCCACCGCGGGTGA
>JAYUGT010000128.1:0-4762 GCA_043738315.1 Gammaproteobacteria bacterium
GCTGCGCTCGCCGCCGCCAACCGCGATCTCGGGCTGGCGCTGTCGGCGGTCGAAATGCAGTACCTGCAACAGGCGTTTCAGGCGCTGGGCCGCGACGCCACGGACGCGGAACTGATGATGTTCGCGCAGGCCAACTCCGAGCACTGCCGCCACAAGATATTCAACGCCGAATGGCGGATCGACGCTGCGCCGCGCGCCAAGTCGCTGTTTGCGATGATCCGCAACACCCACGAGCGCCACCCGGCCGGTGTGCTGTCCGCGTACAAGGACAACGCCGCCGTGCTGGCGGGGCCGGTCGGACGGCGCTGGTTTGCCGATCCGGTGAGCCATGTGTACCGCGCGGTCGAAGAGCCTATCGATATCGTCATCAAGGTCGAGACGCACAATCACCCGACTGCGATCTCGCCGTTTCCGGGCGCCGCGACCGGCTCGGGCGGCGAAATCCGTGACGAAGGTGCGGCCGGTTGCGGCGCCAAGCCCAAGGCGGGACTGGTCGGCTATTCGGTCTCGCACCTGCGCATTCCCGGCGCCCTGCAACCCTGGGAACAGAGTGTTGGCCGGCCGGACCGCATCGCTTCGGCGCTCGAGATCATGCTCGAGGCGCCGATTGGCGCAGCCGCGTTCAATAACGAATTCGGCCGCCCGGGCATCGGCGGCTATTTCCGTACCTTTGAGCTAACAACGCTGGATCAGCGGGCGGGCGAGGCCTGGGGTTACCACAAGCCGATCATGATTGCCGGCGGTCTGGGTAATATCCGTCGCGCCGATGTCGAGAAACGCGCAACCCCTCCCGGCTCGCGCGTGGTCGTGTTAGGCGGGCCGGCGATGCTGATCGGGCTCGGCGGTGGCGCGGCTTCCTCGGTGACCTCCGGCAGCTCGGCGGCAGCCCTGGATTTCGCCTCAGTGCAGCGCGGCAATCCGGAAATGCAGCGTCGCGCCCAGGAAGTGATCGATGCCTGCTGGGCGCAGGGCGCGGCCAACCCGATCCTGCTGATTCACGACGTCGGCGCCGGCGGCCTCGCCAATGCGGTCCCGGAAGCGGCCGCGCACAACGATTGCGGCGCGCGCATCAACCTGCGCGCCATACCTAACGACGAAGCGTCGATGTCGCCGATGGAAATCTGGTGCAACGAATCGCAGGAACGCTATGTGCTGGTGATCGCCGCGGCGCGCCTCGAGTCATTCCTGGCGCTGGCGGCGCGTGAACGCTGCCCGGCGGCGGTGATCGGCGAGCTGACCGACGATGGCGTGCTGCGGGTCGAGGATGGTCCGGGCGGCGAGGCAATCGTCGACATGCCGCTCAGCGTGCTGCTCGGCAAGCTGCCGCGCATGCAGCGCGATGCCCGTAGTGAGCCGGTGCCGCGCACGCCGCTGGTGTTAGCTGCGTCCGTCGCGCGCGATGCCTTGTACCGCGTGCTGCGCCTGCCGGCGGTCGCTGACAAATCCTTCCTGATCACCATCGGCGACCGCTCGGTCGGCGGTCTCATCCATCGCGATCCGATGGTGGGTCCGTGGCAGGTGCCGGTCGGCGATGTCGCGGTGACCGCCGCGGACCTGTTCGGCCATGCCGGCGAAGCCATGGCCATGGGCGAGCGCACGCCGGTCGCGGTCCTCGATGCGCCCGCATCGGGCCGGCTCGCGGTTGCCGAGGCGATTACCAACATCCTGGCGGCGGACATTCGCGCGCTGGGCGACATCAAGCTGTCGGCCAACTGGATGGCCGCCTGCGGCGAGCCCGGGCAGGACGCCGCGCTCTATGCCACCGTGCATGCGCTCGGCGAAGAATTGTGCCCGGCGTTAGGGATCGCGATCCCGGTCGGCAAGGATTCGCTGTCGATGAAAACCGCCTGGCAGGAGTCGGGTCGCAACCACGTGGTACGCGCGCCGGTGTCGGTCATCATCTCGGCGTTCGCGCCGGTGGCCGATGTGCGCCGCACGCTGACCCCGGTACTGCGGCTGGATGCGGGCGCGACGCGGCTGCTGCTCGTGGATTTTTCCGCCGGCAGGAACCGGCTCGGTGGATCGGCATTGGCGCAGGTGCATGGCGTGCTCGGCGAGCAGCCGCCCGATCTCGACCGGGCCGATGACCTGAAGAGCTTCGCCAGCGCCCTGGCGACGCTGCGAGCTAACAAGCAGGTGCTCGCGTATCACGATCGCTCCGACGGCGGCACGCTGGTGAGCCTGATCGAAATGGCGTTTGCCGGCCACTGCGGTCTCGATGTCACGCTGCCAGCGGGCGCGGGCTGCGAACTGGGCGCGTTATTCGCTGAGGAACCGGGCGTCATCCTGCAGGTCGCGGCCGATCAGCTGGCCAGCATGCGTGCGGTCCTGGCGCAGCATGGACTGGCCGCCATTTGCCACGATATCGGCGCACCCAGCGCCGATCTGCGCGTCAAGGTGCGCGCGGGCGCCTGCAGCATCGATGAATCCTGGGTTGATCTGCGCCGCGCCTGGAGCGAGACCTCCTGGCACCTCAAGCGCCTGCGCGACAACCCGGAATGCGCCGACCAGGAATACGCGGCGCAATGCGCGCCGGCCACGCCGCCGCTGCAGGAAGATCTCAGCTTTGATCCGGCCGACGACATCGTCGCGCCGCTGATCGCGACCGGCGCGCGCCCGAAGGTCGCGGTGCTGCGCGAGCAGGGCGTCAACAGCCAGGTCGAAATGGCGGCGGTGCTGCATCGCGCCGGTTTCGAGGCGCACGACGTGCACATGACCGACCTGCTCGAGGGCCGCGTCTCGTTAGCCTCGTTCCAGACCCTGATCGCCTGCGGCGGATTTTCCTACGGCGACGTGTTAGGTGCCGGCGTCGGCTGGGCGGGCTCGATTCTTTACCATGAGGCCCTGCGCGCCCAGTTCACGGAATTTTTCGCGCGTCGCGACAGCCTCACGCTCGGTATCTGCAACGGCTGCCAGATGCTCGCGGCGCTGTCGCCGCTGATACCGGGCGCCGCGGACTGGCCCCGCTTCCGGCGCAATCGCAGCGAGCAGTTTGAAGGCCGCTCGACGCTGGTGGAAGTCCTGCCATCGCCGTCGTTGTGGCTCGAGGGCATGGTCGGCTCGCTGCTGCCGGTTGCGGTCGCGCATGGCGAAGGTCGCGCGGTGTTTGCGGACGCCGGAGCGCAGCAGCGCTTCGAAAAAAAACAGCTGGCAGGGTTTCGCTTTGCGCTGGCGCGCGGCGCGGCCGCCGCGACCTATCCTGCGAATCCCAATGGTTCACCGGCGGGGATTGCCGCCATCGGTACGCCGGATGGCCGGGTGCTGGCGGCGATGCCGCATCCGGAGCGGGTCTACCGCCGCATCCAGAATTCCTGGCTGCCTGAACGTCGTGGCGAGGATTCGGGCTGGATGCGCCTGTTCCGCAACGCGCGCCGCGCGTTAGCCTGAGGCAGGCTGCTCGGTGCCCAGGAACTCGCGCATTTTGAGCGCGCGTTGCAGCCGCGCCCTGCGCACGTAGATCTGGCTCAGCAGATCCATCATCACCTCGAGCAACACGCCGCATTCCGTGGCCGCCATCCTGAGCGCAGCGGACCCGGGCTGCGGCTCCTGGCCGAAAAGCAGATCCTTGAACCGGTTGAAAATCTCGTTAGGCAGCGTCGCCAGCTCGCGGATGTCGTCCAGCTCTTCGAAAACCCGCAGGCGACCCGAGGGTCCGAGATCCGCAAACATCGCGAGCGCGATCTGGCGGCTGAGCAGCGTGAATCCCGCGTAGGCGCCGGCGGCATAACAATCGAGCGCGGCGCGGAACAGCGATTCGATATGCCGCGGCAGGTAGGCGAACGCAAATTTCTCGCGCGGGTGCTCGACCTCGATGAATTGCGGCCCGAGCTCGATGCGCTCCGCGCCGTGCGCGCGCACCGGATGACGCAGGAACACCGGGTATTCGCAGGCATCGCAGCGATAGACGATGCCGACGTGGCCGCTGCGGTGCTTGGTGAGCTCCTCGTGGGTCGGCGCTGCGATCGGCGTCATGTGCGACTGCGTCGCGCAGGCGGGGCACACCAGCGAGACGCGCGTGTCGCCAAGTTGCAGACCGAGAAGGGCGTCGATGAATATGGGCTGCCTGCCTAGCCCGCGCAGTCGCCGCTGCGCACCAGGCGTGCCGCCGCGGCGATATCCCGGTCGAGGCGATGATCCTGGGGTTTGAACGGCGCGACCGCGCGCAATTTGGCGTGCAGCGACTCGATCGCGGGCGAGCTGCGCATCGGCCGCATCGCATCCAGCGCCTGCGCCGCCGCGAGATACTCGATCGCCAGTACCTGCTCGCAGCGCTCGGCAATCAGCAGCAGTTTTTCGCCGGCCCACGGCGCCATGCTGACATGGTCCTCCTGGCCCGCCGACGTCGGTATCGAATCCACCGAGGCCGGATGCGCCAGGGTCTTGAGGCTCGAGGTGAGCGCGGCCGCCGTCACCTGCGCGATCATGTAACCGGACTCGAGCCCGGGCTCATGCGTCAGGAACATGGTCAGGGCGGGATTGACCCTCCGAGCTAACAAATCGGTGCGCCGCTCGGAGATCGAGGCGCTGTCGGCCAGTGCAATGGCGAGAAAGTCCGCCACCAGTCCAAGTGGCGCGGCGTGGAAATTGCCGCCGGAGAGGATGTCGTCGCCAAACACCAGCGGGTTGTCGGTGGCGCCGTTGATCTCGCGGCCCAGCACGCCGGCCGCATGCGCGATGGTGTCGGCGAGTCCGCCCAGCACCTGCGGCATGCAACGCACCGAATACGGATCCTGCACGCGGTCGCAGTCCACGTGGCTGTGGT
>JAYUGT010000129.1:0-4752 GCA_043738315.1 Gammaproteobacteria bacterium
ACAGGCGCTGCCGAATCGCGACGCGTCGCGGATGCCGCTCCACGGCGCAGGCGGCGCAGGCATTGCCCAACGCCGCGCGCCGGTGGGCGGCGCGGCATACGGAATGCCTTTCCACTCGCGTACGCCATTACCCAGAGTTCCCCGCACCTGGCCGTCGCTGGTGGTCACGACCAGCGCGTCGCTGGCATGGGCGCTGGCAAGCAAAGAGAACACAAGAACGGAAATCCATATCGCCGGGCGCATTGATAACCCCTGTTGCGGTCAGCTCTCCCCCGCGCGATCATCTCACATCATCTACGGAGGTACAGGTACCCGCATGACCGCCAGCCAAATGATCAGGGCGACGCTGCCGCACGTCATGCGGCGCGGGCGCATCGAGTACCGTACGCAGCAACCCGGATTTCCCGGCGGGCTCTGGGGTTTCGAGGACTGGCGTCTAACGCGGCACCGCGATGGCACGCGGGTGCTGCGCGCGTACTGCGAGCTGCAGGACGAACCGCTCCTGATCCGTGACGTGATCCAGACGGTAGACCGCGACTTCCACCCGATCGAAGTGTTTGCGCGCCTGACGACTGACGACCGCTTCCAGGGCAGCGGCTGGTACGGCTTCACGGATACCGAGGCGCGCCTGCACGGCCTGGGCGCGGCCCGGGGCCGGATCGACGAAACGCGACCGATCAGCAGGGCGATGCGCGGCTTTGGTACGCACTCGCTGATAGCGGATGCCTGGCTGTGCGCGCGCTTTGATTTCTCGAAAGGACCCGGCGTCCAGACGTTCACGAACAACCTGATGACGTCGACAGATCATCGCGGCGCGACCGGCCCCGATTTCACGACGACTGCGACATCGAGCCTGCAATATTTTGGCCGCGAAGCCGTGACGGTGCGCGCCGGAACGCTGGAGTGTCACCACTTCGCCTTCGTCAACACCAGCCACAACCATCCGCCCTACGACCTGTGGATTTCCGCCGACGGCGACTTCCTGTTCGTCAAGGGCGTGGTGCTGGAACCCTATCTCTGGGAATTCGAACTCGTTGAGCTCGCCTGACTCGCTGCCGCGCCAGGCTGTCATGCAGCCGCCCTGGTCCCGAGAACTCATGAGCAGTTACTGGTTGCCAGCCGGTGGGAAGTCGCGCTGAGACTGTGTTATCTAACAAAAGCGGCCCGGAGAAGGAGTCGACATGACAAAAACGCTGCTGGGCCCGATATTGGGCGTGATTATCGCGATCGCGGTAAACGCAGGCATGGACGCGGCAGGCCTGTCGGATGTTAGTTTTGCATCCTTGTTGCCGCTGATGCTGATTTTCTGGGCGATACAACGACTGCCGCGAAAAAGCATGGGCATCGCTTTTGGCCGCCTGCCGCACTATGGTTTGGCGATTCTGCATCCGGTCGTGATCATCGGCGCTATTGCGCTTGTTTGCCTGGCGGCAGGTGCCGTCGATATAGGCAATATCGACTGGCCAAAGGCGAGGAATGATTTCTTGACGGCCATCGCCATCAGTATTCCGCTCGGCTTGCTAACAGAAGAGGCGTTTTTTCGCGGCTGGTTGTTTGGCGCCCTCGAGCGTGCCGGCATGAGTGAGCTGAAGATCTTGATCTGGACCGGAGTCGCGTTTTCACTTTGGCACATCCCGGCAGTGACGATGAATACCGAAGATGCTGTCCCGTTGGCACAAGTTCCCGTGCTGTTGATCAATGCGGTGGTCATTGGCGCAATCTGGGGCATGCTGCGATTGATCTCAGGCTCGATCCTGGTGACCAGCGTCTGCCACGCAGTCTGGAATGCTGCTGTGTATGTATTTTTTGGCTTCGGTACGACGGTCGGCGCGTTAGGTGTCAGGCAAACCGCGCTATATGGACCGGAGTCTGGCTATTTGGGTCTGGGTTTGAATCTTGTTCTTGCGATTGTTGTATTGCAGTGGTGGAAGCGCCGCAGAGCTAACACGCCATTGCCGTGACAGGCTCCCAGTTCACCAGCCGACTTGCCCTGACGCAGGATCTCGACCTGCTGCAGGCACTGATGGACGCCGCGATCACCGAATTGCAGAAGCCGTGCCTGAACGCGGCGCAGATTGAATCGAGTCGATCGATCATGGGTCTTGATACGCAGCTCGTTGGGGACGGAACGTATTTCATCGTGGAATGTGCTGGTGCCACGGCGGGTTGTGGCGGCTGGAGCCGCCGCGCCACCCTTTACGGCGGGGATCTGACCACTGGCCGAAGTCCGGCGCTGCTCGACCCGGACAAGGACGCCGCGCGAATCAGGGCGATGTATACCCATCCGCATCACATCCGCAAAGGCGTCGGCCGCCTGATTATCGGGCTGTGCGAGGCGGCTGCCAAAGCGGAAGGATTTCGACGCATCGAGTTGATGGCCACGATGGCCGGGCAGCCCCTGTACCGGGCCTGCGGCTACGAACCGGTCGAGAAAGTGGAAGATAATCGCGGAGGGACACCGGTTCCTCTGTTACGCATGCGGAAGCAGCTCCGATGACCTCTAACTCCCGGCGTCTTGCGCAGGTCATCTCGATGCTGATCGTTTTGGTAAGCGCCGGTCCTGCAAGTAGCGGTTCCTTGCATGCGAAAGATAACGAGCAAATTACCAGGCTCGCCTGCATGGCGCCGCATCAGGTTGCGGCCCAGGAAATTGCAGATCGTTCGTCAGGCAGACGTTATTCGCGCGTGAAGGTGACTTGTGTACCCCATGGCGAGGATTCCGGGTATCGCCTCAGGGCGCGAACGACGTGCACAAAATCGCAGCAGGTGTGGCAATGCAGGCCGAGTACTGTCGCCTGGTCGATTCCGCTGGGACCTAACATCGTCGATGTCAGGGTCACTCCACTTGTAACTGCGGACCGGGCAGCCGAAATTGTCCGCTATGCCGCCAGCATTCGGGATTTCCAGCGCATTCCGGTGTCGGCCATTATCAGCGGCGTTTGCGCCGTAGAGCCCGACGGAAATTCCAGCTGGTTGCTTCACTGCACCGGGCTAACACTTGCCATTGCCCGGGACTGCCTGCCGGGCGGCTGCCGTTACCGCGTATTTGCCGCGGACCGGAAGTTGTTCGTCGACTAGTGTCGCGGAACTATTTTTCCAGGTCTCTTTTCCGTCGCCCGCGCGTGGTGCGTTGCTCCTGCTCCGGCGACGGGCGCCGTATGCCAGAAATCTCGTGGCTTCTGCGAAGCTCGGTGCGCCGGTCGTCAAATTTCTTATAGGTACAGTTGCAACTTGCAGGTTGGGTACAGTCGGCCAGCGGCAGCGGCGGGGCTTCGGTCGATAAAAACCGTTGCTCTTTCAGCAAGCGGGCGGGGAAGCAGCTGCCCGCCTCGCTCGAGACTGAAACGGCGTGCCATTTCACCTTGCGTTTCGGCGCCACCGGTGCTGCGGGCTGCGATTTCTTCCACATGATGCGGGAACACCTTTTGCACAAAATACTTGCGCTAACATTCTAGGCTGGACTACGGTTTAATGACAAAGAGTATCTTGAGTACATGCGCGCATATTTTTGCAAACCGATAACCGCATTTCGTTTGGTAACTATCGTGTTGCTGACGCTCATGGGTTCATGCCGGGATTTGCCGCTTTCCCAGGCCACGCCTGGGTACGACGTAGTGATCTTGAACGGACATCTGATGGATCCGGCATCCGGCCTGGATGCGGTTCGCTTCGTGGGAATTACTGGCGGCACCATTCGCGCGATCAGTGAACGGCCGCTGCAGGGTCGGGAGACGCTGGACGCGCGCGGCATGGTGGTTGCGCCCGGGTTCATTGACCTTCACCAGCACGCACAGGATCCGGCCGGGTATCGCGTCGAAGCTCTGGATGGAACAACGACGGCGCTCGAGCTTGAGGGCGGCACTGCAGACGTCGATCGCTGGTACGCCGAACGCTCAGGCACATCGCTCATCAACTACGGCGCGAGCATTGGACACGATGAAGTCCGCAGACAGGTGATGCACGACCCCGGAAAGGCCATCGCGGTCGGCGCGGCGAAATCGCGCGCCAGTACCGCCGCAGAGCTGCAGGAAATCGTCGCGGCCATCGATCACGGCTTGCAACGTGGGGCCATCGCGGCGGGCATGTTGATCGAATTCACGCCTGCCGCGACACCCTGGGAAATCCTGGAGGTATTTCGTGTTGCGGCCAAATACAGCGCCGCAGTGCACGTGCATATGCGGGTTCTGGACGAGCCCTATTACTTTCTGGAAACAGAGGAGATCATTGCTGCGTCCGCAGCGACCGGCGCGGCGGCACATATCGTGCACATCAACAGCTCTCTCGGCGAAGACACGCCCCATGGCCTGGATCTGATTCGCGGAGCGCGCGCGCGCGGGCTCGATATCACGACCGAGGTCTATCCCTACACGGCATCCATGTCTCCCATTGAGGCCGCCGATAGCGACAGCTGGCAGGCTTGGCCTGACAGGAAATTCCAGCGGATGGAATGGGCGGCCACGGGTGAACGATTAACGCGTGAGTCGTTCGGCCGGTACAGGGCGATGGGCGGTTACATAGTCGATTACAACAATACCGAAGAGGTTGTAACCGCTGCGGTCGCGGACCCGCTGACCATGGTTGCCAGCGACGGAATCCTGCACGATGGAATTGGGCATCCGCGCGTCGCAGGTACATTCGCGCGATTGTTAGGACGCTACGTGCGCGAGCAGCGCGCGCTGACGCTGATGGACGCTCTGCGCAAAGTAACCATCGAACCCGCGCGCCGCATCGAGCGTCGTGTCCCATCGATGG
>JAYUGT010000130.1:0-4744 GCA_043738315.1 Gammaproteobacteria bacterium
CTGCCGCGCCACGCGGCACTGGCGCTGCTCGCGCCCCTGGTGCTGGCACTGCTGCACCAGGTCGATCTCGGCGGCACACGCTGTCGCCCGCTCTCATTACCGGACTTGATCGAGCAGCACGTCGCAATGTTCGTACGCGCCTACCAGCGCTAGACTCACAGTCGCATGGATCCATCCGCCCCTGCGGCGGGTGCGACGCAATCGCAATGGCAATTGCTGACCACCCGGCGTTTTCTGCCGTTTTTTCTGGCGCAATTCGCCGGTGCCTTCAATGACAACCTGCTGCGCAATGCGCTGGTGATCATGGCCACGTTCGGTGCGGCCGCGAGCGGTCCGCAAGCCGGCGGCGACGGCCTGGTTGCCAACGCCGCGGCGGCGCTGTTCATGCTGCCATATTTCCTGTTCTCCGCGCTGGCTGGACAGCTGGCTGACAAATACGAAAAATCGCAGCTGATACGCGGCCTGAAACTGACCGAACTCGCGATCATGCTGGCCGCCGCGATCGGCTTCTGGATCGGCAGCGTGCCACTGCTGTTAGGTCTGTTGTTTGCGCTCGGCATGCAGGCCAGCCTGTTCGGTCCGGTCAAGTACGCGTTGCTGCCGCAGCACCTGCTGCCGAGCGAACTGGTCGGCGGCAACGCGTGGATCGACACCGGCACCTTCCTGGCCATTTTGTTAGGAACCCTGGCCGGCGGGATCCTGATCGCGAACGGCCCTGCCACACAGCATCTGGTGGGGCCGGCCCTGGTTGCCGTTGCGGTCGCCGGCTGGCTGGCGTCTCGCAAGGTGCCGCTCGCGCCGCCCGGCGATCCCGGCCTCAAGCTGGATTTCAACCCGTTCACGGAAACCTGGCGCCTGATCCGCGACAGCCGCGGCAATCGCGCCATATTCCTCTCGATCCTCGGCATTTCCTGGTTCTGGTTTGTCGGCGCGCTGGTGCTGGCGCAGCTGCCGGCCTGGACACTCGGCGTCCTGCAGGGCGACGCCGGCGTCGTCACGCTGCTGATCGCGTGCTTTTCGTTAGGTATCGGCGTTGGCTCGCTGTTATGCGAACGCCTCTCGGGTCATAAGGTGGAAATTGGCCTTGTGCCTTTCGGCTCGATCGGCCTGTCGTGGTTCCTGCTCGACCTGTATTTCGCACGCCCGCATGCGCTGGGCGGCCCGGCCCTGGACTGGTCGCTGTTCCTGCAGTCGCCCGGCGGCTGGCGCATTGCGTTCGACTGCGCGCTGGTCGGCGTTGCCGGAGGTCTATTCACAGTGCCGCTGTATTCGCTGATCCTGCAGCGCAGCGCGCCCTCACACCGCGCGCGGACCATCGCCTGCAACAACGTCATGAACTCGATTTTCATGGTGGTCGCATCCGGTGGCGCGGTCCTGGCGCTGCGGGCCGGCTGGACGATTCCGCAGATCTTCCTGTTCGCGGCGGTTCTGAACGTCGCGGTGGCGATCTTCATCTACTCGCTGGTTCCGGAATTCCTGATGCGGTTCCTGAGCTGGATACTCGTCAACGTGCTGTACCGGATACGCGAGCGCGGACTCGACAATATCCCGGACGAAGGCCCGGCGCTGATCGTCTGCAATCACGTCAGCTTCATGGATGCGTTGGTGTTAGGCGGCAGCGTCCGCAGGCCGGTGCGTTTCGTGATGGACCACAATATCTACCGCATCCCGGTGCTGAACTTCATTTTCCGGACCACCCGGGCCATACCGATTGCACCGGCGCACGAAGATGTCAACACAATGATCGAGGCCTATGACCGCATTGACGCCGAACTGGCGGAGGGCGAAATTGTCGGCATCTTTCCGGAAGGCAAGCTGACAAAGGACGGCGAACTGAACGAGTTTCGCAAGGGCGTGGAAAAAATCCTGGAGCGCCGGCCGGTGCCCGTGGTGCCCATGGCGCTACGCGGCATGTGGGGCAGCTTTTTCAGTCGCAAGGGCGGCAAGGCGATGCTCCGGCTGCCACGCCGATTCTGGTCACGAATCGAGGTGGTCGCGGGGAGCCCGGTACCGGCGCAGCTCGCTACCGCGGAGCTTCTGCAGCAAAAGGTTGCCGCGCTGCGCGGCGAATGGGCCTAGGCCCCGGGCGTCAGGCGACGCGCCTGGCCCGAGAATTCCCTGACGTGGTCCGGGCCCTGGTAGCGCACCGCATTGCGCCCCGCCAGCTTGGCAGCATACAAAGCCTCATCGGCCTGCTGCAGCAGCATCTCGGGCGTGCGGTCAAAGGTGATGTCCGCCGAGCACACGCCGATGCTGACGGTCACCACGCCCCTGCCGGCGGCCGCGCGGTGTTCGATGCGCATTTTCTCGATACTGTCGCGAATCTGTTCCGCGACCAGCAGTGCCTGTTCGCTGCTCGCCTGGTAGAGGACCATGGCGAGCTCTTCGCCGCCATAGCGCGCCGCGACATCCAGAGGCCGTCGCGCATGCCGCTGCACCATCTGCGCAACCTGCGTCAGACAGGCGTCTCCCGACTGGTGACCATAGGCGTCGTTGTAGTTCTTGAAATAGTCGAGGTCGATCATCAAGACCGCCATGGAACCGCGGTCGCGCAAACTCTGTTGCCAGACGCGCAACAGCTGTTCATCAAAAGCCCGACGGTTGCGCAGGCCGGTCAAGCCGTCACGTTCCGCCAAATCTCCCAGCACGCAGCGTTCGAGGAACAAGCGGCGATTGGTCTGTTCGATGCCGAACATCGTCAGCGCGCCCACGGCAAGCACCGTAGCTAACACGACCGTGTCGTACATCAGTCCGGGCAGCGGCAGGCCCATCGCGGTGCCTGCCAGCACAAACGAAAAAAGCGCCAGCAAATTGACCAGGCAGGCATCGAAAAACAGCAACCCGGCCAGGAAAAATACGCCCATCACATTGGTGGTGAGGAATACCAGCCCTTCGGGCCGGCCATCGTGGATGGTCTGTACCACGAGCCAGGATGCCAGGACAGCAATTACCGCATTTCCCACCAGCGCGATCCGCAGATACCTGCGGCTGTACTGCTTCGACCAGCTAACAGCGGCGATCGCGGCGTAGGCCGACAGCAACAAGAGAACGCGCAGGCTGGTGGCAACGCTGAGTTCAACGCCGTCGTGTATCAGGATGCCGAGCACCACGGCGGCAATGCCGAGAACCAGCAGCGAGGTCTGCCAGGCGCGTACCCGCGATTGCACGCGCTCGAGATGGTTCTGGCGAAACTCTTTTTCCAGCGACTGTGGAAACCGCAGGCTGATTGTGCCGCGCTGCAGCTCCGCTGCATGCAGTGAATGGGGTCGCCGGCCTGGATCATTTTCAAGCATGGTTGCAGCGTACGCAGGCCGCGACGGCCTGATGTTGAACAACACCCGCAAGCCTAGCCGTTCTCAGGGTTCCACCTGCAGCGACTTTCACATATCCGCGGAGTAACAGCGGCGGGCCGGATTGCCCGCCGCGCTTATGTCGCATTACCAGGTGTAGCGCACGCGATAACGCAGCGTAGTTTCGCCATCCTTGGCGATGCGCACCGGAAAATGCACGGTGCGCGCATCTTCCTTCTGGTAGTCATGAGTCTTTGTTAGCAAGGTCCAGTTGGTCCAGCGATATAGCGGCTCACGCACCAGCACTTCGACCGGCAGCGACTTGTGATTGCGCAGCTTGATTTCGATTTCTTCTTCGATCCAGTGCGCGCGTGCATCGATCGCGAAATCGACCTGGCGGCGTTCGCCCACGACATCGAAGGCGGACCCCAGCTTGATCCGTACCTTTTCGTCCTTGGGTGTGTGGTCGATAGTGTCTTCGCCGACGAACTCGAGGCTGCCATCGGCGCTGTCGAGTTTCGAGACACGGATGCGGCCCGCCGGCAGCGGCACACCCAAACCAACCTGTTTTTCGTTCTTGAATTCCAGGTACACGTCGACCTTGGTATTCATCGCGGTGCCGAGATCACGTTCGGTATACGGTGAACCGAAAGCGAGGCCCTGCGGCAGGCCATAGTAAACCAGCAGTTTTTTGGCCGGAATCCTGCGCGCCTGGTTAAAGAGCTCGATCTGCTTGGTTGAATTATCGGGCAGCGTGGTGCGGCGGCCCAGCGTATAGAGATGGAATTCGAAGAATTCCTTCTCGCCGAAGCCATCCCGTTCGTCCATGGAGGCCTTGGCCAGCGCGCGCACCATGCCGCCCACCACCTGCGGTTGCTGGGCGCGGTGCACATCGCCCGCGATCAGCTTGAGCCGCGCGTCCTGGTAGCTGGCGCCCGACATGTTGATGATGCTCACCCAGGCCGACAGATCCAGCTGGCCGCTGTTAGCATCGGCGCCCTCTTCCCAGACCAGGTTGTAATCGGCCCACCAGGTGATGCCGCCGGTCTGATAGGCCACGCGCGCGCGCTGCTCGCCGCCTTTGCTGGAATTCACCAGCCACTCCAGAGTTGGGCGCGTGATAAGGCCGCCCGGCAATTCGCCGAACCGCAGGCCGTTATAGCTATTGACGGTGTGGATGCTGCCGTCCTGCTCGCGCAGCACCAAGCCACCCGCTGACGACAACAGCGTGCCACTCAGGGTCTGCGACTGGTTGCCGGTAGTGCGCTCGACCGTAATCGGCCGGTCGATGTATTTCAACAGCAGCTTGTCAGTGCTAACGAGATCGAACTGGAAATTCTGCTCCAGTACCCGCGTGGACGGGTCAGTGAGCGAGCTGAAATTGACCGTGGTCGGATCGATGAGCCCGGCGACATCGCTGAACCGCAGCGTCGAGCGGCCGGCGCCTATCGCAA
>JAYUGT010000131.1:0-11839 GCA_043738315.1 Gammaproteobacteria bacterium
GCCTCGTTGACGCGGCAAATACTGCTCGATTCGACTGAACTGGGCGGGTGTGATTTCCATGCCCTCAGTATATCAGATAGTGTTAACAGGCCCTAGGGCCTCGTGCCGGCCAGACGCGCGACGCCAAACACACGCTGGAAATTCCCGGCGAGCACCGCGCGCATTTCCGCGACCGAATATTTTTCTGCCTGCATGGCCGCCACGGTGCGCTCGAGGTGCCTGGCCATGTAGCCAGGGCCCTGTGGCCCGTCGGATCCGTAGAGCACGCGATCGACAATACCAGCATCGCGAAAACGTCGCATGGCCAGGACCGTCAGCTCGGCGGCGCGCGGGCTGCCGAGCGCACCCATTTCGATCTGCACGTTAGGATAGGTCTTCACCAGGCGGATGCAGTCCTCGAGATAGCCGAGACTGTGGTTGGCCGTGTCATAGCCGGCGTGACCTAACACGAACACCGCGCCGGGATACCTGACGATGGCGGCTTCAAGGTAGGCGGGATTGACATAGGGCGGCTCCTGCCGTGTGCCCGGAAAGGGGCTGGTGCCGGTATGCAGGTAGACAGGCTTGTGCAATCGGGCCGCCAGTTCATAGATCGGAAACAGGCGCTCGTCATCGAGGCGGGTCTGCGCATGGGCGGGCGCGAGCTTGATGCCAATCATGCCGTCCCGGGTCAGCGCCCGCTCCAGCTCCGCGAGCTGCGTCGCGGAATCGCGGTTCCACTGATCCACCCTGAGACTCGCGAGTGCAATTAGTCGCCGTGGACTCTGGCGAACCTGCGCCGCCACAAACGCGTTGTCGGCAACACCCGAGGTGTACGGAAAGAAAGACGCAAACAGCACGCCCATGTTGATGTCGCCGCTGTCCAGCTCGCGCACGATGCCACGCGCGGAAATCAGCTCGTCGAACAGCGGCACGACATAGGGCCGGACCGGCCGCGGCAGCCGCTCCAGGTTGCGGCGCTGCGCGCGTGTCGGAATCATCGCCCACTGGCCGACATGAATGTGCATGTCGACGACCGGAATTCGCTGCCCGTCAACCAGGACTCCCAGCGGCTCAGCGGCCTGCACAGCTGCGGCGGCCATCGAGCCTAACGCCGCTAACAGTGCAATTGTGCGCACGACCAGCCCCGGCTACGGCGCGCCGTTCGCGATGCTGTCGAGCGCCTGCAGGGTCGCCGCAACTACGATCTTGTGTTCGGCATCGCGGCTGATCGATGGCGCCCAGTCTTCCTGGTAGCCGCCACCGTCAAAAGACCCGAAATACATGTGGATCCCGCCTGGGATTGGCAGCCACTGGCTGTTAGCCGGAAAGAGATTGCGCCGCGCAGTAAACGCGGCTGGCGGCTTGCCATCGGGCGTGGCGCGATGCACATGCCACACCGGCCTGGGATAATTCGCGAGGCTCGCCGCCGAGGTGGGATACGAGTCCCAGAGCACCAGTCCCGCGAGCGCGTCCGGATGATTACTGGCAAAGGTCGCGGCCATCGCGCCACCGAGCGAATGGCCAATCAGCACCCAGCGGTGGATATCGGGAAAAGCCGCCTGCACATCGAACACGCGGTTGAGTCCGAAGATCGCGAACTCCATGGGCATCGGCACGATCACCACCCGGTACCCTGCAGCCGCCACCGGCCGCAGGGTTGTCGCATAGCCGCGCGCATCGACGTAGGCGCCCGGATAGAAGATAACGCCCATCTTTTCGGCAATGCGACGCGGCCGGAGGACGATATAACGCCCCTCCTCCACCGCAACATCGTCACCCGGCTGCAGCGCCGCCAGCGCTTCCTGCGCCGCATCCGCGTGCCGCTGGAGACCTAACACCCAGACACTGCCGACCATCAGCACCACCAGGCCGATGACGGTGTAGAGCGCTCCGCGCAGGAATTTCTTCATCGATACTCTTCCAACAGTCAGATACTAACAATCAGTCCGCGGGCCATTGCCAGCCGAAGGTGCCGCCGACCAGCATGGCGAATATCAGCGCATCGACCGTTTCCCAGCACGCGAGCCGCAGACCGCGGCCATACCAGATGGAAATCGGCCAGACCGCGAACGCATACGCTGCAAAGGCGACCGAGCCGGCGATCTGATGGACTTTGAGGTAACCCGCGCCGGGCGGCAGCGCGCGCGTGACGACATACGCGACGAACAAGCTGACGATCATGCAGTACACGAACCACTTGGCGAGGCTGCCGGCCATGGCCGGCGGACCCGGTGGGCGCACGGTGATCGCCAGGATCGGACCGCGTGTCATTTTTTCGATGAATGCCGGATTCTTCATGTCGGCGCCGCTGCTGGCGCGCGGCACGAAGTAGTCGCCCACCGGCAGATTGAAAGGCCGGACTGCATTCATGAGGCCGTCCTCGTCAGGCGTTTTCGGGTAATCGTTCCTGTGCCAGAACGGACCCATGTGCAGAATTGAACTCACCACGAACACCAGGATCGCGGACACCAGGATCGCGAGCCACAGACTTGTTACCGTAACCATGAGCGTCTCCTCTTGTTTTTGAGGCTTGTTGTTCGAACGGCAATGATGCTCGCCGGGCGACGCCACGGCAACTTTTCCGCGGCTACTACTGCCCGGGTTTCCAGGTGAAAGACTCGGGTCCGTTGCCGAAACCCTCGACGCGGATCTGCAGCGGCCGGATGCGCACACCGATCAGTTCTTCAGCCACATTAGCGGCCGTGCGTTCCGGCGCCTTGGTCCAGCCACGGGCACGGTGCAGCGCGGACTGCTTCTGGTACATGGCCCAGGTCGTGCCCGCGTCGACAAACTCGGCATCGCCGCGGATAAAAACCACCCGCGGTGCTAACAGATTGAAATCGTAGACGTGCGGGTTGTCATTGCGCGAACCCGGCGCGGGCGTGCCAACCCACACCACCTCGGTGCGCGGATTGCGACGCCACTGCCCGATGCGCTTGTGCACATTGCGCTGTACCAGGCACACCGTGAAATCCTCGTCGACCGGCGCGCCCATCGTCCGGCCGACCGGATACCCGGCGAGGTTGATCGTGTAGACCTGCGCGAAACCCGCTGCGTCGCGCAGAAAATCACGCACCCGCTGCTCGAGATCCGCGCGGCCAGGCGCGGCAGACTGCGCCGCGCGCTGGTTGGCATTTATTTCCATGCTGCGGAGTCTAATGAGTTCCGCAGCCAAGATCAGCTGTCTTGCGGCCAACCGCTATGCCATCATCGAATCACTCAGGGGGTGCTATGTCGTTGAGCATGCGTGATGAATTTGCCCGCGGTTGGCGGACGCTGGCGGCCTGCAGCCTCGGGAACGGCTCGGGGCTCAGCGGCGTGGCTTTTTATGCTTTCGGCATTTTCGTCATCCCGCTGACCGAAGCCTTCGGCTGGAGCACCGGGCAGGTGACGATCGGTTCCAGTTTCCTGATCCTGGGCACAGCATTCACCGCGCCGATCGTGGGTTCGTTCATCGACCGCTTCGGCGCCTATCGCGTTAGCCTGCTGTCGTTTTCCGCGCTGGTGCTGGGCTATGCCCTGCTGACACAGCTCAGCGGCCACATCGGCATGTTCTACGTCGCCTGGATCCTGATGTCCCTGGTTGGCGGCGGCACGACGCCGGTGGTCTGGACGCGCTCGGTCAACCTGTGGTTCGACCGGGGCCGCGGCCTGGCGCTCGGGATCGCGCTCGGTGGCTCGGGCCTGGCTGGCGTGTTAGCACCGCCGCTGATCACCAGGGCGATTCAACACTGGGGCTGGCAGGGCGGCTACCTCGTGGTCAGCGTGTTCATCCTGGTCGTGGCCATTCCGGTCATTGCCCTGCTGTTCAAGGACCGGCCGGATGAACTGGCCGTAAGCAGCGGCGAGGTTCGCGCGGCAATCCCCGGATACACGGCCCACGAAGCGCTGCGCCACCTGACATTCTGGAAAATCGCGCTGGGTTTCTTCCTGGTCTCGGGCTTTATCGCCGGCCTGATCATCAATCTCGTCAAGCTGCTGGTGGAAACCGGCATGGATCGGGTCGCAGCCGCTGGTATCGCCAGCATCATGGGCATCGCGGTTGTTACCGGGCGCGTTGGCATCGGCTTTTTGTTAGACCGGCTGCCGGCCCCGGCAGTTGCCTGCACCCTGCTGCTGCTGTGCGCGCTCGGCTGCTACACGCTGAGCGTGCCGGGCGTGCCGGTCTGGGCCCTGTCTTTGTGTGTCGCAGCGCTGGGACTGGGCGCCGCCGCCGAAGTCGACCTGGTCGCCTATCTCACCAGCCGTTATCTCGGCATGAAGGCCTACGGCAGAGTCTATGGCATGCAGCTCACGTCATTCTATCTGGGTGCGGCCATCGGGCCGGCCGCGATCGGCCTGTCCTTCGATCACTTCAAATCGTATGGACCCGCACTCTACCTGGCGGTGGGCGGGCTGACTCTCGGTGCGCTGGTGTTAGCCACGCTGGGCAAGCCGCCGGATTTTGGCGGCCGCTCGGCACACTAGCGTCGGCGTCGAGTACTAACCGCCGACAGAGACACCCTGCATCGGATCGCCGGAACGCATGATCGCGGACCAGGAGCGGTCGCCGCCAAAGCGGATGCCCCGGAAGTCGCCGGGCTTCTTGTCTAACACATTGGTGTATAGCTTCTGGCCCTTGTAGGACCATTGCTGCTTGCCATCGGGTACCTTCACCAGCGCCCAGCTGCCGATCGGTTTGGCATCGGGCGCGGCGATGAACGGCACCCACTGCGCATCCACGCAGTCATCAACATCGCAACCGGGCGGCTTTACCGCCAGGCGTCGCTGGCCGCGCGCGTTGATGCCATGTGAATACACTGTCAGGCCCTCGGCGTTAGCAATCAGCTCGCCGGCGTCGGAGGCCTGGATCGTCGCCCAGGGAGGCATTGGCGGCGCGGGCTCCAGCACCATCACGGTCCAGCCGCGCGCGCCGTTGCCGGTGACCTCGCCCGGCTTGATGTCCTTGGCCGGGCGGCGATACAGCGCCTGGCCTTTATAGGCCCACTGCCGCAGCCCGGTAGCGCGCGTGACAATGCTCCAGTCGGCAAAGCCGTTCGCGAGCGCGGGCGCTGCGACCGGGTCCCAGGTCTTGAGACAATCGTCTTCACAATCGGACTTGCTGCTGTAGAGCGTGCGGCCACGATCATCGGTCAGAACCTGACCTAACACGCTGCGGCCGATGCCGATTTCGCGCGGCGTCGCAATCGGCTGGAACGCGATATGCCACAGGGTACCGACGCCGTCGCCGAAGGTCGCGCCCGCAAACGCGTCGAGGGCGTAAAAGTAGAGCGGACGGCCGCCAAACGCCCACTGCCCGGACTTGTCATCGCGCGTGATGATCGACCACTCGCCGCCGGGCCTGGCATCCGCCGGCGCCGCCAGCGGCGGCCACATGGTCGCGCAGTCGCCCTTGCAGGACGATTGCCCGGGCGTGCCCTCATCGCGATCGAAGGTATAGAGCGTCATGCCGCGACTGTCGGCGAAGGACCAGCCGTCACCGCGCGCCTGCGCCTTGACGTTCGGTGGCAGGCCGGCCGGCCCGGCCGCCGCCCACACGGTGACGCTGCCGGCAGCTAACAACCACGCGCCGGCGCGCATTGCGGACGCTCGCCGCATCAGGCCAGGACTTCACTGATGGGTTTCGACGTCTGCAGCGACTGCGTGCCCCATCTTTCCATCGACAGGCCCATCGCCCGCATGGCCGTAAAGCCGACGCGAGTGATCGGGTCGCCATTGCCGACGACATGGATGCCGGTTTTCATCCGCCCGCCGGCGCGGCCGACGGTATAGGCCGGGACGCCATCGATCGAATGAACGCGCGCGTAATTGGTTTCCGTGGCCGCGAAAATAAGCACGTTGTCGAGCAGCGTGCCATCGCCTTCGCGAATCGCGCCGAAGGTCTTGATGTACTCGGCGAACGCCTGCATGGTGCGGCAGTTGAACCAGAACGCGACCGGCTGGTAGCCGGTGACTTTGTCCGGCGTTTCCTCGTGTGTCAGCAGGTGATGCGTGTAGGTCTGGCCCGGGCGGCGCATGTGCGAGAAGTTGTCGCTGAACACCATGTTGAAGATGCGCGTCTGGTTGCAGGCCACCGCCATCGCCAGGATCTGCGACATGATGCGGTGATTGTTGACCACCGTTTCGACTTCAAGGCCCATTGGCATGTTCTGCTCAGCGCCATCGTGCACCGGCTTGGGCGGCATGTGGCAGGCGAGGTTGGGCTGCGGCTTCTGCATCTGCAGGTCGAGCTGGTTTTCCAGCTGCCGGATGGACGTGAAGTATTCATCGAGCCGCGCGCGGTCCGCGGCGCCGAGGTTCTTGTGCAGCGCCTGGCGCTGCTCGGCGACCGCCGACAGCACGCTGCGCCTCACCATCATCTTCGGATCCGGCTTGAATTCGGCTTTGTTAGGATCGGCAAAGTCGGCGCCGAATACCCGCGCATAGAGCCGTTCTGGCGAGGCCTCGGCGGCGGCGCGATTGTTGGTGCTGCGCGCACTGTAGTTTTCCCGGGCAATTCCGACCGCGGTTACGTCCAGCGTGCGAAAGCGCGTGTTGCCCGGCATCGCGTCCCCGATCAGCAGGTCGAGCGTCGGCGCGGGAATGTCGGAATTGCTGGACGGCGCGGAACCGGTACGGGACGCGACCCAGCCGGTGAAATGCGTGTAATTGGAGCGGCCGTCGAGCGGCATGTTGAAGCCGGAATAATGGTTCAGGTAGGGCACGTGCTCCTGCAGCGGCGCGCATTCCTGCAGAAACTCGATGCCGGCGCTGGTCTGCGTCTTGGGCTTGATCGCGTGGCCCGGCGTGTGGCCGAGACCCCAGTACCAGGTGCCAAAGCGCACCGGAATCGGCGCGCCGGTGGCCGCCATCGCGGTGCCGTTTTCGTTGAGGAAACAATCGAGGAACGGCAGGGCCACGCCGATGGTGCTGCCACCTAACATACCGCGCAACACGGAGCGGCGATTGACCGGGCGGGGAATCAGGAAGGTCATCGTGGTATCTCCTCTTGAGCGCCAACCGCGGCCGTGCGCACTTTGGGCGGCGAGACTGCGAACATCGCATCGCTCGTGGCGATGTCGCGCAACAGTTCAGGGATACGATAATCCGCGCCGGCGAATTGTTCCGTGAAGTAGGTCAGCAATGGCTTGTCGGCGCGGCCGGGCGTGCGCGCCACCGCGTAGGAGTACAGCCTGTTGACCACGCAGCTGGGCGCCGCCGGATTATCGCGCATCGCCTTGCCGAGACCGACCGCATCGTCAAATTTGACGCCGTCGAGACTGCCGCTGGTGTCGATCGGCACATCGCGCTCGGTGCTGCGCAGCTGGCCTGCGCCGTCGATGCGTTCCAGCGCCAGGCCGATCGGATCCGTCAGCTTGTGGCAGCCCGAGCAGGATTTCTGGGTGGCGTGAACCGAGAGTCGCTGGCGCGCCGTGCGGCTCGGCGCGTTGGGATCGTTGAACAGCGAGAAATCGACATTGCCCGGCGGGTCCGGGATCTTCTGGCACAGCAGCAGTTCGCGCATCGCGCGGCCGCGCAGGGTCGGGGAGCTGCGGCCCGGGTGCGCGTACAGCGCGGCGAAACTCACCTGGGTAATCAGGCCGGCGCGCGCATCGCCTTGCGGAAATTCATACGGCATCCAGCCGCCATCGGGACGATCGACCGGGACATGATAAATGCGGCCTAACGGACCACTCATGAACGTCTTGCGGGTGGTGAAGATGTCGCGGTAATCGGCTTTCTCATCCAGCAACAGATGCGTCAGTGTCCGCAGCGTCTGTTCGCGCGCATCCTGCGCGACCGCGGTACTGAAGACCGGATAGATGATCGAATCCTTTTCCAGCCGGTCGATATCCTCGAACGCGAGCATGTCGTTGAAGAATGAGCGCATGCCCGCGACCAGCTTCGGCGAGGCTAACATGCGCTTCACCTGGCGCTTGATGCCGCTGGACGTATGCAGCTCACCCTGCTCCGCGGCCGTCAGCAATGCGTCGTCCGGGGTCGAACCCCAGAGGAAGAAACTCAGGCGCGCCGCGCGCGAGTAACCGTCGAGCCGCAGACTGCCCTTGTGATCGGGATCCGGTTCCGCGCGATCGGCGATGAACAGGAACGACGGCGACACCAGCATGGAGGCGAGGCCTGTTTCGAGGCCGCCATAAAAATCGCCGAATTGGTTAGTGGTAGTGGCCGCCAGCTCGAGCGGCTTGGCCACTTCGTCGGCCTCGAGCTTGCGCCGGTACAGCATGCGGCCGACCGTCGCAAAGAACTGCTGGGCACACGCGGC
This sequence comes from Gammaproteobacteria bacterium, assembly GCA_043738315.1. GTDB lineage: Bacteria > Pseudomonadota > Gammaproteobacteria > Steroidobacterales > Steroidobacteraceae > UBA964. The sequence goes on from JAYUGT010000131.1 coordinate 8,246, forward strand.
ATCGGCCGCGGTTGGCGACTTCGGCTGGCAGGGCACGTAGATGTCGCGGTTGTCGGCGCTCAGCACCTGTGCGGCGATTGAGCGCGCCATGCGATCGTACTGCTCGATGCCCGCCGGCGTGATGTGCGCCGCCGCCGCGCCCACGGTCAGCAGGCCGTTGGTCCGCACCAGGGGATCGAACGTGCCACCCACGGACACATGCCGGCCGAACAGGTCGGCGATCACGTTGCGGTATTGCGGCTCGGACAGCAGGCGCAATGCGGGTTCGCCGCCCGCCACCGGGGGCGCGGACTTGCCGCAGGCGGCCAGCAGCGCCGCGGCCACGACGGCTGGCAACAGGGCTAACAAGCGCGGCGGGCACAACGATCGCGTCATCACAGCAGTCTCTTGAAAAAGCCCACAATACGATCCAGCGGCCCCTGGCCACTGTCGGCAGTCTGAGTCACGTCAGGGTGGACGATGAAGGCCGCGACCGCGGAGAAATTGAACGCCGATGACAATGCCGTGCACTTGCCGGTCTTGGGGTCGGGATAGCCGTCGGCAATTTCATGCGCCGCGACATAGATGGCCGGGCAATCCGAAATTGCGGTGGATGAAATCGGGCCCAGTCCGCCGATGTAGAACATCAGCTGATCGACATCGTAATAGCCCGCCTGCATGCCCTTGGCCGTGGCGAGGTCGGGCGCGATCTCGAGGCGCAGCCGCATGTCGCGCAGCAGCTGGTTCATGTAGGTGTAGTTGCCATAGAACGGCAGGTTGACATCTCCGGCATCGGTCGTGAGCACGCCATTGCTGATACGTCCCTTGAGCGAGCTGCGATAGCGCGGCTGGCCGTTAGGCGCATCGATTCGATAGCTGGCGAACGGCACGAACTTGCCGCCGGCATCGAGCGTGTACTGGTCGATCGCACGATAGAAAGTCACGGTGACGTCGTCATCATTACGCGTGTCATCGACGCCGGTGATCTCGATCAGCGTCATGCCATTGCCATTCGACTTGCGATTCTCGTTTTCGTTCGCTTCGTACTGGCCATAGGAGCGAAAACCGTAGATGCAGCCCAGCAGGCGGTACAGCTGGTTGTCGACGCTCGCCGTACCATCGACGCCGGTGAAGTCCTCGTGCTTGCAGGACCTGGACGTGGCTTCGCCGTTCACCATGCCGTCGAGGTTCATGCCGTAGGATTCCCGGCCCTCGACCAGCAGCAGCGGCGGATCCTTGACCACGGTCGGATTCATGCACACGTCTTCGCCGTTAGGTCCGCGGCGAATCGCGTTGAAATAGCGATCCAACCGGACCTTGAGGCCGTTGTCGGTGAGCCGGGCGCGATCGACTTTGGAAAGACCCCGCCACCAGATCTCGTCGTAGCCGATGTTGAACCCTTCCGGGCACTCATCGACAAAGCGCGATTCGTTCATCGCGATGTTGCGGGTCGTGATGACGAACCCCAGCGTGCGCGACTTGGGCGCGCTCGCGGGCACGGCGGCCAGGCAGACGCCTGCCATCAGCACCGACCCCGCGACCCGGACGATGGAGCGCGTACCGCGAGCCTGCGATCTGTTTGAACCGGTGATCATCCGAGTGCCTCTGTAAAGCAGCATTGTGCGTCTGCCTGACGAGTCACGCCATGAGCGTCTCGCGGGGGTTCGAGCAGTGGTCATCGCATTCAATGACGCCTGACTGCCCCGTGCGCTCACCCGCAGGGCAGTTCATGATAACGCCCGAGCTGATCGCCGCAACCCGGGAGTCCCGTGCTAACGAACCTGCATCTGCGTCGCGCTGCGCTGGCCCTGAATGCGCTGGCCGTTCTAACAATTTCCGGGGCGGCCATTTCCCGGGCGGCCATTTCCCGGGCGGCAAGCGCCGAAGACGACATCATTTTCGCCGCCAACCTGACACCCGACGATGAAAGCACGCCGACCGAGAGCCCGGGAAGCGGCTATGCCGAGGTGCGCCTCGAGCGCGCCACGCTGAAGATCACCTGGAAAGTGACCTATCGCGGGCTGACATCCAAACCGATCGCCGCGGGGCTGTACGGTCCGGAAAACGTCGGAGCTAACGCCGGGCAGGTGGTCAATCTCGGCGTGCGCGGGCTGGCGAGCCCGATCCAAGGTTCGGAGGTGCTCTCCGACGGCGTGTTCCAGTACCTGATCACAGGACGCGTGTACGGGAATATTCATACGACGCGCTACAAGGACGGCGAACTGCGCGGTCAGCTGCGGCGGCAACGAAAGCGCTAGCCAGGCCCTAGTCGTCGAAATCGCGGCGTCGCAGCAAGGGCACCCAACCGCCCCCGGCGCCGCCCACGCCCGCGGCCCACTTGTCGCCGCCGATAGCGCCCGGCTCCTGGTCGCGAGCGTGGGTGTAGAGCACGTTGCCCTTGTAGGCCCAGACCAGGCCCGCCCCACCCAAAGGAGGCGCCACTGCGGTCCAGTCGCCCGCCGGCTGCGTGTTCGGCGCGGCTGCAATCGTCTGCCAGTAACGCCGGATACAGTCCTCATTGCACATCAACTGCTTGGCTTTTTCCAGCTGGCCGGCGAACACATACAGCGTGTGGCCACGCGCATCCGCAAAGACCTCGCCCATGTCGGAACTCTGCACCGTCACCCAGCCTGGCAGCGCTGGCAGCGCGTGTAATACTGCCACCTGCCATTGGCCGCCCGCCGTCAGGCCGGCGGTGTCGCCTGGCTTGAGGTCATCCGCATGCAGGTACAGGCGGCGGCTGCGAAACGCCCACTGCTTCTGGCCGTCCCTGCGAGCTAACAAAGTCCAGTCGCCCTGCGGCTGCGCGAGCCAGGGCGCATACAAAGGCGTCCAGCTGCCAGGACAGTCCTCGTCACAGACCGAGTCCTTGTCGCGCTGCCAGTACAGGGTGCGGCCACGCGCATCGGCCAGGATCCGCCCCAGGTACATCGAGCGCAGGGTGATTCCCGGCGGCATCGCGATGCGGTCGAGCGCCGCACGCCAGGCGTTATTGCCGGCCCCGTCACCTAACATGCCGCCGGCGTAGGAATCCTTGGCGTAGCCATAGAGCGGCCGGCCGCGCCAGGCCCATTGCGGCGCGCCATCGGCGCGCTCGATCAGCGACCAGTCGCCGCCGCTGCCGGCAGCCGCCGCCGCGCGCAACGGTGGCCAGTTCTTGGCGCACTCGGCGACGCAGGCGGACTTCCCCGGCTGCGTATCCTGCGCATAAAAGTACAGCGACATGCCGCGCGCGTCGGTCAGGAACTGGCCCGCGCCGGATGCGCGCAGCCGCACTTCCGCGGGCAGGCCGCCCGCCAGTACGCCCTGGGCGCCTGACAGCACGACGCTGGCGATAACGCGCAGTAAACCCCTCACACGAGAATTTCAGTGATGGTCTTGGAGGTCTGCTGGCTGCCCGTGCCCCATTTTTCCACCGGCAAGCCCATCACCTGCATCGCCGTCAGGCCGATCCGCGAGATCGGATCACCGTGACCGACGACATGGTGGCCGGTCCTGAGGCGGCCGCCCGCCTTGCCGATCATCATGACCGGGATGTTGTCGACCGCATGCAACTTGGCGTAGCTGGTTTCAGCGTGCGCAAAGATCAGCGTGTTGTCTAACAAGGTGCCCGGG
>JAYUGT010000132.1:0-4727 GCA_043738315.1 Gammaproteobacteria bacterium
CGCAAAGCGCGCGCCGCGGCTGTCGGCATCGAGAATCCAGCGGCAGATCTGCTCCAGGCGCCGCTCGCTGTCGAATCCGCTCAGCGCGTCGAAATCCAGCTGCAGCCACTCGGCTGCGGCGCCCGCGTACTCCTTGACTAACAAGGGCAGCTCGCGCGCGTAGGCGGTCCAGATGACCCGGCGCGGTGAATCGCCATCGCGAAACGGCCGCATGCCCGACCATTCGTCGCTGCCTTGGCCGGCATCGGCCTGGCCCTGATCCTGGCTGTCGCTGCCGTAGGGCAGAGGCAACGTGCCGCGGGCGGCCGGGTAGACGGTAATCGCGAGCGGCAGGTGTATCCAGGTCCAGGCGCGAAACAGGCCAAATGGAAAGGTTGTCGACAATTCGAAGCGGTCAATCGGCTGACGGCCGCGCCGTGGCGTTGGAATTGCAAGCTCAACGCGCGCGCTGCCGTGACCGGCAATGCATCCAGCCTGCGCGTGCGCCGCGCCGCAGGCCACGCGCACCGCCCAGCGCGACTGCGCGCCGCCCGCATCGAGGGTCAGGTCCAGCTGGCCGTGTTCGCCGGCGAAACCGGGGCGCGTGGTCGCCGCCACAATGCGCAGATCCTGCAGATTGCGATGACAGAGATTCATGCCGACCAGCACGAAACCCATCAGCAGGAAGGTCGCTAACAAGGCGAGATTGTTGCCGTAGTTGAGGCCCGCCAGCAGCATGAACAGCAGCAGCGCGCCGAGGCCGACGCCCGCGCGCGTTGGCAGGATGTAGAGTCTTTGGCGCCGCACCGTCACCGGCAGTGCATCGGCGCCCTGGCGCTTGCGCACCCAGCTCGCGAGCCGCTCGCGCCACGCCTGTTTGATCCGGCGCCAGGGATTCATGGCTCAGCCGGGGATGGCGACGCTGCGCAGGATTTCGCCGGCGATCCCGCGGCCGTTGCCGGCGGCTGCCTCACTGCGATGCAGCCGGTGGGCGGCGACCGCAACGAACACCGCCTGGACATGTTCTGGATGGACCGCATCGGTGCCGTCCAGCAGCGCATAGGCCTGCGCTGCCCGCACCAGGCCCTGGCCGGCGCGTGGCGACAGGCCCAGCCTGAGGTCGGCGCGGTTGCGCGACATGGCTAACAAAGCCTGCACGTAATCGAGCAGCGCATCGGACAGGTGCACCGCGGCAACCTGGCGCTGCAGCGCAATGACTTCGGCGGCGCCAAATACCGGCTGCAGGGTCGCCAGCAGTTCGCGCCGCTCCACGCTGCGCAGCAGCTGGCGTTCGAATTCCGGATCCGGGTAGCCGAGGTCGACGCGCATCAGAAAACGATCCAGCTGCGATTCCGGCAGCGCGTAGGTGCCCAGCTGTTCTTTCGGGTTCTGCGTGGCGACCACATAGAACGGCTCCGGCAGCGGGTAGGTCTTGCCATCGATGCTGATCTGCCGCTCTTCCATCGCTTCGAGCAGCGCACTCTGGGTGCGCGGGCTGGCGCGATTGACTTCATCAGCTAACAACAATTGCGTAAAAATCGGCCCGCTGCGGAAATTGAACTGCTGGGTGGCGCGGTCGAAAATTGAAACGCCGATGATGTCGGCGGGCAGCATGTCGCTGGTGAATTGCACCCGTTGCCAGTTGAGGCCAAATACCTTGGCGAGCGCATGCGCGAGCGTGGTCTTGCCGACCCCGGGCACGTCCTCGATCAGCAGGTGACCGCGCGCCAGCAGGCAGGCGACGCACAGCCGCAGCGCGTGGTGCTTGCCAAGGATGACGGTGTCGAGCGCGTCGAGCGCCTTGCGGATCGGTTGGGTCACCGGGGCATGGTAGCGATTGCCTGCGCCGGATTATGTGAACTGGCTCTCGGGGAGCAGCGGCCCGGGTCAGTCCCCGGCGATCAGCTGCTGTACCGCCGCCAGCTGCTGGGTCAGGCTGCCGGTCGCGCGTTCGAATTCGGCCACCCGATCGCGCTCCTGCGTGACTACGTCGGCGGGCGCATTGCGCACGAAACTGTCGTTCTTGAGCTTGCCGCGCGCCCTGGCGAGCTCGGCTTCCAGCTTGGCGATCCGCCGGGTCAGGCGCTCGAGCTCGGCCTTGGGGTCGATCAGGCCCGCCATGGGTACGCGCAACTGCAGGCCACCGCTCAGTGCCATCGCGGACGGTGGCGCGGCTTCGCCGGCCGCAAACTCGCGCAGCGTCTCGAGATTGGCCAGGCGCGCGAGGTAGGTACGGTGCAGTTCGATGAATTGCCGGTCCTCGGCGGTCGCGCCGCTGACCAGCACCGGCAGCGGCCGCGCCGGGCTGATATCCATTTCGCCGCGGATCTGCCGGATACCTAACACCAGTGCCTGGATCCAGCGCACCTCGCGCTCCGCCCCGGCATCCGCCGGCCAGGCGGCGGCATCGGGCCAGGCGGACGCCATCAGCAGTTGCTCCGTGCCGGCGCCGCGCACCGCCTGCAGCTTGGCGAAGATTTCCTCGGTGATGAACGGCATCAGCGGATGCAAGGCGCGCAGCAAGCCGTCCAGCACGGCTAACAAGGTGCGGCGCACGCCGCGCGCGGCCGCGGCATCGTTGCCATTGATGACCGGTTTGACCAGCTCCAGGTACCAGTCGCAGAACTCGTACCAGGTGAATTCATACAGGGCGCTGGCGGCGTAGTCGAATCGATATTCGGCGAATCCCTGGTCGCAGGCCCGCAGCGCCACGCCAAAACGCGATCGTATCCACTGATTGGCGACCGAATCGGTGACCGGGCCGTCATACGGTTTGTCTTCGACCGACATGAACACGAAGCGCGCCGCGTTCCACAACTTGTTGCAGAAGTTGCGGTAGCCCTCGACGCGCTTGACGTCGAAACGGATATCGCGGCTCTGGGTCGCGAGCGATGCGAAGGTGAAACGCAGCGCATCCGTGCCCGACGCGGGAATGCCGTCCGGGAACGCCTTGCGCGTCGCTTTTTCGATGTTGTTAGCCAGCTGCGGCTGCATCAGGCCGGTGGTGCGTTTGCGCACCAGCGCTTCGAGCTCGATGCCGTCGATGACATCGAGCGGGTCGATGACATTGCCCTTCGACTTCGACATCTTCTGGCCTTCGGAATCGCGCACCAGGCCGTGCACGTAGACCTCGCGAAACGGCACGTCGCCGCGGAACTTGAGGCCCATCATCACCATGCGCGCGACCCAGAAGAAGATGATGTCGAACCCCGTGACCAGCACGCTGGTGGGGTAAAACTTGGCCAGCTCGGGCGTGTCGTCCGGCCAACCCATGGTGGAAAACGGCCACAACGCCGAGGAGAACCAGGTATCGAGGACGTCATCGTCCTGGCGCAGCGGCAGGCTGGCGGGCAGCTTGTGGCGCTGCCGGGCTTCGGCTTCATCGCGGCCGACATAGATGCGTCCCTGCGGGTCGTACCACGCCGGGATGCGGTGACCCCACCACAATTGCCGGCTGATGCACCAGTCCTGGATGTTGCGCATCCACTCGTAGTAGGTCTTCGACCAGTTTTCCGGCACGAAGCGGATGCGCCCCTGTTCGACGGCGTCGATGGCCGGATCCGCCAGTGGCCCGGCGCGGACGAACCATTGATCGGTGAGGTAGGGCTCGAGTACCACGCCGGTGCGATCGCCGCGCGGCACCTTGAGCCGGTGCGGCTCGGTCTTTTCCAGCAGACCCTCCGCGGCTAACAACTCGAGCACCCGCTGGCGCGCCGCGCTGCGCTCCAGGCCGCGCAGCGCGACCGGCACCGTGTCGTTGAGGTGGGCAGTGGGCGTGAAAATATTGATCATCGGCAGCGCATGCCGTAAGCCGACGTCGTAGTCGGCGCGGTCGTGCGCCGGCGTGATCTTGACGCAGCCAGAACCGAATTCGCGGTCGACAAAGTCGTCGGCGACGATCGGGATCTCCCGCCCGGCAATCGGCAGGCGCAGCTTCCTGCCGATCAGCGCCCGGTAGCGCTCATCCTCGGGATGCACCGCGACCGCGACGTCACCTAACATGGTTTCGGGCCGGGTCGTGGCCACGCTCAGTGAGCCGCTGCCGTCGGCGAGCGGGTAGCGTATATGCCAGAGAAAACCGTCTTCCTCTTCGCTGACGACTTCCAGGTCCGAAATCGCGGTTTGCAGCACCGGGTCCCAGTTCACCAGCCGTTGGCCGCGGTAGATCAGGCCTTCGTCGTGCAGCCGGACGAACACTTCGGTCACGGCGCGCGACAGTTGCGGGTCCATGGTGAAGCGATCGCGCGACCAGTCGACTGAGGTTCCGAGCCGGCGCATTTGCCGGGCGATGGTGCCGCCGGACTCGGCCTTCCAGGCCCACACCCGTTCGATGAACTGGTCGCGCCCCAGTTCAACGCCGCGCTTGCCCTCGGCATTCAGCTGTCGCTCGACCACCATCTGGGTCGCAATGCCTGCGTGGTCGGTGCCGGGCTGCCACAGCGTGTCATCGCCGCGCATGCGGTGATAGCGCGTCAGCGCATCCATGATCGTGTCCTGGAACGCATGTCCCATGTGCAGCGTGCCCGTGACGTTAGGAGGCGGGATGACGATGCAGTAGGGCCGGCCTTTGCCCTGCGGGGCGAACTGGCCGGAGGATTCCCAGCGTGCGTAGATTCGGGATTCGATGTCGCCGGGCGAGTAGACTTTATCCATCGCGCCGGGTCTTGCCGGGGGTCTTGCCTGACTCGCCGATCAGGAAATCAGCCAGCAATCCCAGCGGCCGGCCGGTGGCGCCCTTGTTGGCGCCG
>JAYUGT010000133.1:0-11726 GCA_043738315.1 Gammaproteobacteria bacterium
TCGCGCCGAGGTGTCCGGCGCGAAAACCGTCTTGACCGCCGGCTTTATCCTGACCGCGCCGTTTGTCGGCTACGTGGCCGACCGCTTTGGCGTCCGGCGCATCGCCATGCTGTCGTTAGCTTTGCTGGCGCTCGCGATGCTGTGGATGACGCAGGTCGGCCCGTCGCTGCTGTCGTTCTACCTGTCGCTGTTGCTGCTGGCTATTGTCGGCGGCGCGACCACGCCGCTGGTGTGGACGCGCGCGGTGGCGAGCTGGTTTCAGCAGGCGCGCGGCTTTGCCATGGCGCTGACCCTGAGCGGCATCGGCGTCATCGGAGTCATCACGCCACCGCTGCAGAATGCGCTCATCCAGCGTTACGACTGGCGCGCCGCCTATGTGTGCATGGCTGTGTTCGCACTGTTGGCGCTGATTCCGATCGCGGTCTTTTTCCGCGAAAATCGCGGCGCGACAGTTGCGGTTGCAGCCGGTGCGCCGGCCGCGGGCCACGATGAGCTGCAACCAGGTTTCACCGTGCGCGAAGCCCTGCGCAGCCGCGCGTTCTGGCAGCTGTGCGTCGCTTTCTTTCTCATCGGCGGTTCGGTGTCCGCGCTGATGGTGCACCTGGTGCCGCTCATCATGGCAGAAGGTCTCGACCGCGGGAGCGCGGCGGGTATCGCCAGCGTGATGGGCATTGCGGTGATATTCGGTCGCCTGCTGACCGGCTGTCTGGTCGACCGGTTTCATCCGCCGTACGTGGCGGCGCTGTTCCTGATCGTGCCGGTGCTGGGATGCCTGCTTTTGTTAGGTGATCACGTCACGATGGCCGTCGTCATCGTCGCTGTGGCCTGCATCGGTCTCGCGGCCGGTTCCGAGGTGGACCTGGTGCCGTTCCTGACCGCGCGGTATTTCGGCCTCAGGTCCTACGGCAAGATCTATGCCTGGATATTCATTGCGTTCTACACCGGCGTGGGCCTGGGCCCGCCGCTGCTGGGGCGGATGTTCGACCGCTACGGCAGCTACAACCTGGGACTGACTTACCTGATGCCGGTGTTAGCCCTGGGCGTGGCGGTCGTCGCCACGCTCGGCAGGAGTCCGTCAGGCCGAAAAGCCTGACAGCGACAGCGGCAATTCGCGCACCCGGATGCCAGTCGCCGCGAAAATGGCGTTGCACAGCGCCGGCGCCAGCGGCGGCAGCGCGGGTTCGCCGACGCCGGTGGGCGAGTAAGCGCTGTCGACCCAGTGAATGCTGACCGGCGGCGCCGCCGGCATGCGCAGCAACGGGTATTCGTGGAAATTGCTTTGCTGCACGGCGCCGTTTTCGATGGTGATGCGTTGGCCGAGCGCGGCGCTGAGTCCGTCGGTCACGGATCCTGCGACCTGATTCTCGGCATTGAGCGGATTCACGACCAGCCCGATATCGCCGGCGACGGTCACGCGGTTGACCTTGAGATTCTTGCGCTTGTCGACCGTCACGTCGACCACCTCGGCGAAATGGCCGGCGTGGGAATAATAAAAAGCCAGCCCCAGGCCGCGGCCGCCGCGTAATTTCTGGCCCCAGCCGGCTTTTTCCGCCGCAAGGCGGATGACGCGGATGGCGCGCTCGGGATTCAGTCCAGGCTGGTTGGCCGCGGGTTGCGGCATTTTCGCAAACAGTCCCACCAGCAGTTCGACGTGGTCGCGTTTCGCAGCCACGGCAACCTCATGCAGGAAACTCTGTGCCGCAAACGCGATGCCGTTGGATCGCGGCGCGCGCCACGGCCCGGTGCGGGTCGCGAGCGGTAGCAGGGTCTGGCTCACAAAGGCGTTAGCTACGACATTCATGGGAAAATCAGCAGGATCGATATTGCCGCCCGAGACCGGGGCCTTGCCGTCACTGGTAAAACTAACAAAGTGCTGCTGCCAGGCGCTCAGCTGGCCCTGCCGGTCGATCGCGGCCCTGAAACCGTGGAAGCCGCCGACGCGGTAGTAGTCGTATTGCAAATCATCTTCACGCGTCCACACCAGCTTCACCGGGCTGTCGACCTTGCGCGCGATCAACGCCGCTTCGGTCATGAAGTCGTACATCAGGCGCCGTCCGAAGCCGCCGCCAAGGCGTGGCAGGTGCACCGCCACCTTGTCGAGCGGCAGGCCTAACAAACGGGAAATCGACGGCCGCGACGAGTCGACGGTTTGCGCCGGCGCCCACAGATCGATCTGGCCGTCGCGATACCAGGCGGTCGTGACCTGCGGCTCCATGGTGGCATGCGCAAGGAACGGGTAGGCATAGAATGCCTCGATCGTTTTGTTAGCTGCGGCAAACGCGGCTTTGGTGTCGCCGGTCTCCCGCAAGGACTGTGCGCCCGCCTGGGTGGCGATTTTTTTCGCCTCGGCCAGTGCCCCGGACCAGCTGTCGCGCGACGCGCTGCTGGTATCCCAGTCGATCTTCAGCGCGCGTTTGGCGCGAAACGCGGCCCAGGTGGAGGACGCGATGACCGCCACGAAGGGCACCGCCTCCGCGGGCCCGGCGCCCTGTCCGTCGATCGTGAACACATCCAGCACGCCCGGCAGGCGGCGCACCTCATCGAAGTTGCCGCTCGCCGGTTTGGAGCGCAGCGCCGGACCGCGCGCGATCGCCGCATATTTCATGCCCGGCAGGCGCACGTCCATCGCGTAGAGCGGCTCGCCGCTGACGATCTTCGGCACATCGACGCTGCGGGTTGGCTGGCCGACGATGCGGTAGTCGCTGCGGGACTTGAGCTTGACGCTGGCGGCATCCGGCACGGGCAACGTTGCCGCACGCGTCGCCAGCTCGCCGTAGCCCAGGCGCCGCATCGACGCTGCGTGAACCACGGTTCCGGTCGCGGTGCTGCACTCGGCGGCTGGCACGTTCCAGCTGTTAGCTGCGGCGCTGACCAGCATGGCGCGCGCGGTCGCGCCGCAGAGTCGCAGCGCGTCCCAGCTGGCGGGCGTTGAGCGCGAACCGCCAACGGTCTGCGAGCCGTAGATCGCCGAGTTGGCGGGCGCCTGCTCCACGGTGACGCGCGACCAGTCGGCGTCCAGTTCATCGGCAATGGTCATCGCCGCCGAGGTCTTGATGCCCTGTCCCATGTCGGGCCGCGCCGCGAGGATGCGAATCGAACCGTCGGGATCGATGCGAATGAAGACCGAGGGCGAGAGCAGAGTCGCCGGTGGCGGATTGGCAGGCACGGTTTGTGCGCGCGCCCACTCGTTCGGGATGCCGAAGGTCGCAACCAGCAGATAGCCGCCTGCGGTGGAGGCTGTTGCCCTGAGAAAATCGCGGCGCGTACCAGACATCTCGCGGCAGTATAAAGTAAGCCGCTTATGGCAGCACACCCGGTTGGTCGCGCCGGACCGCTCGCGACCCTGACGATTGCGACCCGCTCCCTGGCGCTGCTGCGCCTGTTCCTGGAAACCGGCCACGGCCTGCAATGTCACGGTCCCGTAACGGTCGACGCCGCCACGCGCCGCGCGCGCGCCGCGCTATGGCAGGTTGCCGAGGATGTCGGCTATCTCGAGTACCACTTTGTCCGTGCCGGGATCAAGGATGCCACCGGTATCCGCGTGCTGCTGTTAGATCGCCACAGCGAACCCTGGCGCGGGAGCTGGGAACCCGCCGTGTATGGACCCTATACCATCGGCTTTCCTAACACGGCACAGGAATCTCTGGACGCCAGGCTGCGTTTGTTAGGATTCGGGGCGCGCAATCCACTGGAACGGACGCTGTTCCGGCACCCGGACGGACGCAGCTGGGAAATCCTGGAATCCGTGGCGACCGCGCCGGACTACGTTGCGGCGGTTGGCATCGCGCGCGGCGCCGGTAATCCGCCGATCTCGCCCGTGGACGCGCAGGGCTACGGCGGTCCCGCCTATTCCATGTGCATCGTCCTGGACACCGACCGCATGGCCGGATTCATGCGCGACGCGCTGGGCTTTGAAATCCGCAATCGTCGCCGCCAGGCCTCGGCGGGCCGCCAGGGCGCGATGAACACGCCGGATGGCACGCAGTTTGAAATCGCGCAGGCTTACCCTCCGTATGGCGCGCACGGATTCCTGATCCTGCTGCAGTTCATCAATCTGGCGGTGGCGGAGCCGCCGCGACCGCCGCGACTGCCGGCGACCGGCCTCGTCATGTACAGCTTTCCGGTGGATGACATAGCAGCGGTACTGCGCCAGGCAGCGGCCGCTGGCGCGCACGAAATCCGCGGGCCGTTACTGCTGGCAGATCCGCGCCACGGCGTGGCGCTGCATGCCGGTTTTCTGGCGCCCGGCGGCATTGCGTTCGAATTGTTTCAGCCTCAACATTGAGCAAATGCTGATCAACAACTGGTATGTGGCGGCCTACGCCCATGACGTAACCGCGGCCAAGCCGTTAGGCGTGCGGATGCTGGGCTGCGACTTCGTGCTGTATCGCGACCCGTCCGGCGCGGCCATCTGCCTGTCCAGTGTTTGCGTGCATCGCGGCGCCGCGTTAGCCAATGGCCAGATCGTGGCCGGGCAAGTTGAGTGTCCGTACCACGGCTGGCAGTTTGGCGGCACCGGTCGCTGCCTGAAGATACCGGCGCTGGGCGATGAAGCGGTGATCCCCAAGCGCGCGCGCATCGACAGCTACCCGACGATGGAAAAGTATGGGTGGGTGTGGGCATTTCTCGGCGATCTGCCGGAGGCCGAGCGGCCGCAGGTACCGGATCTGTTTCCCGAGAATGAGATGCCGGACCAGTGGCGGCTGATTCACTACCAGGGCGAAGGCAACGTCAACTGGGCGCGCTTCGAAGAAAACTCGCTGGACACCGCGCACATCAATTTCGTCCATCCGACCTTTGGCACGCGCCGCGCGCCGCGCGTGCACGTGGTGCCGATCACGCCGACCGAATACGGCGCCCGGGTGCAGCGGGTCAGGCCGGCGCCGAAGGTCGAGCAGAAGACCGGCGAGATGGCCAAGATCCTGAATCCGGATCGCGGCTTCACGGCGGTGTCGGTCGAGTTCAGCCTCATCGGCGTCTGCCATCGCATCCAGCCGGTGTTCCAGGAAGGCATGTCGATCATCACGTTCTCAGTCAAGGTGCCGATCGATGCGACTAACACCCGCACCTTCGGCATCCAGGCGCGTAATTTCCTGTTAGATCCCGCCGAGGACAAGGACCGCCACGCCATGATCCTCAAGGCCCTGAATGAAGACCTCGCGGTCGTCACGCGGATCGAGCCCAAGTTGCCGCCGCGCACCGCGGCCGAAGAGTTCCTGACCGAGACCGACGGCATGGAATTCCAGTTCCGGCAGCGCGTGCGCGACTGGGCGCGGCGCGGCAACGAAATCGACGTCGAAAAAATGCACAGCGAACGGCTGCGCCGGGTGCTGGTCATTCCGTCGCCGCAGCGGCGCTCAGATCCCGGCAACTGGGTGCACCGGACCGTGCCCCTGGTGCAGCCAGAGGATCTTGAAGCTCCGGTCGCGAGCCTTGCGCGGGTCTAGTACGCCGTGAGTCTCAAGATCTCGGGTTGTGTGATTGCCTGTAACGAAGAGGACTGCATCCAGCCCTGTCTGCGATCGCTGGCGCTGGTCGCCGACGAGCTGCTGGTCGTGGATTCCCACTCCACCGACCGCACGCACCAACTGGCCGCCGAATGCGGCGCGCGGGTGATTGAGCGGGACTGGCCCGGTTATCGCTCGCAGCGCCAGTTTGCACACCAGGCCGCGAGCCATGACTGGATCATCATGCTGGACGCGGATGAACAATTGTCACCCGAGCTCGCGGCGGAAATTCGCCAGCTGAAACAACCGGGCGCAGCAACTGTTGCGGCCTACTCGATTCCTTTTGCATCGCGTTACTTTGGAAAATACCTGCGCTTCGGCGATGCCGGCCGCGAGCATCACGTGCGCCTGTTCGATCGCCGCCGCGCGGCCATGGGTGGCTTTGAAATCCACGAGAAGATCGTAGCCAAAGGCTCGGTCGGCAGCTTGCGCGGCCGGATCCTGCACGACTCCTATCGCAGTCTCGATGATCAAACGGAGAAGCTGACGCAGTACGCGGCCTTGATGGCGCAGCACATGCACGCGGCCGGCAGGCGCGGAAATGTCGCGCAGATCCTGCTCAATCCGGCCTGGCGTTTCCTGCGCGCGTATTGCCTGCGGCTCGGGTTTCTCGACGGCTGGCGCGGCCTGGTAATGGCTTTGCAGGACTCCAACTACGTCCGGCAGAAGTACCTGCGTCTTTACGTGCTGTCGCGCGCCAGCGGCTAGAGAAACCTGTCCAGCCGCCGGAACAGGTCGGCGCGGTCCACCAGGTCTGTCAGCCAGTCAAGCTGGTCCGTTTCCAGCGTGATCACCGGCGACAGCCGGTAGTTGTCGAACCACTGGTAGTAGAGGCGATTGAGCCGCGACAGGTAACTGGCCGGAATATCCTGCTCCATCGCGCGGCCGCGTGCCCGAATGCGCTGGCGCAGCGTGCGCACCGGGCAGCGCAGCTGGATCATGAGATCGGGCGGGCGCACGCTCGCGGCGATCGACTGGTACAGCTCCCAATAGACGCTGAAGTCGCGGCGATCGATGAAGCGCTGCAGATGCAGGTTGCGGGCGAAGATCTCCGCGTCTTCATACAGGGTGCGATCCTGGATCACGGGTTGCGGTTGGCCCTGCAGCTCGAGGTGCAGGCGGAACTTGCGGGTCAGGAAGAACATCTGCGAGCGATACGCCCAGCGCTTCATGTCCTTGTAGAAGTCCGCCAGGTACGGATTGGCGTCGTTAGGCTCGAAGAACGGCTGCAAACCATAGCGCCGGCACAGGAATTCTGTTAGCTCGGTCTTGCCGGCGCCGATGTTGCCGGCGACCGCGATGAATTTCGGGGTGGCCACCCGGCGACACTAACAGCAGTGGCCGGGGGCCGCAAACAGGCGGCGCCGGGCTTTCGCCGCGGCCCGGGGCGCGCTATCGTCGGCGCCTCCGCCCATCGCTTTCAGAACGAGTGAGCCGCCATGATCAAGACACTGATCGGATATACGCTGGTACCCGGAATCACGCCGCAGGAATATGACGAGTGGCTGTGGAAAATACACACGCCAGATCTGTTAGCTAATCCACACCTCGACAAGATCGTCTACAACACGGTGCTGAAGCCCGTGGAATCGGCCAGCGGCAACACCATGCGGCTGCCGCAGAGCCTGCCGCTGTACCGCATCGCCGAAATGCACTTCCGTGACATGGCGGCCTACGAAGCCTATCGCGCCTGGTTCCAGCAGCATCCGCTGCCGCCAGAGCGCGGCCCGGCGGGCCGCACCGATTTCAAGTTCTATCTGTTAGCTGAAGTTGCCGAAGCGACGCGTTAGCTCCGGGACACGCCGCCGTCGCGCAGCAGGCGGCGCAGGATCTTGCCGGATGGGGACTTCGGGATCGCATCCAGGAATTCCACCGCGTGAATCTGTTTATAGGTCGCGACGTGTCCGGCAACGAACGCGCGCAGGGCATCGGCGGCTACCGTCGCGCCTGCTTTGCGCACGATGAAGGCCTTGGGCAGTTCGCCCGCCTCGGCGTCCGGCATGCCGATGACTGCGGCGTCGGCAACGTCGGGATGCGTCAGGAGCAACGCTTCGAGTTCCGCAGGCGCGACCTGGAATCCCTTGTACTTGATCAGCTCCTTGAGCCGGTCGACGATGTAGAAATTTCCGGCATCATCGACGCGGGCGACATCGCCGGTATGCAGCCAGCCGGCAGTATCGATGGTTGCCGCGGTTGCCGCGGGATTATTCAGGTAACCCTTCATGACCATGGGGCCGCGCACCCACAGCTCGCCGCTCGCACCGGCCGACGCGTCGCGGCCGGTTTCGGGATCGACCAGGCGCGCCTCGCTGTTAGGCGCCAGCCGGCCCACGGAGCCCGCGGGCGTTGCGCCGGCAACCGACAGGTGTGAGACTGGGCTCAGCTCGGTCATGCCATAGCCCTGGATGATCGGCACCCTGATGCGCGCCTGCGCCTCGGCTGCGACGTCCGCCCCGAGCGGCGCGGCGCCAGACATCATGAATCGCAGCGATGACAAATTGAATTTGTCGACCAGCGGGTGTTTTGCCAGCGCTAACACAACCGGCGGTACGACAAATGCAATCGTGATCCGGTAGCGCTGGATGGCATCGAGAAACGCCGCGAGATCAAAGCGCGGCATCGTTACCAGGGTTGCGCCGGTGCGCAGGCCCAGGTTCATGATTACCTGCATGCCGTAAATATGAAAAAAAGGCAGCACCGCGATGAAAACGTCCTGCGGCCGCAATGGCATGCAGGCTTCGATTTGCGCGATATTGGCCGCGCAATTGCGGTGTGTCAGCACCACGCCCTTGGAGAGGCCCGTGGTGCCACTGGAATAGGGCAGGGCCACCATGTCGTCTGGCATGACCGCAACCTGGGGCAGCGGCTCGCCGCTGAGCGCAGCAAAGGACTCATCGCCCTGCCCGTCGAAACAGAACACCGGGCACTGGCCGACCTGCTGTGCCGCGGCACGGGCCACCTCGGCAGCTGCGCGGTCGCAGATCAGCCAGCGCGCTGCAGAATCACGCAGTTGGTGCACCACCTCTTCGACCTTGTAGGCCGGGTTGATCGTCGTCGCTGCGCCGCCCGCAAGCGCCGCGGCATGAAAGGCAATGCCATAGTCAGCGCTGTTGGCAGCCAGAATGCCGAGTACCGAGCCATGCCTGAAGCCGCGCGCGGCGAGGCCGCCCGCCGTGCGCTCCACGGCTGTCCAGATCGCGCCGTAACTGAGCGTCTTGCCCGTCAGAGGTTCGATGAAAGCCGGGCGGTCGGCATACCGTGCCTGATGTTCAAAGACATAACGTGTTAGCGGGCCATCAGGAAGGCGCAATTGCGGTCGCGGCGACTTATAGATCATGTCCGGACACCATCTTTTGTTGGCATTTGGCCATGCATTTACTAGTATCGTAATTGAGGCGCGTACGCAATCGTTGCGCCCCAGCAACAATAGTATCGCGATAGGGGAAAGAGCATGCACATTCGTCATTGGGGCGCCATCCGCGCCACTGTCCTGTTATTGGCCGGCGTGAGCCTAACAACCAGCGTCTTCGCCGCAGAAATCGAGGAGGTCACGGTCACCGCCCGTAAGCGCTCCGAGAACCTGCAGGACATCCCGATGGTGATCACGGCCATTTCGGCCGAAGCGATTCAGCGCAAGGGCATCAGCGATCTCGCCGACATTGCCAAGTATTCCTCCGGCGTGATGCTGGATGAAGGCTTCAACAAACAGGACACCCGCGTGGTGATCCGCGGCCTGTCGCCGACGCGCGGCCGCCAGAACGTCGCGATCCTGCTGGACGACGTCGATATTTCCTCGCTCGCGCAGGCGACCGCCGGCGGCTCATTCGTCATCAATCCCCGCTTGATGGATGTAGAGCGTATCGAAGTCATCAAGGGTCCTCACTCGGCATTGTTTGGACGTTCGGCCTTCAACGGCGCGATCCATTACATCACCAAGAAACCCGGTGAAGAATTCGCCGCCAATGCGCAGCTGGACGTCGGCACCTACAGCAAGTTTGAAGGCCGCGGCAGCATCAGTGGTTCGCTGATCCAGGACAAGCTAACAGGTGGCCTGAATGTGGCGGCCTGGGGTAGCGACGGTTTCTACAAAAGTTCAGTGACCGGCCACAGTCTCGGTGGCGGCACGGGTTGGGGTGCGGCGGTTGCCTTGCGCTTCACGCCGACCGACAACCTCAGTTTCAACCTGCGCACCGAAGTGTCGGAAGATCGCTACGAACCGGAAGCGGCCACGGTCAAGAAGCCGTCTCTCGTTGCCTTGCCAAGCTCGGTGCTGGTGTCCGTCAACGGCTTGCCCGCAGTAGTAGGTGCGGCGGTTGCCGCCAACCCAGCCAATGCATTCTTCCCGCAGACGGTCGGCAGCCTGGGCAGCGCGCGCAATTTTCCGAATCCCGCGCCGAGCCGCAATCCGCGCACCGGCACCGACTACCCGGGATCCAATCGCGACATCTCGCGCACCATCCTGCGCGGCGATTGGGATTTTGGCCCGGTGATGCTGTCGTCAATCTCTGGATACGGTGATAACAAGACCTTCCAGTTCAATGACGCGCTGGCGGTCGGCGACTTCACCAATCCGCTGGTCAGTGGTGGCCAGGAAACCTATTTCGATACGAAGATCAAGACCATCAGCGAAGAAATCCGCTTGCAGTCCAAGTCGGCAGGTCGATTCAACTGGACGGTCGGTGGTCTGTACTGGACCGAGGAACTGGAGCAGACCAATCGCGCGCTGCGTTGCGCTTCGGCCGGTGGCGATTGCGCCCGGGTGTTCCAGGCGGTTGGCACCGCGGCCCGAATCCCTGAGGACTTTACTCGCCGCAATACCTACCATTCGTCAGTCTACGGCCTGGCGGATTTCAAGATCACCGACAAGCTGTCGATCGGCGCCGAAGTGCGTTCGACCAAGGAAAAGGAAAACACGCAGGCGCAGGGTGTGGTTGGTCCGGCTGCGCCTGTTGGCTGCCCGAGCGTGACGACCAATGGCCGTATTTTCGGCGCCAATGGCATTGTCTCCTGTTCATTCAATTCGGTGGGAGGCGTCAACCCCGCCACAGGTTTGAACACGGTTAGCCCGTCATCAGCAGCGCAGTTGCTGGCACAGCTGACAACGTCGACGCCGCGGTATGCGCAGGTCGAGTCGAGCTTTACGACGCCGCGCGTCTCTCTCGACTACAAATTTGCGCCCGGCAAGATGGCCTACGTGTCCTACGCCGAAGGCAAGAAGCCGGGCGGCCTGAGCCCGCTGACGGGTATCGCCAACCTCGCGGCTAACACCTACCTGCCTGAAGAACTGGCGGCCTATGAAATCGGCGCCAAGACCAGCTGGCTGGAAAACCGCCTGCAGTTGAACGCGGCGATCTACTACCAGGACTACTCCAAGAAACAGGTCTCGATCACCTTCGTCGATCCGGGAACCGGCCAGCTAACAACCCAGGTGGTCAATGCCGCGTCGGCCTCGGTCAAGGGCTTCGAGCTCGAGCTCAATGCGGCGCCGACGGATAACTGGACGCTGAGCGCCGGTTATACCTACAACGACGGCAAATACGACGATTTCACCGACATCCAGACCGGCGTGTCGGCGATTTCGCGCGCTGTGGTCAACAATCCTAACGCCTGTACCGTCATCGTGGTCGCGGGCACCAATCGCTGTGCAATCAGCTATGCCGGCAACCGCCTGGAAGGCGCGCCCAAGAGCAGCTTGCTGATGGGCACCGAGGTGCGCGGCAACTGGCGCGACGGCATGGACTGGTTCTTCAATCTCGATACCCGTTACCAGTCTGACCGCTTTACCAGCTTCGAGAACAGCCTGGTGATGGACGCCTACTGGCTGGCCGATGTTCGCCTCGGCCTCAAGTCCGGCAAGAAGTGGACGCTGACGGCCTACGTCAACAACCTGTTCGATGACGATACGCTGAAGGCCAGCGCGGTCTACATCCAGGACTGGAACGTTGCTTACGCCGCTGGCGCGGCAGGTACGGTGCGCACGCCGATCGCGGCGCAAGCGCCGAGCGGCGCGCGTGCCGTGCTGCCGGATCGTCGCCAGCTGGGCCTGCGCGCGAGCTTCAGTTTTAGCGGTGACCAGCCCGCGCCGGTGGTCAAGCCTGCGGACTCTGACGGCGATGGCGTGACGGACGACATCGACCGTTGCCCCGGCACGCCGGCTGGCACCGCGGTGGATGCGTCCGGTTGCCCGCTGCCGAAGGACAGCGACGGCGACGGCGTCAT
>JAYUGT010000134.1:0-1828 GCA_043738315.1 Gammaproteobacteria bacterium
TGCTCAAGCGCATTGAACTGCGTGATCCGCAGCGCAGGTTTCCGCACCGGCTCATTCTCGAGGCAGACCCGGCGCGGCCCCTGACTGGCGGCGATATCGATCCCGAGTCCCTGGTCGTCATGGCGGACGGGACATTCTGGATCGGCGACGAAATTGGCCCCTGGCTGCTGCATTTCTCCGCAGCCGGACATTTGTTAGCTCCGCCGGTCGCAACAGTCGTCGCGGATCTGGGCACGCTGCGCTCGCCCAGTCACCCGGAGGTCCTGGCCGGGCGCGCCGCCGCGAATGTGCGCGCCTCCGGCGGGTTCGAGGGCCTGGCAGCGTCAGGTCGCGGCGCCTGGTTGAAATTCTACGCGCTGCTCGAAAAGCCTTTGCCGGCCGAAGCCGACCCGCACGACCTGCGGCTGCTGGAATTCGATCCGCGGCAGCAGCAATGGACCGGACGCTGGTGGCGTTATCGGCTCAATTCACCGCAGTTCGGCGTCGGCGAACTCGCAAGCGCGCCCGGCGGCGCGTTGCTGGCTCTCGAGCACGACAATCTGCAGGGTGACGCGGCCCGGACCAAAATCGTATTCCAGCTGCCGGATCCGAACGCTGCGCCGCAGGGCACGATCCTCGAAAAACCTCCGCTCATCGACCTGCTGGCGTTAGCTGACCCGGATCACCTTGGCGGGCCGGCAGGTGTTTTCCGTTTTTCCTACGTGTCGCTCGAATCGGTTTACGCGCTTGACGCGAACAACTGGCTGGTCGTCAACGACAACGACTTTCCCGCCAGCGGCGGGCGCGGACAGTCCACGCCGAATCCGACCGAATGGTTGTGGATCAGGCGGCTCAATTAAGTTAGCCGCCGCGCTGCATCCGCTCAAACCGGCGTCGAACCCGCATCGTAGGCGTACAGCGTGCGCACCTCCGCCATGCCGGCCGCCAGCGCCTTGATCTGATCCGCGGGATCGGGCGCGAAATAAACATCGGCACGCGCGCGCGACATCGCCAGCGCAGCCACGACGCGCGCGTGG
The DNA here is from genome assembly GCA_043738315.1 of Gammaproteobacteria bacterium. GTDB lineage: Bacteria > Pseudomonadota > Gammaproteobacteria > Steroidobacterales > Steroidobacteraceae > UBA964. The sequence goes on from JAYUGT010000134.1 coordinate 1,017, forward strand.
CGCGCTTTTTCATAGCGCTGCATGGCTTCCTCCGGGTCGCCTGCCGCCGCGGCGCAGCGTCCCAGTACCGCAGCGTCCTCCAGTGCCATCACCGCGCCCTGTCCTGTGAAGGGCGGCATCGCATGGGCGGCGTCGCCCAGCAGCGTGGCCCGGCCGCGGCTCCAGGTTGGCAGCGGGTCGCGATCAAACAGGCCCCATTTGAACAGCCGGTCGCGCGGCGTCAATGCTAACAACTGCTGCGACACCGGCTCGAAGTCATGAAACTCGTCCTGCAGCTCGGCTAGTTCGGCGCGCACGCTCCAGCCCTCTTCCATCCACGCGCTGCGGTGCGCGAGTGCGACGAAATTGATTACCGTCCGGTTGCGCAACGGATAGCGCATCAGCAGGCGGCGCGGGCCCATGGTCATGCACAGTGGCGGGTCTAACAAGGCTGCCGGTGCGCCATAAGCCGGCACCAGTCCGCGGAATGCCACAAAGCCCGTGAACAGCGGCGCATCGTGCCCGAACAGCGCGGTGCGCACCGCCGAGGGAATGCCATCGGCCCCCACCAGCCAGTCCGCGCTGATGCGCTCGCCGTTACCGAGCAGTGCAGTAACTGCATTCCCGCCCTGCTCGACGCCCACGACTGCCGTGCCGACGTGCACGGCCGTAGGCTGCAGACGCAGCAACGCGGCTAACAAGGCGGCGTGCAGATCGGCGCGGTGCATGTGGTAGAGCGGCACGCCGTAAGTCTCGGCGGTGCGATCCTGCGGCAGGCGCACCAGGATTTCGCCGGTGGCGTAGTGACGCATGGCGCCCGCGGTCGGGCGGCT
>JAYUGT010000135.1:0-4657 GCA_043738315.1 Gammaproteobacteria bacterium
CCTGCGAGCGCGACCACCGCCCTGTCCGGCATCGCCAGCCTGGCGCCTAACGCCGCCGGCAGCGCGTAGCCCAGCGTGCCGTAACCCGACGGGTGGTGCCAGACACCGGGGACATCCGCGGCATACGCATAGTTTCCCAGGTAGGCGATCTGCGTCATGTCACTGAAGACAGCGCCATCCGCCGGCAGCGCGGCGCGGATCGCAGCTAACACCTGGCGCCGGATCACGGCAGCCGCGTCCAACGTTGCATCGATGCGCGCCCGATGCGGCGCGGCGCCGCCCGACAGCGAACACCAGCGTGCCCGGCCCGTGACACGCCCGCGGAGCGCCGCGACTGCCGCACGCGCGTCGCCGCGGATGCGGACGGCTGCGGGATATTGCTCATTCCGCTCTGCGGCAATGTCGATGCGGATCAGCCTGCCCGGGATTGTTAGCTTGAGCGCGGTATAGATGTCTGTCTCCGCCATCTCCGTGCCCACGGCCAACACCACATCAGCCTCGGCCAGCAGTCGCTGAGTGTCCGCAAACGGCAGCGAACACCCGAGATTGCAGCGATGCGCCTCCGGCAGCACGCCCTTGCCGGCCGCGGTCGTCACCAGGTAGCCATCGAGTGTCTCGATGAGCTGGCGCAATTCGCCGGCGGCGGCCCGCGCACCGCCGCCCGCGATGATGAGGGGCCGCTGCGCCGCCGACAGCAGCGCCGCGGCCTGCTCGATCCCGGCAGCGACAGCGTGTCCCGGGCTTTCGGCCAACGGGAATCGCTCCGCCACCAGGGTCGTGGGTTCGGCCAGCAGATCAAGCGGGATGCCAAGATACGCGGGGCGCGGCCTGCCGGTGTGAAACTCCTGGAACACGGCCTGCAAGTGGTCCCGTATCTGCTCGGCGCTGGCGGCGGTGCAAGCCAGGTCGAGCACGTTACCCATGACGCCCTGTTGATCCGCAAGTTCGTGCAGCACGCCCCAGCGGCGGCCCAGCGAGGCGCGCACCGGCGTGCTCGCCACCACCAGCATCGGCACCGAATCCGAGTACGCCTGCGCAACCGATGTCAGGATATTGGTGACTCCAGGGCCGGAAATCACGAAGGCCGCAGCCGGGCGTCCGCTGGCGCGCGCATAACCATCGGCGGCAAATCCTGCGCCCTGCTCGTGCCGGGTGAGGATATGTCGCAGGCGCGGTTCGCGCGCCAGCCCGCGATACAGCTCGAGCGTATGCACGCCCGGGATGCCGAACACGGTGTCGATGCCGTTGGCCGCGAGCAGCCCGGCGACATAGCATCCAATGGGTCTGGCTGTTAGGCTCATAATGCTGGTTTCAAGGGCACCCTAAATGAAATTCTCGTCTCTGGTCAATCGCGTCGCAGGTCACGGCGCCGACGCCTGGCGCACTCACTACGCGGCGGTCGCCGCGCGCGATCGTGGCGAGGATGTGATCATCCTGAGCGTTGGCGATCCGGACCTCGCAACCCCGCAGCCCGTGGTCGAACGCGCGGTCGAGCGCCTGCGCGCCGGTGATTCGCGCTACACGCCGGCGCGCGGCCGGCGCGCGCTGCGCGAAGCCATCGCCGCCATGCATGCCAGCCGCTGCGGGCACGCCGTGGACGCGGACCATGTCATTGTGCTGAGCGGCGCGCAAAATGCCTTGTTTGTAGCCTCTTTGTGCCTGGCCGGACCCGGCGATGAAGTGCTGGCGTTCGACCCGATGTATCCGACCTACCCGGCGACCATCGAAGTCTCGGGTGCCCGCATGGTACGCGTCCGGCAACCCGCGGCGCGCGGTTTTCGGCCGGACCTGGACGCCCTGAGTGCCGCGATCACGCCGCGCACGCGCGCGCTTTTTTTCGCCTCGCCCGGCAATCCCAGCGGCGTCATCCTCACCGCCAGCGAACTGGCGGGTATCGGCGAGATCGCGCGCCGCCACGAGCTGTGGATCGTCGCCGATGAAGTATACGCGGGCCTCGCGCCTGAGGGCCGTGTGCCGAGCCTCGCCACGAGCCTGCCGGACCAGGTGGTGACGATCAGCAGCCTCTCCAAGACGCATTCGATGCCGGGCTGGCGCGCCGGCTGGATGGTCGCGCCCGCTTCGATGGTGCAGCATGCCGAAGACGTGGCGATGTCCATGTTGTTCGGACTGCCGGGCTTCATCCAGGAAGCGGCAATTACGGCGTTAGGTATCGCGGCGCAGTCCGAGCAACGGGTGCGAGAGTACTGTGCGTCGCGCGCGCGCCTGATGGCGCAGGAACTGCAGGGAATCCGTGGCGTCCGCACGCATGTGCCGGAAGCCGGCATGTTCATGCTGGTCGACGTGCGGGATACGGGCCTGACGTGTGAACGATTCGCCAGTGAATTTTTCCGCCTGCATAAGGTGTCGGTCATGGATGGCCGCGCTTTTGGCGAGGAAACTCAAGGATTCGTACGTCTGTGCTTCGCCACCGACGAATCATTGATCGTCGAGGCCTGCCGGCGGCTGCGGCTATTTTGTGCATCTTGTTAGGAAACAGCAAAGGCGTAGCAACCATGACCAAAAAATGCCTGACACGACGCGACATCGTGATGGCAGCGGCCATCGCCGCAATGCCGCGCCCAACGCAGGCGAGCGATGCCGCCCCAGTGTCACCCGCAACCGAACTCATCGCGCCGACCTATCGCGCCGTGGCACTGCGCCTGCCGATCGAAGTGCCCGTGAGCGCAGCCGCGCTCGAAGCCACGCGCCAACGCAATGCCGCTGCGATGACCGCGGCCATCGATGAGGTAATGGCGGGCCCGGGGCCGAAGCCGCGGCTGCTGGTATTTCCGGTGCTGCAGTACACCTCCTCGCGACGCTCCGTCTCCGGTGTGCCGATGTCAGCGGTCGCGGTCGACCTCATTTCCGAGCCGCTGCAGAAAACGATTTTTGCGCCGGTCGTTGCCGCCTGCCGGCGCCACGATTGTTATGTCGCGACCAGTACGCAGGAAAAAATCCCGCAAATGCCGGGCCTGTGGTTTCACACCGGATTTATTGTCGGGCCTGAGGGCCTGGTGCTGCGCTCGCCCAAATCGCAGGCACAGAGCGCACCGGAAGTCTCCTATCTGCGCGACATTGCCGCCGACTATCGCGGCATTTTCGGCGCGGATTCCATCATGCCGGTGGCTAGCACACCGATTGGCCGCCTGGCCTGCCTGGTCGAGGCCGAGGCCGAAGTCCTGGAAGCATCGCGACTGCTCGCGTCCAAGGGCGCGCAGGTCATCCTGCACACCAGCCTGGAAAGCGATGACATCCCGTGGCTCGCGCTCAAGCAGGCGATCGGATTCCAGTGTCACGTCTATCTCGTGACCGGCACGACCTCGCGGTTCGTGCAAGCCGACAAACCGGCAGCGGACTGGTCCGGCGGCACCGCGACGATCGTCGGGCCGGATGGCAGCGTGCTCGCATCCCGCGGCGGGCGCGACGAAGGCAGCGCGGCCGCGGACATCGACCTGGCAAAAATCGACGCGGCGCGGAAACAATTCGGTCGCAACACGACCCCCGCCTGGAATCTCTACCAGAACCTGTATGCACAGGCCGACAGGCACTGAACTAGCCGGCGGCGAGCTTCAGCACGCCGAGATAACGGCTCTCGCCGCCGAGATCGAACTGCAGTGCGCAGCGCCCCGCCGCGCCCGCGGCCTCGAGGCGGTATGACCCGCTGTCAGGTGTGAGCCGATCGATCTTGAATTCGCCAAAGGTATCGGTGCTCGTCCGCCCGACCTCGCGGCCGTCCTTGCTGAGCACGACCTCGGCGCCGGCGGCGCATTCCTCAACGCCGCTGCGAATCATCACCACGGTGCCGCCGACGAAGCACTGGGTCATCAGGTGCAGGTTCTGGTAATAGACGCGCGGCCGCGTGCCGAGCTGCGGCTTCAGAACCTCGAGTCCCTGCTCAGCCTGCAGGCGCTTCATTTCCTCGTCTTCGACCTTGACCGTGCGGAACACGCGGGTCGGGCAGGCCTGTTCACCGCGGGTCCGCGTCCAGCCCTGATCTAACAAATGGGCATCGAAGGTCCAGGCCTGCGGAATCTGCAGCTCCTCGTTCCAGTGGATTGCGCCATAGGGGCAGGCAGCGACAATCTGCTTCTGGCCTTTCGACTTCTCGGGGTCGATGATCACGATGCCATCATCGCGCTTGCGAACCGCGCCATTGGTGGCCGCCTTCATGCACGGCGCATCGTCGCAGTGATTGCACATCACCGGCATGAAATGCGCATCGACCAGCGGATAGACGCCGCGCTCCTTGCGCTCGATGTCGAGCCAGTTGTGGCCCTGCGCAGGCTGTGCGGCCGAATATCCCGGGAAATCGTTGCCGATATACTCGTCCTTGACGGCGATGAAGCAGACGCGACAGTTATTGCAATGCTCGACGTCGACGATCAGATTCCATTTCTTGGCCATCATGCACTCTCCGCCGGCCGCCAGGTGTCGACACCGGTCCACTTTTCGATCTGGACAAGCGTGGTGTTAGGCCGGATACCGTGCGTTTTTTTCGCAATCGCCTTGCTCGGGTTCAGCGTGTTGATGCAGCCGCCAAGATCGGTGGAGCGTCCGGGCTCGCCGATGGGCCGGTATTCCGCCGAGGAAGTTGACGCCGACACGACGCCGGGGCGCAGCCTGTCGGTGACCTGCGCGGCGCAGACCACGGAGCCGC
>JAYUGT010000136.1:0-11577 GCA_043738315.1 Gammaproteobacteria bacterium
TCCGCAACGCGGCCGGCACGGTAACAGACCCGTCCGCGTTCTGGTAGTTCTCCAGCACCGCTACCAGCGTGCGGCCGACGGCCAGGCCCGAGCCGTTCAGGGTATGGACGGGCTCCGGCTTGCCGGTCGCGGGATTGCGCCAGCGCGCCTGCATCCGCCGCGCCTGGAAGGCCTCGCAATTGCTGCAGGAGGAGATCTCGCGATACTTGCCCTGCCCCGGCAGCCAGACCTCGAGGTCGTAGGTCCGATAACTGCCGAAGCCGATATCGCCGGCGCACAGCGCTACCACGCGATACGGCAAGTCCAGTTTCTGCAGCACCGCCTCGGCATGGCCTGTGAGCTCCTCATGCGCGCGGCCCGAGTCTTCCGGGCGCACGATGTGCACCAGCTCGACCTTGTCGAACTGGTGCTGACGGATCATGCCGCGCGTGTCCTTGCCATAGGAACCGGCTTCGCTGCGGAAGCACGGCGAATGCGCGACGAATTTCAGCGGCAACTGTTCGGCGGCGAGTATCTGCTCGCGCACCAGGTTGGTCAGCGGCACCTCGGCGGTCGGGATCAGGTACAGGCCCGCGCCACCGGCGGCGCCGGGCGCGGACTGCATCCTGAAAAGATCCTGCTCGAACTTCGGCAACTGGCCGGTACCCGTCAGGGCCGTGGCATTCACGAGGTACGGGACATAGCATTCGGTATAGCCGTGCTCACGGGTGTGCAGATCGAGCATGAACTGCGCCAGCGCCCGATGCAGCCGTGCGACGCCGCCGCGCAGCACCGCAAAACGGGCGCCCGAGATCCGGCCGGCAGCTTCGAAATCCAGCCCTCCTAACAAGACCCCGGCATCGACATGATCCTTGGGCGCAAAATCGAACTTGCGCGGCTCGCCCCAGCGCCGGAGCTCCTTGTTAGCCTCCTCGTTGGCGCCATCCGGCACCTCCGGGTGCAGCAGGTTGGGCAACGTCATCAGCCAGCCATCGACCTCGGCCTGGACGGCCGCGATGCCGGCGTCGGCCGCCGCGAGCTGCGCCCCGAGCGCCTCACCCCTGGCCATCAGCGGCGCCGTGTCCTCGCCTTTGCCCTTGGCCATGCCGACGGCCTTGGCATTGGCGTTGCGCTCGGCACGCACCCGGTCCGCTTCCATCTGCCAGTGCTTGCGCCGCTCCTCGAGTGCACGAAACGCGGCGACGTCGAGCACATGGCCGCGGCGCGCGAGGTTACGCGCCACGCCTTCCGGGTCGGTCCGAAGCAACTTGCTGTCTAACACCTGATCATTCCTCAGACCATCGTGGCCAGGGCCCTGCCCGCCCAGGCCGCTAGCAAACAGCCGATCACCGTGGCGGCGGCATAAAGCAGCGCCCGGCCGGTCAGGCCGGCGCCGAAGATGAGGTTGGTCTCCAGGGCGAAAGCCGACCAGGTCGTGAAGCCCCCTAACACGCCGCTGATCCAGAAGACGCGCCAGGGCTCACTCGCAGCATGCCTCTCCATCATCCAGACGTAGGACACGCCGATCACGAAACAGCCCAGGAGATTCACCGCTATTGTAGCGCGCGGCCAGTCACCCGGCGCCGCCGGCCAGAGCCTTCCGCAGAGGTAACGGAGCACGCCACCGAGTGCGCTGCCCAGGGCCGCAGCCAATACATTCATGCGCCCTCCTGCGGTTTGCGCCTGAGGCGCGCCATGGCCTCGCCGATCTTGATTTCGAGCCCGCGGTTCACCGGCTGATAATACTGGCGATCCGGCATTTCGTCCGGCAAGTAACGTTCTCCGGTCGCATAGGCCTCGGGTTCATCGTGGGCATAGCGATAACCGCTGCCATAGCCCAGCTCCTTCATGAGCCGCGTCGGCGCATTGCGAAACCGCAGCGGCACGTCCAGCGTGCCGAACTGCTCTACATCCGCCTGCGCGGCTTTCATCGCGGTGTAAACCGCGTTGCTCTTGGGCGCCACCGCCAGGTAGGTCACCGCCACGCCTAACGCCAACTCGCCTTCGGGACTGCCAAGGCGGTCATAGGTGTTCCAGGCTTCGAGTGCAACCTGCTGGGCACGCGGATCCGCGAGTCCGATATCCTCGATCGCCATGCGCACAATGCGCCGCGCCAGATAGCTGGGGTCGCAGCCGCCATCCAGCATGCGGCAGAGCCAGTAGAGCGCGGCATCCGGGTCCGTGCCGCGGACCGATTTGTGCAGCGCTGAAATCTGGTCGTAGAACTGCTCGCCGCCCTTGTCGAACCGGCGTCTCGTGCCCGAGCCAACCTCGCGGGCAATGCCGAGGTCAATGACCTTCTTGTCAGCCGACTCGGCCTCGGCCATTTCCGCCGCCAGCTCCAGCATGTTGAGCGCCCGCCGCGCGTCGCCGTCCGCGGCCACCGCCAGCAACGCACGCGCGTCCGCGGCGAGTGTCAGGCCGCGCGCCCCCAGCCCGCGCTCCTTGTCACTCACCGCCTTGTCCATCAGCGTCTCGAGTACCGCGGGCGTCAATGCCTTCAACACATAGACGCGGGCCCGCGACAACAGCGCGCTGACCACCTCGAACGATGGGTTTTCGGTGGTTGCGCCGATAAAGATCAGCGTGCCGTCTTCAACGTACGGCAGGAAAGTATCCTGCTGCGATTTGTTGAAGCGGTGCACTTCATCGAGGAACAGGACGGTGCGGCGACCGTGTTCGGCACGCGCCTGCTGGGCGCGCTCGACGGCGGCCCTGACATCCTTGATACCGGCCATGACCGCTGACAAGGCCACGAAATCCGCGTTCGCGCCGCCGGCCAGCAGGCGCGCCAGCGTGGTCTTGCCGGTGCCGGGCGGGCCCCAGAAAATCATCGAATGCAACTGGCCACGCTCCACGGCCTGCCGCAGAGGCTTGCCCGCTGCTAACAAATGATCCTGCCCGACAAACTCCGCGATGCTGCGCGGGCGCATGCGATCAGCCAGCGGCCGCCAGCTGGCGGCTGCATCCTTGTCAGCTGCCACTGGACGCCACCCAGGCATCGACCCACAACAGCCAGTCGCGCCCGAACCATCGAGCCGCCAGCAGGCCTAACACAAGGCCGCCGGCATCCGCCGCTAGGTCCCAGAAGTCCGCGATCCGGCCCAGCGCCATGGCGCCCTGCAAAATCTCAATCAGCGCGCCATACAACAACAGCAGCAGACCGACGCGGCGCCAGTGGCTCGGACCCGCCAGCGCTCCAAACCAGAGCCCCAGACCGAAAAACGCTTCGGCGTGCACGACTTTGTCGGAGGCCGTTAGAAATGAAAGCCAGTCGAGCCAGTTTTCTTCGTCGGGCGTGATGGGTTTGAGGGCAAACCACAACGACACGACCAGCAATACGACGCTCAGGCCGGTCCAGAGCTTTTGCAGCCGCAACATGTCGTCAGCGACCCGGCTGCGGTGCGCCAATCACGTCGACGCCGCCGGGCGGAGTGAATTCAAGCAGATCCCTGGCCACTGCGGGGTTGCGCTGCGCATTGCGGAACTCGATTTCGGCGATCTGTCCGAGGTTATCCCTGACCACCATGCGGCGCAGGTCCAAGCCGGCGAATCCCAGCCGCAGGTCGCGAAACTCGGCGTTGGCGCGCCGCGGCCGCACCTCGAGCCAGTCAAGATCCGCTGCGCGCGGCAGGCTGCGCACCAGGAACAGGTCGCGCCAGTTGCTGCCGCCAGCTAACAAGGCGGCGGGCGCCGAGGCCAGCGCCGTGGCCGCCGGCTTGACGGTCACCTGCGCCAGATCGCGGTCATAAAACCAGAGGTTGCGGCCATCGGCTAACAACAATTGCGAGTACTGCGTGGGTCCGGGACCCGCCGGGCGCAGCTCCCAGCGGAACTTGCCGGGCCGCGACACCGTCATCCGGCCTTCGGCGCGCGACTGCACACGGCCTTTACCGTCCCGCAGCAGCTGCACAAAGTCAGCCTGCCAGGTCGTCAGGTTGTCGAGAAACCGGTCGAGCGGCGTGCGCTCGATGCCGGCAGCCAAGGCGGTGGACGCGGCCAGACACAGCGCTGCGAGCGCTGCGCCGCGCCGCCGACGAATCATCTGCATCAGTTGCCGGCCGAAACCGGCACCAGGATTTCGCGCGCGCCGTTCGACTGCAGTGGGCCGACCACGCCGGCCGTCTCCATCGCCTCGAGCAGCCGCGCCGCGCGGTTGTAGCCGATCTTGAGGCGCCGCTGCACGTAGGAAATAGACGGCTTGCGCTCGGTCACCACGATCTTGACCGCGTCGTCATACAGCGCGTCCTGCTCCGCATCCACGCTGTCCTCGAACGCACCCTCTTCACCCGGGATCCCTGGCAACGGTCCGACGGCGCCGGCCAGCACCTCTTCGATGTAATTCGGCGCGGCCGATTTTTTCAGCGCCTCAACCACGCGGTGCACTTCCGCGTCACCTACAAAGGCGCCGTGCACGCGCGTCGGCTGCGCGGTACCGGCCGGCAGATACAGCATATCGCCGTGTCCTAACAAAGACTCGGCGCCCATCTGGTCGAGAATGGTGCGCGAGTCGACCCGCGAGGACACCTGGAAGGCGATGCGACAGGGAATATTGGCCTTGATCAGACCGGTGATGACATCCACTGACGGGCGCTGGGTCGCCAGCACCAGGTGGATACCGGACGCCCGCGCCTTCTGCGCCAGGCGCGCGATCAGCTCTTCAACCTTCTTGCCGACGGTCATCATCATGTCGGCGAGCTCATCGACGATCACGACGATGTAGGGCAACGGCGTCAGGACCGGGATGGCCTTCTGATCGATGGACGGGTCGTTAGCTGCCTTCTGCATCAGCACCGGATCGATGATCGGCTTGCCCGCTTCGGTGGCGTCCTTGACCTTGCGGTTGTAGCCGCCGATGTTGCGCACGCCCAGCGCCGACATCAATTGATAGCGCCGCTCCATTTCCGCAACGCACCAGCGCAGCGCATTGGCCGCCTGCTTCATGTCGGTGACCACCGGCGTCAGCAAATGCGGGATACCCTCGTAGACCGAGAGCTCCAGCATCTTCGGATCGACCATGATCATGCGCACGTGTTCGGCCGTGCTCTTGTACAGCAGCGACAGCACCATGGCGTTGAGCGCAACCGACTTGCCGGAACCGGTGGTGCCGGCGATCAGCAGGTGCGGCATGCGGGTCAGGTCCGCGACCATGGGCGCGCCGCCGATGTCCTTGCCCAGCGCCAGCGCGAGCGGCGAGCTGATTTCGTCATAGGCGCGCGACTTGACGATCTCGCCGAGCGTGACGATTTCGCGCTTTTCGTTAGGTATTTCCAGGCCCATGACGGACTTGCCGGGAATGACCTCGACCACGCGGACGCTGGTGGTCGACAGGGCGCGCGCGAGATCGCGCGACAGCGCAGTAATGGAACTTGCCTTGGTGCCCGGCGCGGGCCTGATTTCGAAACGCGTCACCACCGGGCCCGGCAGCACGGCGACCACTTCCACGTCGACGCCGAACTCCTTCAGTTTCAGCTCGACAAAGCGGCTCATCGCCTCGAGCGCCTCCGGCGACTGCGCCTGCTGCGCGGCCGGCGGGTCTTCCAGCAACTGCAGCGGCGGCAATTCGCCCGCCTTGAGGTTATCGAACAGCGGCGCCTGCCGCTCCTTGTCGACGCGCTCGCTCTTTTCTACGGCCGGCGTTGCCGTTTCAATGCGCGGCCTGGCGCGCGTCGCCGCCTTCTTGCTCTCGGCCTGCACATTCTCCTTGCGCTCGGCCTTGCGCACCTCGCCCTCGGCGCTGTCGCGGGCGCTCTGGCGGCGCGCCTGGTACCAGTCCCAGGCCGCAAAAGCCGCAGCGCCGAGCTTGTCGATGACCGTGAGCCAGGAAATGCCGAACGCCAGGGCCAGTCCGGCCATCCACATGCCTAACAGCAGCAGCGTCGCACCGAGGAAATCGATACCGGTGGCAAGGCTCGTGCCTAACAGGCTGCCAACCACGCCGCCGGCGCTCTGGCGCAGCGCGCCCGGATCCCAGTGCAGGTTGGCCAGCGCGCAACTCGCCGCCAGCAACACCGCAAAGCCGCCGAAACGCAGCAGCGTGTTAGCGCGCGACAGCGGCAGCGTCTTCCTGTCGGGGGCCGGCCGGCGCAGCATCACGACACAGGCGAAACCGATCATCAGCGGCAGCAGGTAGGCCGGGCCGCCGAACAGAAAATACAGCACATCGGCAAACCAGGCGCCGCCGCGGCCGATCAGATTGCCGACCTGCTGGCCGTCGCCGGTAAAGGAAAACCCGGGGTCTTCCGGGTGGTAGCTGGCCAGCGCAAGAAAAATCATCAGCGCGATGACACCGAGCCCGATGACGGCGCTTTCGCGCAACGCCCGGATCACGGCGGCAGACATCACGGGAACCAGGCCCGGCTCGGCAGCGCGTTCAGTCAAGATAGTTCAACTATGAAAGGCAGAGCTTTGATTCTACTGGAAACGTAACGGCCCTCACAAGTCGCGCACAACAGCACTTGGCCCTCGGGCCGCGCTCCCCTACCATGCCGCGATGACAGTACGACACAGCCCACTCATCATTCTCGGCTCCGGACCCGCGGGGTATACGGCCGCCGTCTACGCCGCCCGTGCCAACCGCCACCCGCTATTGATTGCCGGCCTGCAGCAGGGCGGCCAACTGATGACGACCACCGAAGTCGACAACTGGCCGGGCGATGCGCATGGACTGATGGGGCCTGCATTGATGGAGCGCATGCTGGAGCATGCCAAGCGCTTTGGCACCGAGATCGTCGCGGACCATATCAACCGGGCGGATCTGAGCGCCCGGCCCTTCCGGCTGCGCGGCGACTCGGGTGAATACAGCTGCGATGCACTGATCATCGCAACCGGCGCGACCGCCAAGTACCTCGGCCTGCCCTCGGAGCAGATCTTCCAGGGCAAGGGCGTCTCGGCCTGCGCCACCTGCGACGGTTTCTTCTTCCGCAAGCAGCGCGTCGCCGTCGTCGGCGGCGGAAACACCGCGGTCGAGGAGGCGCTTTATCTCGCTAACATCGCCGATCACGTCACGCTGGTCCACCGCCGCGACAAACTGAAGGCGGAGAAGATCATGCAGGATCAGCTGTTCGAGCGCGAACGCGCCGGCAAGATCACGCTGCTGTGGAATCACGCGGTCGACGAGGTCGTGGGCGACGCCAATGGCGTCACCGGCCTGCGGGTGCGCGCCACCGATGGATCCGGCAGCAGGACGCTCGAGCTAACAGGCGTGTTCATCGCGATCGGCCACTCGCCTAACACCGAGCTGTTTGCCGGTCAGCTGGCAATGCAGGGAGGCTATCTGACGGTCCAGGGAGGCTCGGAGGGCGCGGCAACCGCCACCAGCATTGCGGGTGTGTTCGCGGCGGGTGACGTGGCGGACCATGTCTACCGGCAGGCCATCACTTCCGCGGGCTCCGGCTGCATGGCGGCGCTGGATGCCGACAAGTACCTGGAAAGACTTGAGGGCGGCGGCTCCTGAACATTCCGGATCAGATAGCGCTGCCGCTGCGCAGCGAGCTGCTGACCAGCGTCACGGCGATCCCCGCCCGGAGCTGGGACTCGCTGCATGACGGTGGCAACCCGTTCATCAGCCACACGTTCCTCGCCGGACTGGAACTGGCCGGCTGCGTCGGCCCGCACAATGGCTGGCAACCGCAGGTATTCACACTGCACGACGAACAGGGACTGCTCGCCGCTGCGCCGGCCTGGCTCAAGAACCATTCCTTCGGTGAATTCGTATTTGATTTTTCCTGGGCCCAGGCCTACGCCCGCAGCGGCCTCGACTACTACCCGAAAATGGTTATCGGCGTGCCCTTTACGCCCGTTACCGGGCCGCGCCTGCTGGTGCGCGCGGATGCGGATGGCCCCGCGATGCGCGCGCATTTGTTAGCTACGATCCTGGCGCGGGCGTCGGAGCTGGACTTGTCATCGGTCCATCTGCTGTTCGCCACGAAGCCCGATCTCGCGGCCGCCCATGACGCCGGGTTCCTGGCCCGCCAGGATTGCCAGTTTCACTGGCGCAACCAGGGCTACACGAGTTTCGATGGCTACCTGCAGACCTTCTCAGCCCAGCATCGCAAGAAAACCCGCCAGGAACGGCGCTACGTCGCCGCGGCCGGCGTGCTGTTCGAGACCCGCCATGGCGATGAGCTGACAACAGCCGAGGTCACGCGCATACACGCCTTGATCGAGCGCACTTTCAATCATCGCGGCCAGGAACCCTATGTGTCAGCAGCGTTCCTGGCGCGCATGGCGCGTGAGCTGGGTCCGCGCATGATGGTGCAGCTGGCGCGGCTGGGGGGCGAAATCGTCGGCACCGCGGTATTCTTCCGCGGCGCCGACAGCCTGTATGGCCGCTACTGGGGCTCGGACCGCTTCATCAACTGCCTGCATTTCGAGGCCTGTTATTACCGCGGCATCAACTACTGTATCGAGCACGGGATCGGGCACTTCGACCCGGGCGTCCAGGGCGAACACAAGATCAAGCGGGGTTTCGGCGCGCACCTGACGCGCTCGGCGCACTGGATTGCCGAGCCGCGCTTCCGATCTGCAATTGCCGATTTCCTGAAACGCGAGGCGCGCGCGGTCGAGGAATACGCCGCCGATGTCGATGGTCACCTGCCGTTTCGCCAGCCGGACTTTGCAGAGAAACCGTGAGCCGCGTGCACTGGCTGACTGCCAAGGACCCGCCCGAGCACTTTCCGCCGGCGGACAACGCACTCGAGGAACCGCCAGGTCTGTTAGCGGTCGGCGGCGATTTGAGCCTGCCGCGTCTGTTAGCCGGCTACCGGCGCGGCATCTTCCCGTGGTATCCCGACGGCCAGCCGATCCTGTGGTGGTGTCCGGATCCGCGCGCCGTGCTGTTGCCACAGGATCTGAAAGTGTCGCGCAGCCTGGCGCGGCGCATCCGCTCGGGCGAATTTGAGACGCATGCCGATCGGGATTTCGCGGCCACGATCGCCGCCTGCGCTGCGCCCCGGATGAACGGTGGCGGCACCTGGATCACCGATGAGATGCGCGCCGCCTACCAGGATCTGCATCGCGCGGGTTACGCGCACAGCGTCGAGACCTGGTGCGGCGGTGAACTGGTCGGTGGCCTGTACGGCGTGCATCTGGGCAGCGTGTTTTTCGGCGAATCCATGTTCAGCCGGCGTACCGACGCGTCCAAAGTCGCGCTGGTGCGCCTGGTCGAGGAGTGCCGGAAGCGCTCTGTGGCCCTGATCGACTGCCAGATGGCGACCCAGCACCTGGCCAGCCTGGGCGCCCGCACCATGCCGCGCAGCCAGTTTCTCGAGCTGTTGACCCAGTACTGCCGTAGCGAGCCGGATTTCACGTGGTAATCAGGCAACAACCCGGCCTGGCGGGGATGGCGCGACGCGGCTTGCATGCAGGCGAAGTCCACGTGCACAATGCGCGCCCTCGTTGTTACTGCGAATACTAGATGCCCAAGGAAGAAGGTCTGCAAATGGAAGGTGAGGTCGTGGAGACCCTGCCAAACACCACATTTCGCGTGAAGCTGCAGAACGGGCATATCGTCACCGCGCATATCTCCGGCAAGATGCGCAAAAACTACATCCGCATTCTCACCGGCGATCAGGTCACCGTCGAAATGACGCCTTATGACCTGACGCGCGGGCGCATCACCTATCGCGGCCGTTAGGCCGCGGGCTGCAATCAGGTCAGCACCGGCTCCGGCTTGCGGGTTGCTTCGCAATCCAGCGCCAGCCCACTGCCATCAGACTTGACCCGGGCCCGCACCGTGCCACCGCCCGCGAGTTTGCCGAACAACAGCTCTTCGGCGAGCGGCCGCTTGATCTGCTCCTGGATCAGCCGCGCCATCGGGCGCGCACCCAGCTTGGGGTCATAGCCTTTCTGCGCCAGCCAGCTGCGCGCGGACTCATCCAGCGACAGCGCGACGCCCTTCAGCTCGAGCTGCGCCTCGACTTCCATCAGCAGCTTGTCGACCACGCGTTCGATGACCGGGCGATCCAGGCTCTTGAAGTTAATGACTGCGTCGAGGCGGTTGCGAAACTCCGGCGAGAACAGGCGCTTGATCGCTTCCATGCCGTCGGTCTGGTTGTCCTGTGAGACAAAGCCGATGGAATTGCGCGCCATGTCCTGCGCGCCCGCATTGGTGGTCATGACGATGATCACGTGGCGGAAATCGGCCTTGCGCCCGTTGTTGTCGGTCAAGGTCCCATGGTCCATGACCTGCAGCAGCAGGTTGAAAACATCCGGATGCGCCTTCTCGATTTCATCCAGCAGCAGCACTGCATGCGGATGCTTGGTGATCTGCTCCGTCAGGAGCCCTCCCTGATCAAAGCCGACGTATCCCGGAGGCGCGCCGATCAGGCGCGACACCGTGTGGCGCTCCATGTACTCCGACATGTCAAAGCGGATGAACTCGATGCCTAACGCCAGCGCCAGCTGGCGGGTGACTTCGGTCTTGCCGACGCCGGTCGGACCCGCGAACAGGAAGCTGCCGACCGGTTTGCGGTCATTACCGAGACCCGAGCGCGCCATCTTGATCGACGCTCCGAGCGATTCGATCGCCTCGTCCTGGCCGAAAATCACCAGCTTCAGATTGCGTTCGAGGTTGCGCAGCACGTCCTTGTCGTCCGCAGAAATGTTAGCCGGCGGAATCCGCGCGATACGCGCGACCACGTCCTCGATATGCCGCACTTCGATCACGTGATCGCGCTCCGCATCGGGCTTGAGCCGCTGGCGTGCGCCCGCCTCATCAACGACATCGATCGCCTTGTCCGGCAAATGCCGGTCGTTGATGTGGCGCGCCGACAGTTCGGCGGCCGCCTGCAGGGCCGAGTCAGCGTAGCGAATCTGATGATGTTCCTCGAAGCGGCTGCGCAGGCCCTTCAGGATTTCATAGGTTTCGCTCACGGTGGGTTCCACCACGTCGATCTTCTGGAAGCGACGCGCGAGCGCGTGATCCTTCTCGAAGATCCCGCGGTATTCCTGGTAGGTCGTAGATCCGATGCAGCGCAGTTCGCCATTGGCCAGCACCGGCTTGATGAGGTTGGACGCGTCCATGACACCGCCCGACGCTGCGCCCGCGCCGATCACCGTGTGAATCTCATCGATGAACAGAATCGAATGCGGCCGTTCCTTCAATTCGGCTAACACGCCTTTCAGGCGCTTCTCGAAATCGCCGCGATACTTGGTGCCGGCGATCAGGGCGCCCATGTCGAGCGCGTAAATGACCGCGCTCTTCAGCACCGCCGGGATATCGCCATCGACAATCCGCTTTGCCAGGCCCTCCGCGATCGCGGTCTTGCCGACGCCGGACTCGCCGACGAACAGCGGATTATTCTTGCGGCGGCGGCACAGGATCTCCACGGTCCGCTCGACTTCGAGCTGGCGCCCGATCAGCGGATCGATCTTGCCGGCCTTCGCCTGTTCATTGAGGTTCACGGAAAACTTGTCGAGCGCGCTTGGGCCGCTCTCGGCTTCCGCCTCCAGGCGCTCGGCCCCGTCCGCACTGTCCATTGCCGCGTCGTCCTTGTTAGCCTGCGGGTCGCCGTCCTTGCCGATGCCGTGGGACACGTACTGCACGACGTCGAGCCGTGAGACATCCTGCCGGTTGAGCAGATAAACCGCATGGCT